>RPRK01000065.1 GCA_003818495.1 Burkholderiales bacterium
GCTCACCCCGTCCCTCCCGTCCGCCGGGCCGTCGGGCGAGGTGGTGATGGTCGAGGGGCTGGGTCCGGTCCCTCTGGAGGCCGTCGAGTGCGTGGCCATCGCCCGGAGCGCGACGGTATCCCGTCTGTGCCACGACGCGGCCCGCTCGCTCGCCTATGCCGAGGTCCAGGGCCGCTTCCGCCCCTTCTGCGACGTCGATCGGTCGCTGCTCGACGCCTGGCTCGCCGCCCCCTCGATGGGCCGCTTCCTGGTCGAGCGGATCGAACCGGGCCACCGCTGCCGCTAAGCCGATGGCATGTGTCGATGCACGGTTCGAAACCGCCGGAGGGGGCGGACGCGGGACCGAAGTGCTACTCTTGTGGGCTAAGTTCCCATGCAACCATCTTGACACAATTGATATGACGACGACAACGAAGCGACAGGAAGCGGCGCCGACAGCGGTCCCCACCCGTCGCGGGCGCCCGCCAAGGCGTGTCTACATCAACGTGCTGGTCAAGGCCACGACCCGCGAGGGTCTGACCCGGATGAAGGCGACCGAGAACCTGCCCAGCCAGGGCGAGGTGATCGACATGCTGGTCGCGCAGGCCCTCGCGCCGAAACCGAAACGCAGCGAGTGAGGTCGCGCCGCGGGGCTCAGCGTCTCGCGGCGCGCAGGAAATCGAGCAGCAGCCGGGTCACGGCCTCGGGCCGTTCCTGCTGCACCCAGTGCCCGGCGCCCTCGACCAGCTCGCACCCCAGCAGGCGCGTGAAGGCGCGCGCGCGCATGGCGTCGAGCTCGCCCGGCTTCTGGTGGATCCCCCAGTCGCTCGCGCCCGCGACGAACATCGCCGGCACGTCGATCGTGCGTCCGGCCCAGGTCTGGTGTTCGGCGACGAAGCGCCCCGACGTCCCGCAGCGGTACCACTGCAGCGCGCCCTGGAAGCCGGTGCGGGCGTACTCGCCGGCGTAGACCGCCAGCGAGGCCTCGGGCAGCCAGCCGCAGGCGGCGATCTGCTCCGGCGTCGGCGCATCGGGCGCGACCGACGCGGGCATGTCGGCCGCGAGGTCCATCACGTAGTAGGTCGGCAGCTTCGCGAGTTCGCCCGCCTCCCAGGCCCGCAGCGGGTGCGGCCGGTTCGAGGCGAGGTCGGCGCTCTTGGCGTGGTAGTAGGCCCGCAGGAAGGCATGCAGTCCCTGCGGTGCGCCGAGCATGTCCGCATCGGCCTCGGGGGTCGAGTAGTACCACTGGTAGTGCTTGCGCGGACGCGGCAGGGTCGCGAGCTCGGCCAGCGCGATCGACGGATCGCGAGGCGCGTGCGCGCCGCCCAGCGGCGGCAGCGACGGCGGCCCGCCGAAGGGCGCGCTCATCGTCACCACCGAACGGAACACGTCGGGCCGCATCAGCGCGCACCAGGCCGCGACCGGCGAGCCGAAGTCGTGACCGACCACGGCCTCCACGTGCCGCCTGCCCAGCGCCGCCACCAGCCCCAGCGCATCGCGCACCAGGTTCGCCATCCGGAACTCGGCCAGGTCGGCGTCGTAGCCTCGCGACCAGCCGGTCGTGCGCCCGTAGCCGCGCTGATCGGGCGCGACGACGTGCCAGCCGGCATCGGCCAGCGCAGGCATCACCGCGCGCCAGCTGTAGGCCAGCTCGGGGAAGCCGTGCAGCAGCAGGAGCATCGGCGCATCGGGCCGCTCGTGACCGGCCTCGAGCAGGTGCATGCGCAGCCCGTTGACGCCGTCGACGAAGCGCGCGCGGATGCCCGCCGGCAGCAGGCCGGGGTCGAGCGGCCCAGGCGCCGGGGGCGACGCGGCCGGATCGGTCACGGCGGCGGTCACGCGTCCACCCGCCGGGTCGTCTTCGGATCGAACCAGTGCACCTGGGCCGGCGCGGCCACGACCCCGACGGTCTGGCCGGCCGACGGCGGCACCGCCGTGCCGTCGATGCGCACGGTCAGGCCCGAATCGCCGATCCGTCCGTGCACCAGCCGCTCGGCGCCGAGCATCTCGACCAGGTCGACGCGCATCGGCCAGCCGCCGGGCTCGAGGCTGATGTGCTCCGGGCGCACGCCGAGCACCAGCTCGCCGGCGCGCGGCGCGGCCTGCGGCAGCGCGATCACGGCACCGGCCACCTCGAAGCGCGCGCCGTCGGCCTGTCCGCGCAGCAGGTTCATCGGCGGCGAACCGATGAAGCCGGCGACGAACATCGATTCGGGACGCGCGTAGACCGACTCGGGCGAGCCGATCTGCTCGACCACGCCCTTGTTCATGACGATCATCCGCTGCGCGAGCGTCATCGCCTCGACCTGGTCGTGGGTGACGAACAGCGACGTGACGCCCAGCTCGGCATGCAGCTTGCGGATCTCGATGCGGGTCTGCGCGCGCAGCTTGGCATCGAGGTTGGAGAGCGGCTCGTCGAAGAGGAAGACCTGCGGCTCGCGCACGATCGCGCGGCCCATCGCCACCCGCTGACGCTGTCCGCCCGAGAGCTCGCGCGGCTTGCGCGTGAGCAGCGCGCCGAGCTCGAGGATGCCCGCGGCCTTGCGCACGCGCGCATCGATCTCCGGCTTGGGCACCTTCGCGATCTTCAGCCCGTAGGCCATGTTGTCGTACACGCTCATGTGCGGATAGAGCGCGTAGTTCTGGAACACCATCGCGATGTCGCGCTCGGAGGGCTCGACGTCGTTGACGACCCGCCCGCCGATGGCGATCTCGCCGCCGCTGATCTCCTCGAGTCCGGCGACCATCCGCAGCAAGGTGCTCTTGCCGCACCCCGAGGGCCCGACGATCACGATGAACTCGCCGTCGGCGATCTCGGCGTCGACGCCGTGGATCACCCGGTTCGCCGTCGCGCCCCGGCCGTACTCCTTGAACACCTTGCGGATCGAGAGCGCCCCCACGTCATTTCTCCGCGTCGACCAGGCCCTTGACGAACCATTTCTGCATGCCGAGGACGACGAGGGCCGGCGGGATCATCGCGAGCATCGCGGTGGCCATCACGACGTTCCACTCGGTGGCGGCGTCGCCGCCCGAGATCATGCGCTTGATGCCCATCACGATCGGATACCTCGACTCGTCGGTGGTGACCAGCAGCGGCCACAGGTACTGGTTCCAGCCATAGATGAACTGGATCACGAAGAGCGCGGCGATGCTGGTGGCCGACAGCGGCACCAGCACGTCGCGGAAGAAGCGGATCGGCCCGGCGCCGTCGATGCGCGAGGCCTCGACCAGCTCGTCGGGCACCGTCAGGAAGAACTGCCGGAAGAGGAAGGTCGCGGTGGCCGATGCGATCAGCGGCACCGTGAGGCCCGCGTAGGTGTTGAGCATGCCGAGGTTCGACACCACCTCGTAGGTCGGCCCGATGCGCACCTCCACCGGCAGCATCAGCGTGACGAACACCATCCAGAAGCACAGCGAGCGGCCGGGGAAGCGGAAATAGACGAAGGCGAACGCCGACAGCAGCGAGATCGCGATCTTGCCGACCGCGATCACCAGCGCCGAGATCAGGCTCACCTTGAGCATCGGCAGCACCGGCGCGATCGCGCTGCCGTAGTTGGATTGCCCGCCGAACAGCGCGACCCGGTAGGTCTCGACGAGGTTGTCGCCCGGCAGCAGCGACATCGGCCGGTTCTGCACGATCTGCTCGGCGGTCTGCGTCGACGCGACGAAGGTCATCCACAGCGGGAAGGCCACGATGGCGACGCCAAGGATGAGGATCAGGTGGGCGAGCACGTTCAGCCCGGGGCGGCGTTCGACCATCTCAGTACTGCACCTTGCGCTCGACGTACCGGAACTGGATCGCGGTGAGCGCGACCAGGATCACCATCAGCACGACCGACTGCGCGGCCGAGCCGCCGAGGTCCATCGCCTTGAAGCCGTCGTAGTAGATCTTGTAGACCAGGATCGCGGTGTCCTTGCCGGGTCCGCCCTGGGTCGCCGCATCGACGATCGCGAAGGTGTCGATGAACACGTACACGACGTTGATCACCAGCAGGAAGAAGGTCGTCGGCGACAGCAGCGGGAAGACGATCGTCCAGAAGCGCCGCCAGGGCCGCGCGCCGTCGATCGCCGCCGCCTCGATCAGGCTCTTCGGGATCGACTGCAGGCCGGCGAGGAAGAACAGGAAGTTGTAGGAGATCTGCTTCCAGACCGCGGCCATGACGATCAGCGCCATCGCGTCGCGGCCGTCCAGCAGGTGATTCCAGTCGAAGCCGAGCGCGTTGAGCGCGTGGCTCACGATGCCGATCGACGGCGCGAACATGAAGAGCCAGAGCACGCCGGCGATCGCGGGCGCGACCGCGTACGGCCAGATCAGCAGCGTGCGGTAGAGCGACGAGCCCTGCATCACCCGGTCGGCCATCACCGCCAGCAGCAGCGCCAGCACGAGGCCGATGACCGCCACCAGCACCGAGAACACCGCGGTCGTGTAGAAGGACGCGAGATAGGTGGCGTCGGAGAACAGCCGCTCGAAGTTCTCGAGCCCGACGAACTCGGTCGAGGTGCCGAACGCGTCCTGGGACAGGACGCTCTGCCAGAGCGCCTGCCCGGCAGGCCAGAAGAAGAACACCAGCACGATCGCCATCTGAGGTGCGATCAGCGCGTAGGGCAGCCAGCGGCTCTGGAAGCGGACGCGTTTCTCGATGGCCACTCGGGGATCCGGGAGGAGGTCGGGCTGGAGGACCGGCGGGAGATCGGCGAGGCGGACCGGACGGGACCCGGCCGGTGTGCGGCGCCGACCGGACGCCGGGGGCGGGCGTGTCGGGCGCCCGCCCCGCCGTGCATCAGGCCTTGTTGGCCTTCTCGAAGCGCTCGAGCTGCTCGTTGCCGCGCTTGACCGCGGCGTCGAGCGCGTCCTTCGCGGTCTTCTTGCCGGCCCAGACCTGCTCGAGTTCCTCGTCGATGATCGTGCGGATCTGGACGAAGTTGCCGAGCCGGATGCCGCGCGACTTGTCGGTCGTCTTGCGGATCATCTGCGTGACCGAGACGTCGGTGCCCGGGTTCTGCTTGTAGAAGCCGCCCTTCTCCGTCAGCTCGAACGCGGACATGGTCGTCGGCAGGTAGCCGGTCTGCTGGTGGCTCTTCGCCTGGACCTCGGCCTTGGACAGGTGATCGAAGAACGCGGCGACGCCCTTGTACTCCTCGGCCTTCTTGCCCGACATCACCCACAGGCTGGCGCCGCCGATGACGGTGTTCTGCGGCGTGCCCGGCACGTCGGGGTAGTACGGCAGCGCACCGATGCCTGCGGCGAACTTCGCGTTGCGCTTGATGTTGCCGTAGAGCGCCGACGAGCCGGTGGTCATCGCGCACTCGCCCGAGACGAAGGTCGCGTCGGCGGTGTTGGCACGGCCCTTGTAGACGAACAGGCCCTGCTTCGAGAGGTTGGCGAGGTTCTCGATATGGCGCAGGTGCAGCGGCGAGTTGAAGGCCAGGCGCGTGTCCAGCCCGTTGAAGCCGTTGCGCTTGGTGGCGAACTCGACGTTGTGCCAGGCCGAGAAGCTCTCGAGCTGCGTCCAGCTGATCCAGCTGGTGGTCAGCGGGCACTTGTGGCCGCTCGCCTTGAGCGAGGCTGCGGCGCGCACCACCTCGGGCCAGGTCTTGGGCGGGTTCTCGGGGTCGAGGCCGGCCGCCTTGAAGGCGTCCTTGTTGTAGTGGAACACCGTCGTGGAACTGTTGAACGGCAGGCTCATCATCTGGCCGTTCGGCGCGGTGTAGTAGCCCGCGACCGCCGACACGTAGGCGTTCGGGTCGAACTTGAAGCCGGCGTCGGTCATGACCTTGCCGACCGGCACGATCACGCCCTTGCTGGCCATCATGGTGGCGGTGCCGACCTCGAAGACCTGCAGCACGTGCGGGGCGTTGCCGGCGCGGTAGGCGGCGACGGCGCCGGTGAGGGCCTCGTCGTAGGTGCCCTTGAACGTCGGGACGACCTTGTAGGCCTTCTGGCTGTCGTTGAAGTCCTTGGCCAGCCCGTTGACCCATTCGCCGAGGGCGCCGCCCATGGCGTGCCACCACTGGATCTCGACCTGGGCGTGGGCCGGGCTGGCGGCGACGGCGAAGGCCGTGGCCGCGATGAGGGACCTGAATTTCATGATGTCTCCGGTGGGCAGCGTCGGGATGAAGCCGCGCAGTCTGAGCAGCGCTCGTGACAATGATATGTCGGGCCGGGGCCGGACGGTCAATCAGCCCGCGGCGGGCCCCCGGTCGGCGTAGACACGGCGCCAGGTCTCGGGTACGCGGCGCACTTCCGCCCCGTCGAGCACGCCGCGGTCACGCAGCAGGGCGTGCAGCGCCGGCAGGTGGTAGTGCGGGACCGCCGGGTAGAGGTGGTGCTCGATGTGATAGCCGACGTGGTGCGGGAACAGCAGCGCACGCGCCAGCGGACCGGCGAGGTTCGTGCGCGCCGCGACCAGCGCCGACCCGTAGCCGGACGGCGCGCCGTGCTCCGCGATCGCCCGGAGGCGCAGCAGGGCCTGCAGGACGGTGACCGCCGGCAGCAGCCAGAGCACCGCGTACTGCAGCAGGCCCACCGGGCCGGCGAGCGCCAGGGCGAGCAGCGGGAGGGCGATCTGCACGAGGATGACGGTCCGCCGGTCGCGGCGCGCATCGGCGCGCAGGGACGCCGGCGTGTCGTCGAGCGGACGCTGGGCGGTCGCGGTCTCGGCGTTGGCCGCCGGCGCACCGAAGAAGTACCGGTAGGTCTTCCACGCGGTGCGCCCGGACAGGTCGGTCGCGAGCTTGCGCAGCAGGTAGGCGCGGCCCCGCGGATAGCCGCCGTGCAGCGCGATGTCGGGATCGACGTCGCCGTACAGGTGGTTGTGGTGGAGCCGGTGCACGACCCGGTAGGTGCACATCGAGATGCCGGCCAGCGCACCGAGCGAACGGCCGGCCGCATCGTTCACGCGTCGGCTCGAGAACAGCCGGTAGTGCGCGGCGTCGTGCACGAGCACGAACATCGCGTGCTGCAGGGCGGCGATCACCACGATCGCCGGCAGCACGATCCAGGGCGACCAGACCGCGGCCGCCAGGGCGGGCACCGCGACCAGGGCCACGAGCGTCGGCAGCATCGCGCGCAGCGATCGGCCGTCGTCGAGCGTGGTCAGCGGGGCGAGCAGCTCGGGCGGCAGGCGCACGCCGGTCCGCCCGACGCCGTCGGATCGCCGCGTGTCGTCTCGGAAGGTGCCGGCCTGGGGCGTCTCCATCCTGGGTGTCCGGCCCGTCCGTGCGGGTGATCTGGGGTGGCCGCCATGATGCCCGAGCGCCGTCGGCGCGCAAGCCTGGGCCCTGCCCGGCTGGGCCCTGCCCGGTTCGCTCAGCCCGGTTCGCTCAGCCCGCTTCGCTGCGCCCGGGTTCGCCGCGCCCCGCCGTCCGCACGAAGGCCGCCCGCTCGGTCGCCGCCTGCTCGTACGCCCGCGCGATGCTGCCGCACACCAGGTCGCAGAGGTCGTAGATCGACGGATCGGCGATCCGGTACCAGACGCTGGTCCCGCGGCCCTCGCGCGCGACCATCCCGCGCTCGGCGAGCAGCGACAGGTGCCGCGACACGTTGGCCGCGGTGAACCCGGTCGACTGCGCGATGTCGCCGACGTTGCGCTCGCCGTCGCGCAGCAGGTTGAGGATGCGCAGCCGCGTCGGCTCGGACAGCGCCTGGAAGTAGCCGGCGACCTGGTCGAGCGCCTCGGGGGGAAGGTCCTGCATGGTCGGACAGGTCGCGGTGCGTGGGTCCGCCATGATGCCCGCCTCGCCGAAGGTCGTGTGAGAAGTCACCTGATTGCCTACTTGCGTATTTGCGTGTTTGGTTAAATAATACATGCATGACGGGCCGGACGCCAGCGTGGCGGACTCCGGTCGAACGCGGGAGCACGAAGATGGCGGGGCGACGGATCGGCGGGTGGGTGATGGCGGCGGCGCTGGCGACGGCGTCGACGGCGGCAGCCGTCGCCTGGGCGGACACGGGCGCGGGCACCCTGGCGAGCGCGCCGGTGCGGGTCGGCGGCGCCGGCCGGTCGATGGTCTACGACGGCACGGTCGAGGCGGTGCGCCAGACGGTGGTGGCCGCGCAGGTGCCCGGGGCGGTCGTCGCGATCGACGTGCGCGCCGGCGACACCGTCCGCGCCGGCCAGGCGCTGATGCGGATCGACGCACGCTCGGCCGAGCAGACGGCGGCCGCCGGCGACGCCCAGGTCGCGGCCACCCGGGCCACGCTCGAGGTCGCGCGCCGCGAGCTCGAGCGCCAGCGCCAGCTCTTCGACAAGGCCTACATCAGCCGGGCCGCGCTCGAGCGTGCCGAGGCGCAGCACGCGGCCACCCGGGCGCAGCTCGACGCGCTGATCGCGCAGGCCGGCGCCGCCCGGACCCAGTCGGGGCTGCACCGCGTGCTCGCCCCCTACTCGGGCGTGGTGGCCGAGGTGCCGGTCGCCCTCGGCGACATGGCGATGCCCGGCCGGGCGCTGCTCACCCTCTACGACCCGGCCGTGCTGCGGGTCACCGCGGCGGTGCCGCAGTCGGTCGGGGCGCATCCGCCGGCCGCCGGCGAGATCCGGATCGAACTGCCCGGCGCAGCGCCCGACGGCGGCGCGGTGGTGCCGACCCGCGTGGCGGTGCTGCCGACGGTCGACGCCGCGACCCGCACCGTGCAGCTGCGGCTGGAGCTGCCCGCCGGGACGGCGGGTGCCGCGCCCGGCGGATTCGCGCGCGTGCGCCTGCCGGCCCCGGCCGAGGCGCCGGGCGCCGCCGGCTCCGGGCGCCTGTTCGTGCCGGTGTCCGCGGTCGTGCGCCGCGCCGAGCTGGCCGGCCTGTACGTGATCGACCCGAAGGGCCGTCCGCTCCTGCGCCAGGTGCGGCTGGGCCCGGTGACGGGCGACGAGATCGAGGTGCTGGCGGGCCTGTCGGCGGGCGATCGGGTCGCGCTCGACCCGCAGGCCGCGGCGCGGGTCCGGTGAGGAACGACGAGATGAGCGACACCCCGTCCCCGATGGGCGTCTCCGGACGGATCGCCCGGGCCTTCCAGTCGGCGCGGATCACGCCGCTGCTGGCGCTCGCCGCACTGCTGCTGGGCGCGTTCGCGGTGGCGGTCACCCCGCGCGAGGAGGAGCCGCAGATCGACGTCACGATGGCCCAGGTCATCGTGCCCTTCCCCGGCGCCTCGGTGCGCGACGTCGAGCAGGCGGTGACGGTGCCGGCCGAGCAGGTGCTGTCGCAGATGGCGGGGGTCGAGCACATCGCCTCGGTGTCGCGCCCGGGCCTGTCGATCGTCACGGTCCAGTTCAAGGTCGGCGTGCCGCGCACCGAGGCACTGGTGCGGCTGCACGACACGGTCTCGGCCAACGCGGACTGGCTGCCGAAAGGGCTGGGCGTGGGCGAGCCGCTGGTCAAGCCGCGCGGCATCGACGACGTGCCGATCGTGGCGCTGACGCTGTACGCGCTCGATGCGCAGGCCGGTGCGGCCGACCTGGAGCGGGTGGCGCGATCGGTCGAGGCCGAGCTCAAGCGCGTGCCCGGCACGCGCGAGGTCGCCACGATCGGGGGCCCCGGCCGCGCCGTGCTGGTCGAGCTCGACCCGACCCGGATGGCGGGCACCGGGACGACCGTCGCCGACCTGCGGCAGGCGCTGCAGTCGGCGAACCTGGGGCTGCCGGTCGGCGAGCTGGTGACGGGCAACCGCTCGGTGGCCATCGAGTCAGGCCCGTATCTGCGCGATGCGCGCGAGATCGAGGACCTGGTGGTGGGCGTGCGCGACGGCCGCCCGGTGTTCCTGCGCGAGGTCGCGACGGTGCGCGACGGCCCGCCGCCCGCCGTGCGCAGCGTCTGGCACGGCGTGGCCGCGCGCGACGGGCGGCCCGCCGCCGAGCATCCGGCGGTGACGCTGACGGTCACCAAGAAGCCGGGCGAGAACGCGATCGACGTCGCGGACGCGGTGGTGCGGCGCGTGCAGGCGCTGCGCAACACGGTGATCCCCGACGGCGTCGAGGTGAGCACGACCCGCAACTACGGCGAGACCGCGAACGACAAGGCGAAGAAGCTCATCCAGAAGCTGCTGTTCGCGACCGCGTCGGTGGTCGCGCTGGTGTTCGTCGCCCTCGGCCGGCGCGAGGCGGCGATCGTCGGCACCGCGGTCGTGCTGACGCTGGCCGCGACGCTGTTCGCCTCCTGGGCCTGGGGCTTCACGCTGAACCGGGTGTCGCTGTTCGCGCTGATCTTCTCGATCGGCATCCTGGTCGACGACGCGATCGTCGTGGTGGAGAACATCCACCGGCACCAGGCGCTGCACCCCGGACGCACGCTGGCGCAGCTGATCCCGGGCGCGGTCGACGAGGTCGGCGGTCCGACCATCCTCGCGACGTTCACCGTGATCGCCGCGCTGCTGCCGATGGCCTTCGTCTCGGGCCTGATGGGCCCGTACATGAGCCCGATCCCGATCAACGCGAGCCTCGGCATGCTGCTGTCGCTGGCGATCGCCTTCGTGGTCACGCCGTGGCTCGCGCGGCTGTGGATGAAGCCCTCGGCTGCCGGTCACGCGGACGGCGGCCACGGCGAGCCGACCGGTCTCGCGCGCCGTCTCGGCCCGCTGTTCGAGCGGCTCTTCCGCCCGCTGCTCGACGAGCGCCGCGGCGGCCGCAACCGCCTGCTGCTCGGCGTGGGCGTGGCGGCGCTGGTCGCCGGCTCGATGCTGCTGCCGGTGCTGGGGCTGGTGCAGCTCAAGATGCTGCCCTTCGACGACAAGTCGGAGTTCCAGGTCGTCGTCGACATGCCGGCGGGCACGCCGCTGGAGCGGACCGCCGCGGTGCTGCGCGAGCTCGGGGCGCACCTCGCCACCGTCCCCGAGGTCACCGACTGGCAGGCCTACGCCGGCACGGCCGCGCCGATCAACTTCAACGGCCTGGTGCGGCAGTACGCGCTGCGCGCGGGCGGCGAGGTCGGCGACCTGCAGGTCAACCTGGTCGACAAGCACCACCGCGACACGCAGAGCCACGCGATCGCCACCCGCGTGCGTCCCGCGCTGCAGGAGATCGGCCGGCGCCATGGCGCCAACGTCAAGGTGGTCGAGGTGCCGCCGGGCCCGCCGGTGCTGTCGCCGATCGTCGCCGAGATCTACGGGCCCGACGCCGACGGACGCCGCGAGGTCGCACGCCGCGTGCGCGCCGTGATGGCCGCCCACGAAGGCATCGTCGACGTCGACGACGGCAGCATCGCCGACGCGCCCCGCACGGTGCTCGTGGTCGACCGCCGCAAGGCGGCGATGCTCGGCGTGCCGCAGCAGGCGATCGTCACCACGCTGCGCGCGGGGCTCGCCGGCGAGGCGGTGGCCTGGCTGCACGACGGCAGCAAGTACCCCGCCCCCGCGATGCTCCAGCTGCCCGCCGAACGGCACGGCGACCTCGACGCGCTGCTGCAGCTCACGGTGCGCGCGGCCTCGGGCCGGCTGGTGCCGATCTCGGAGCTGGTGCGTGCGAGCGACACGCTGCGCGAGCAGCCCGTCTATCACAAGGACCTGCTGCCGGTGAACCTGGTGGTCGGCGACATGGCCGGACGCGTCGACAGCCCGCTGTACGGGATGTTCGCGATCCGCCCGCAGGTGGCCGCGATCGAGGTGCCCGGCGGCGGCACGCTCAAGGAGTACTTCATCAGTCAGCCCGAGGATCCGTACCGCGAGTACGCGATCAAGTGGGACGGCGAGTGGCAGATCACCTACGAGACCTTCCGCGACATGGGCACGGCCTATGCGGTCGGCCTGGTGCTGATCTACCTGCTGGTGGTCGCGCAGTTCGGCTCGTACCTCGTGCCGCTGATCATCATGGCGCCGATCCCGCTGACCCTCGTCGGCGTGATGCCGGGCCATGCGCTGCTCGGCGCGCAGTTCACCGCGACCAGCATGATCGGGATGATCGCGCTCGCCGGCATCATCGTGCGCAACTCGATCCTGCTGGTGGACTTCATCCGGCTGCAGGTCGACGAGGGCATGGCGCTCGCCGATGCCATCGTGCGCGCCGCGGTCACGCGGGCCCAGCCCATCGTGCTGACCGGCCTGGCCGCGATGCTCGGCGCGTTCTTCATCCTCGACGACCCGATCTTCAACGGGCTCGCGATCTCGCTGATCTTCGGAATCCTGGTGTCGACGGTCCTCACGCTGGTCGTCATCCCGGTCCTGTACTTCGCGGCCTACCGCCGCGCTGCGCCCGCAACCCCCCTCTGAAGGAGCCCCACCATGAAATCCTGGCAACTCGTCCGCCTGTTCGCAGGCACCTTCATCCTCGTGTCGCTCGCGCTCGGCGTGCCCGGCAGCCCGCTGTTCGTCAGCCCCTGGTGGCTGGCGTTCACCGCCTTCGTCGGCGCGAACCTGCTGCAGAGCGCGCTCACCGGCTGGTGCCTGATGGAGACGATCCTGCGCAAGCTCGGCGTGCCGGCCGGCGCCTGACGATGGCCCGCACGACCGCTCCGAGCCTGCCGGGCCTGCGCAGGGCGGCGGCGCTCGCCTTCGCCGCCGCGTCCGTGCTGGCCCCGACCCCGCCGGCCGCGGCCGAGGGGCTGGTCGAGGCGTGGCACGCCGCGCTTCGGGCCGACCCCGATCTCGCCGTCTCGCGGGCGGCCCGGGCCGCGGGGGCCGCCCGCGGCAACCAGGCCGCCACGCTGTGGCAGCCGCAGGTCTCGGTCTCGGCCCTCGGCGGCATCGGACGCTCCGAGAGCGCGATCGACGGCGCGCGCTTCGGTGCCCCGGGCTTCGGGACCGCGGAGGGCGCGTCGTTCCGGACGTCGGTCGACGGCGGCAGCGGCCGCATCGCGCTGCAGGCGCGCCAGCCGTTGTGGAGCGGCGAGCTCACCGCGCGGGGCCGGCAGCTCGGGCTCGCGGGGGAGGCCGCCGAACACGCGTGGCGGGCCGCCGGACAGACGGCGATGCTGCGGGTCGCCACGCAGTGGCTCGAGGTCTCGCTGGCGATGCGGGCCCTCGAGGTCGCGACCCGGCAGCAGGCGGCCGTCGACCGGGCCCTCGCGGAGGCCACCGACCGCTGGCGGATCGGCGACGCGCCGGTGGTCGGCACCCACGAGGCACGCGCGCGCGCCGAGGCGGTTCGTGCGCAGGCGATCGCGGCACGCGCGGAGCTGGCGCTGCGCGAGGCCGCCTTCGCCGACCTCACGGGCCGCCCGGTCGGCACGCTGCGCCCCGGCGCGGTGTCGGCCGCCCCCGAGGACCCCGCCCCCGGCACGCTGCAGCATTGGCTCGACGCGGCCGCCGACGGCAACGCCGACGTGCGCGCGCTCGATGTCGCCGTCCGAGTGGCACGCGCCGAGGCCGACGTGCACGCGCGCGGTGCCCAGGCCAGCGTCGACCTGGTGGCCTCGGCGTCGCGCGAGCGGATCGGCGGCAGCGGCGACTTCGGTCCCGCCTCCAGTGCCGCGACGCAGGGCCTGGTGGGTGTCCAGATCAGCGTGCCGCTGTGGACGGGCGGGCAGCGCGAAGCCCGGCGCGAGGAGGCGCTGCGGCTTGCCGAACGCGCCGACGCCGAACTCGATCGGGCACGGCGGCGCGTCGCGCTCGAGGTCCGCGCGGCATGGCTGGGGCTCGAGACCGGGGCACAGCGCATCGCGGCGCTCGAGCAGTCGCGCATCGCGAGCGCCGCGCGCCTGCAGACCACCCGCACCGGACTCGAGGTCGGGGATCGGACGACGCTCGACGTGCTGAACGCGGAGAACGACTCGGCGCAGGCCGAGCTCGCGCTGGCCCAGGCGCGCATCGCCCGCCTGATCGACGGCCTGCGCCTCGCCGCGCTCGCCGGCACGCTCGACGAGGCAGGGCTCGCGCGGGTGGACGCGCGCCTCGGCGCGCAGCGCTGAACCGACTCGCGACGCGAGGAACGCGGAACGGCTTCGCTTTCCGAGACCGGATGAGATGCATATGATAAGCAACGCATATCATTTGGCCGTCCCATGCCCGCCGTACCGCCTGCCCCGCGCCCCGATGCGCACGCCGATCGCGACGCGACGGATTCGGTCGGATTCCTGGTCGCGGACGTCGCCCGCCTGATGCGCCGGGCCTTCCAGGCACGGCTGGAAGGCTCGGCACTCACCTACGCGCAGGCGCGTGCCCTGGTCTGGCTCGCCCGCGAGCAGGGCCTGCGACAGATCGACCTCGCCGAGCAGCTCGAGATCCAGCCGATCACGCTGGCTCGGCTCGTCGACCAGCTCGCCGAGGCCGGCCTCGTCGAGCGGCGCGCCGACCCGACCGACCGGCGCGCCTATCGGCTGTTCCTGACCCGCGCCGCCGCGCCGCGCGTGGCCGAGATCCGCGCGATCGGCGATGCGATCCGCGAGGAGGCCCTGGCCGGCCTGGGCGCGAAGGACGCGGCGCAGACCGTGGCCGGGTTGCGCAGGATGCGTGCGTCGCTGTCCGCCCCCGGACGTGCGGGCGCCCGCCCGCCGGTCCGCGAGGCCTGAGCGTGCGCCTGTCCGACGCGCTGCGACGGCTGGTGCGCATCGTGCTGATGCTCGTCGTGCCGCTCGCCGTCGCGGGCGGTGCGCTGGCCTGGTGGCTGCACGGCGGCGGGGTAGCCGACACCGACAACGCCTATGTGAAGGCGGACAAGATCCCGGTCAGCGCCGAGATCGCCGGCACGGTCCGCTCGGTGCTCGTGCGGGAGAACGAGGCCGTCCCGGCCGGTGCCCCGCTCTTCCGGCTCGACGACGCGCCGCTGCGGGTCGCGCTGGCCCGCGCCGAGGCCCGTGTCGCGCAGGCCCGCACCGACGTCGCCGCACTGCGGGCGGGCTATCGCGCCAAGCAGGCCGAGATCGCGCTCGCGCGCACCCGGCAGTCGTTCGCGCGGCGCGACGAGGCGCGCCAGGCCGACCTCGCCGCGCGCAACTTCATCTCGGCCTCGCGCCTCGACGAGGCCCGGCAGACGACCGAGCTCGCCGGGCAGCAGGCGGTCGCGGTCGAACGCGAACTCGGCCGGATCGCCGAGACCCTGGGCGGCGGCCCGGACGTGCCGATCGAGCGCCATCCCCTGGTGCTCGCCGCGCAGGCCGAGCTGATGCAGGCGCGGCTCGACCTGTCCCGGGTCGAGGTGCGCGCGCCGGTGTCCGGCACGGTCAGCCGCCCGCCCAAGCCCGGGCAGTACGTCGCGGCAGGCGCGACCGCGCTCGCGCTGGTCGCCGACGGCACGCTCTGGGTCGAGGCCAACTTCCCCGAGAACGAACTCGGCTGGATCCGCAGCGGGCAGTCGGCCACGATCCGCGTCGACACCCACCCCGACGTCACCTGGCGCGGCACGGTCGACAGCCTCGCGCCGGCGACCGGCGCCGAGTTCGCGGTGATCCCGCCGCAGAACGCGACCGGCAACTGGATCAAGGTCGCGCAGCGCGTGCCGGTGCGCATCCGCATCGAGCCGCTCGCCGACGCGCCGCCCCTGCGGGCCGGGCTGAGCGCGCGCGTGATCGTGGACACCGGCCGGCGCCGGTCGATCGCCGACCTGCTGCCCTGATGCCGACGGCCGCCTCCGCCGCGCCGACCCCCGCGCGTCGCCGCGCGATCACCGCCGCGGTCACGCTGGCCACCGTCATCCAGACGCTCGACACCACGATCGCCAACGTCGCGCTGCCGCGGATGCAGGGCGAGATGGGCGCGACGCAGGAGCAGATCGCCTGGGTCCTCACCTCCTACATCGTGGCGACGGCGATCTGCATGCCGCTCACCGGCTTTCTCGCCGAACGGTTCGGACGCAGGCGGCTGTTCATCGCGTCGGTGGTCGGCTTCACGCTGGCCTCGATGCTGTGCGGCGTGGCGGCGACGCTCGGACAGATCGTGCTGTTCCGCGTCCTGCAGGGGGCATTCGGCGCCTTCCTGGTGCCGCTCGCGCAGGCCGTGCTGCTGGACACCTGGCCGCGCGAGAAGCAGACCGCGGCGATGGCGGTGTGGGGGGTGGGCGTGATGCTCGGTCCGATCCTCGGGCCCACGCTCGGCGGCTGGCTGACCGAGTACCAGAGCTGGCGCTGGGTCTTCTTCATCAACCTGCCGATCGGCATCGTCACGACCCTCGGGCTGCTCGCCTGGCTGCCCGAAACGCCGACCGACCGCGGGCGCCGCTTCGATCTCGCGGGCTTCGCGTACCTCGCGATCGGGCTGGCCGCGCTGCAGCTGATGCTCGACCGGGGCGAGTCGCTCGGCTGGTTCGAGAGCCGCGAGATCGTGCTGGAAGCCGCGCTCGCCGCGCTCGGCCTGTACCTGTTCGTGGTGCACATCCTCACCCACACCGCTCCGTTCGTGCAGCCGCGGCTGTTCACGGACCGCAACTTCGCCGCCGGCCTGGCGACCGCGTTCGCGATCGGCCTGGTGCTGCTCGCGACCACGACGCTCCTGCCGCCGTTCCTGCAGGGACTGATGGGCTATCCGGTGTTCGACACGGGGCTGCTGCTCGCCCCGCGCGGCGCGGGCACCGCGCTGGCGATGATCGCGGTGGGGCGCCTCGGCGACCGCGCCGACCCGCGCCTGCTGATCCTGCTCGGGCTCGGCCTGTGCGCGGCGTCGCTGCATGCGATGACCGCGTTCGACACCGACGTGACGCCGCGGATGATCGCGTGGACCGGCATCGTCCAGGGGCTGGGCATCGGGTTCGTGTTTCCGCCGCTGACCACGATCACGTTCGCCTCGCTCGCGCCGCGGGACCGCAACGAGGGCACCGCGCTGTTCAGCCTGGTGCGCAACATCGGCAGCAGCGTCGGCATCTCGGTCGTGGTCTCGGCGCTGTCGCACAACATCCGCGCGAACCACGCCGCGCTGGCCGAGCACATCGATGCCTCGAGCCTGCCGCTGCGGCTGGCGATCGAATCCGGCGCGTGGCGGCTCGACACGCCCGAGGGGCTCGCCGCCCTCGACGCCGAGGTCACCCGCCAGGCCACCACGATCGCGTTCCTGCAGGACTTCCGGCTGATGATGTGGGTCTGCCTCGCCGCGATGCCGCTGGTGCTGCTGCTCAGGCGACCCGTTTCGTCGCCCGCTCCGGGTCACGTGGCAGCACTCGACTGATCCCGCCCGGCACGGCTCCCGACCGGCCGACATCCCCCGGCCGCCGGCGTCCATGGCGTGGCTTCCGTCACTGGCCGCCCCGGGCACGCCAAGCTAGACTCCGAGCCCCTGAACGCGCGTCGGTCGCCCTCGACCGTCCGTCCGGCCCCGCCCGTGTCCGTCCGCCAGCCCCTGATCGACGCGCTCAAGGCCTTCGCCTCGCAGCTGATCGTCCTGCACCACCTCGCGATCTACGGCCCGATGTCCGACGCCGTGCGCCCGTGGGCGGAGCCGGTGGTCGACGCGGTGTCCGAGTACGGACGGCTCGCGGTGCAGGTCTTCCTGGTGATCGCCGGCTTCCTCGCGGTGCGGGGCCTCGCACCCGGGGGCGTGCCGCGACCGATCGAGCCGGTGGCACTGGTGCGCCGCCGCTGGGTCAGGCTGGCCGGACCGTACCTCGCCGCGCTCGCGTGCGCCGTGGTCGCCGCGGCGCTCGGCCGCACGCTCACCGACCACGACACCGTCCCCGATGCCCCCACCGCGCTGCAGCTCCTGGCGAACGTCGCGATGCTGCAGGACATCCTCGGACAGGAGGCGCTGTCGGCGGGCATCTGGTACGTGGCCATCGACCTGCAGCTCTACGCGCTGCTGGTCGCGCTGCTGTGGGCGGCACGCCGCAGCGGCGTGGCGGGCGCCGCACCGGTGCTGGTCGTCGCGCTCGGCGCGGCGTCGCTGCTGGGCTTCAACCGCGACGCGCAGTGGGACGCCTGGGGCCTCTACTTCTTCGGCTCGTACGCGCTCGGCGCGCTGGCCGCCTGGGCCGGCCCGCACCGGGCAGGCCGCGCCGCCGTGATCGCGATCGTCGTGCTCGGTTCGGCGGCGCTGGTCCTCGACTTCCGGATCCGCATCGCGGTGGCGCTGGCCACCGCCCTGCTGCTCGCCTGGGCGATGCCGCTCGGACTCGGCGCACGGCGCCTGGCCTCGCCCCGGATCGAGTGGCTCGGCCGCATCTCCTACTCGGTGTTCCTCGTGCACTACCCGCTGTGCGTGCTGGTCGAGGCCGCCGCGGCACGCTGGTTCCCCGACGCACCGCTGCCGGCGGCGCTCGGCCTGGCCGTCGCCTTCTTCGGCAGCACCGCGGCGGGCGCCCTCTTCCACCGCTACGTGGAGGCGCCGCTGGCGGCGCGTGCGGTGGGCAGGAGCGCCGAGGCGTCGGCGCGACCGGTGCTCGCCGACGACGACGAGGCGCAGCCGGCGTCCTCCGCGCCGCGCTGAGCGCGGCCCCGCCCGTTCAGGCGGGCTCGGTCAGCACATGGATGCGGCGCTCGGCCACGAGCGGCTTCGTGCGCGCCGCGTAGGCGGCCATGTGGGGCGCGGCCGCATGCGCCTTGAGCGCGGCGGCATCGCGCCACTTCTCGATCACGACGAAGCCGTCCGCACCCACCGGTGCCTGGAACCCGCCGAAGCCGGCCGCATCGACCACCGGCTGGTATTCGATGCAGCCGTCCTCGGCGTGCACCGCCGGCATGTTCGCGCGGAACGCGGTGAGCACCTCGTCGCGCTTGCCGGGCTGGCAGGTGATGAAGGCGAGTACGTGGATCATGGCAGGCGTCTCCGGAAGGTCGTCAGGATGACCGGCGGCCCGACGGGCGCACGGCGCGTCATGCTACTGCCGCACCCGCGCCGGAGCGAACCGGCACGCGGGGTCGCGGAATGGCCGGGGCGCACGCACCGCCCCGAGGCCCGGTCGGGAATGCCGCCGCCGCCGCCGCGCGGCGCTATCATCCGCGACCGGCCGCGGGGTCCGATCCTGCCGGCACCGCATCGTCGGCCGGTCACAGCGAAGACACGGAGACGCAATGCCCACCGATTCCAAGAGCCTGTCGCCCGCCGAGCAGGCGCTCCGGGACGCCGCGCTCGACTATCACCGCGCCCCGACGCGCGGCAAGATCTCGATCACCCCGACCAAGCCGCTGTCGAACCAGCGCGACCTGTCGCTCGCCTACTCGCCCGGCGTGGCCTATGCCTGCCTCGAGATCGAGCGCGACCCGACGCTGGCCGCCGAGTACACCTCGCGCGGCAACCTCGTCGGCGTGGTCACCAACGGCACCGCCGTCCTCGGCCTCGGCGACATCGGCCCGCTCGCCGGCAAGCCGGTGATGGAGGGCAAGGGCTGCCTGTTCAAGAAGTTCGCCGGCATCGACGTCTTCGACATCGAGCTCGCCGAGCGCGACCCGGACAAGCTCGTCGAGATCATCGCCGCGCTCGAGCCGACGCTGGGCGGCATCAACCTCGAGGACATCAAGGCACCCGAGTGCTTCGAGATCGAGCGCCGCCTGCGCGACCGGCTGTCGATCCCGGTGTTCCACGACGACCAGCACGGCACGGCCATCATCTCGGCCGCGGCGATCCTCAACGGGCTCGAGCTCGTCGGCAAGGACATCGGCCGGGTCAAGCTCGCGGTGTCCGGTGCCGGCGCCGCCGCGATCGCCTGCCTCGACGTGCTCGTCGGCCTGGGCATCCGTCGCGAGAACGTCTTCATGGTCGACTCCAAGGGCGTGATCCACACCGGCCGCGAGAAGCTCGACGCCTCCAAGCAGCGCTACGCGCAGCAGACCGACGCACGCACGCTCGCCGACGTCTGCCGCGGCGCCGACGTGTTCCTCGGCTGCTCGGCGGCCGGCGTGCTGACGCAGGAGATGGTCGGCACGATGGCCGAGCGGCCGATCATCCTGGCGCTCGCCAATCCCGAGCCCGAGATCCGCCCCGAGCTCGCGCTCGCCGTGCGTCCCGACTGCATCATCGCGACCGGACGCTCGGACTATCCGAACCAGGTCAACAACGTCCTGTGCTTCCCGTACATCTTCCGCGGCGCGCTCGATGCCGGCGCCACGCGGATCACCGACGAGATGAAGCAGGCCTGCGTGCGCCAGATCGCCGACCTCGCCAAGGCGGAGATCTCCGACGAGGTGGCCGCGGCCTATGCCGGCCAGGAGCTGTCGTTCGGGCCCGACTACCTGATCCCGAAGCCCTTCGACAGCCGGCTGATCCTGCGCATCGCGCCCGCGGTCGCGCAGGCGGCGATGGACTCGGGCGTGGCCACCCGACCGATCGCCGACCTCGACGCGTACCGGCGCTCGCTGCAGCGCTTCGTCAGCCACACCGGCCTGTTCATGGCGCCGGTGTTCGCCGCCGCCCGCGCGCGCCCGGCGCGTGTCGTCTACGCCGAAGGCGAGGACGAGCGCGTGCTGCGCGCCGTGCAGGCCTCGATCGACGAGGGCCTGGTGTCGCGCGCCAGCCTGATCGGCCGCCCGTCGGTGATCGAGATGCGCTGCAAGCGCGCCGGCCTGCGGATCCGCCCGGGCACCGACTTCGAGGTCGTCGACCCCGAGGACGACGCGCGCTTTCGCGACTACTGGTCCGACTACCGCCACCTGATGGGCCGTCGCGGCGTCACGCCCGAGCTCGCCAAGGCGACGATCCGCCGCTCGGCCAGCACGCTGGCCTCGATGATGGTCCGCCGCGGCGATGCGGACGCGATGGTCTGCGGCCTCGTCGGCCGGTTCGACGACCACCTCTCGCGGGTGAAGGACGTCATCGGCATGGCGCGCGGCGCGAACTGCTTCGCGACGATGAACGCGCTGATGCTGCCCGAGCACACGCTGTTCCTGACCGACACGCTGGTCAACGACGAGCCGGACGCCGAGCAGCTTGCCGAGATCGCGCGGCTGGCGGTCGAGCAGATGCGCGCGTTCGCCGTCCATCCCAAGGTGGCGTTCGCCTCGCATTCGATGTTCGGCAGCAGCGACCGGCCGAGCGCGCGCCGCATGCGCGCCGCCGCGGCGCTGTTCCGCGCGCACCTGCCCGACGTGGAGTGCGACGGCGAGATGCACGGCGACGCCGCGCTGTCCGAGGAGGTGCGCCGCGAGTTCCTGCCCGAGTCCTCGCTCACCGGCACGGCGAACCTGCTGGTGATGCCGAACCTGGATGCCGCCAACATCCTGCTGAACGTGCTGAAGGTGACCGGCGGCAAGGGCATCACCGTCGGGCCGATCCTCCTCGGCGCGGCCCGTCCGGTGCACATCCTGACGCCGGCCGCGACGATGCGGCGGGTGCTGAACGCGACCGCGATCGCGGTCGCTCAGGCCGCGGGACGCGCCGCCGAGGCGGGCTGAGCGGCAGTCGGCCGGCCCGCCTGCGGGGCCGACCGGAGGCCGTCCGGGCGTACGCCCGGGCGGCCGGTCACTTCCTCGAGTCGCCGCCGCGCACGCCCGGCATCCCGGCGCCGCCCGACGGGGCGCCGCCGCCCTCGGAGGCCGGCGGCAGGCCGAGGTGGCGCGCCATCGAGCTCTCGAGCGTCTTGAGCTTCGGCTCGATGAGGCTGCGGGTCTCGCCGACCAGCTTCTCGCTCAGCGTGCGCTGCATGCCCGGCGCGAGCGTGTTGAAGCGCTTGATGACCGGCGACTCGAACCACTCGATCAGCTGCTTGAGCTCGGACTCGTTGAAGTTGGTCTCGAGTTCGGTGCCGATCACCGAGGGCGAGAGCTTGATCGCGCGCTCGCGCAGCAGCGGCACGGCCTCGTCGGTGTACTTCTTCAGGTCCGCGTCGATCGCCTTGGCGACCGACTCGCGCTTGTCCTGCGGCACGTTGCCGAACGCCTGGCGCGCGGCCAGCGTCAGCTGGATCGCCGGCTGCTCGGCCAGGCCCTTGGCCATCGCCTCGACGCCGGGCTGCTGCAGCTGCAGCAGCTTGTTGACCAGTTCCTTCTTGGACTGGGCGAATGCGGGCGTCACGGCGAGCGCGGCGGCGAGGCAGGCGGCGACGGCGTGTGAACGTCGGATCATCGGTGGGGCTCCATGGCGGACCGGGGCCCGCGTGTCGAGGCCGCAAGGGTACCAGCAGCCGGCCACGGGCC
>RPRK01000066.1 GCA_003818495.1 Burkholderiales bacterium
CGGCGGGGGCGGCGCCGGCGGGACCGGTGCCCCCGGCCGGGGACGCCGGCCCGGACGCACCGCCCGGGTCCGCGCCGAGCGGCGCGCCCGGGATCGAGTAGAGCGGTGTGCTCACCGTGTGTCCGCCCGTCTCAGTCGCCGTAGCGCTCGCCTTCGGGCCGCTCCGCCGCATACCCGCGGATCGTCGCGCGCATGCTGCGGCCGTCGACCTCCTGGCGCTCGAGCATGAAGCCCGGCTCGCGCGCCGGCCGGTTCACGATGAAGCTCATCGCGATGCTCTCGACGCCGCGGGTCGAGTCGAAGGCCATCAGACGGATGTAGTGCTGCGGGAAGCTCGCGCGGCAGGCCCGCAGCTCGACCATCAGGCCGGCGGGGTCCTGCAGGTCGAACATCGGCATCCCGTACATCTCCCAGTAGGTGTTCCGGGGGTGCGGGTCGTCGGTGTACTCGATGCTCCACGCGAAGCCCCGGCGCAGGCCGTAGTCGAGCTGCAGCGCGATCTCGGCGTCGGTCAGGTCGGGCAGGAAGCTGAACTGGCCCTGGGTGATGCGGCCGGTCGGATTGGTCATCATGGCGGCGGGTCCTGCAGGCTCAGAGGGCGGTCGGGGTGGCGGCGTAGTCGCTGGTGTCGGTCGACGCATAGTTGAACGACACGTCCTTCCAGGTCTCCAGCGCCTGCCGGAGCGGCGTGCAGAAGCGCGCCGCGGCCTGCAGGATGTCCGGACCCTCGTTCGCGATGTCGCGGCCCTCGTTGCGCGCCTTGACCATCGCCTCGAGCGCCACGCGGTTGGCGACCGCGCCGGCCTGGATGCCGGCCGGATGGCCGATGGTGCCGCCGCCGAACTGCAGCACCACGTCGTCGCCGAACAGGTCGATCAGCTGGTGCATCTGGCCGGCGTGGATGCCGCCGGAGGCCACCGGCATCACCTTCTTCAGGTCCGCCCAGTCCTGGTCGAACCACAGGCCGCGCGGCAGGTCCTGCTTCGTGACCGCGTCGCGGCAGACGTTGTAGTAGCCCTGCACGGTCATCGGGTCGCCCTCGAGCTTGCCCACCGCGGTACCCGCGTGCAGGTGGTCGCAGCCGGCCAGCCGCAGCCACTTGGCGATCACCCGGAAGCTCACGCCGTGCGACTTCTGGCGGGTGTAGGTGCCATGCCCCGCGCGGTGCATGTGCAGCAGCATGTCGTTCTTGCGCGCCCAGTTCGCCATCGACTGGATGGCGGTCCAGCCGATCACGAGGTCGACCATGACGATCACCGAGCCGAGCTCCTTGGCGAACTCGGCGCGCTCGTACATGTCCTCCATGGTCGCGCCGGTCACGTTCAGGTACGAGCCCTTGACCTCGCCGGTCGCGGCGGCGGCCTTGTTGACGCCGTCCATCACGTAGAGGAACCGGTCGCGCCAGTGCATGAAGGGCTGCGAGTTGATGTTCTCGTCGTCCTTCATGAAGTCGAGGCCGCCCTTGAGGCCCTCGTAGATCACCCGCCCGTAGTTGCGCGCCGACAGGCCGAGCTTGGGCTTGGTGGTGGCGCCGAGCAGCGGCCGGCCGAACTTGTCGAGGCGCTCGCGCTCGACGATCAGGCCGGTCGGCGGGCCCTTGAAGGTCTTGACGTAGGCCACCGGGATGCGGATGTCCTCGAGCCGGCAGGCCTTCAGCGGCTTGAAGCTGAAGACGTTGCCGATCAGGCTCGCCGTCATGTTCGCGATCGAGCCCTCCTCGAACAGCACCAGGTCGTACGCGATCCAGGCCAGGAACACGCCCGGCGCCCCCGGCGCGGGCTCGACCTTGTAGGCCTTGGCCCGGTACGTGTCGCAGGCGGTCAGTCGGTCGGTCCACACCACCGTCCAGGTCGCGGTGCTCGACTCGCCGGCGACCGCCGCGGCCGCCTCGATCGGGTCGACGCCCTCCTGCGGCGTGATCCGGAACAGGCACAGCACGTCGGTGTCCTTCGGGACGTAGTCGGCATCCCAGTAGCCCATCTGCCGGTACTTGAGCACCCCGGCCGAATAGCGCTGCTTCGTGTCGCGGATCTCGTTGCCGGCGAGCGGGGCGCCTTCGGCGGGCTGGTTCACGGGGGACTCCTCGGGTGGGATGGACCCACTGTAGGGAGCCGGACCGTTCAGGTAAAGTCAGAGTTCATATGTGTTCGATTCAGTAAAACCTTATCAATGAACATCACGTTCCGGCAGCTCCGGGTGTTCGCCGAAGTCGCCCGGCAGGGCAGCGTGCAGCGGGCGGCCGAGGCGCTGCACCTGACGTCGCCGGCGGTCTCGATGCAGCTCAAGGAGATCGAGTCCCAGGTCGGCCTGCCGCTCTTCGATCGGAGCGGACGGAAAATAGAGCTTTCCAGCGCAGGTGAGTACTTCCTGACCTATGCGCGCCGCCTGCTCGGAACCTTGAAGGACGCCGAGGACGCGATGGCCCGCCTGACCCGGGTGGAGTCCGGGCGGCTGACGATCGGGATGGTCAGCTCGGCGAAGTACTTCCTGCCGAGGCTGCTCGCCGAGTTCCACGCCGAGCATCCGGGCATCGAGGTCCGGCTGCGGCTGGGCAACCGCGAGGAGCTGGTCGCGGCGATGTCGGCGTCCGAGGTCGACGTCTCGGTGATGGGCCGCCCGCCGAAGGACTGGCCGCACCGCGCCGAGCCGTTCGCCGCGCATCCGCACGGACTGATCGTGGGGCCCTCGCATCCGTTCGCGGTGGCCGGGGCGGTCCCCGCCGCGGCGCTCGCGCGCGAGCCCTTCCTGGTCCGCGAGTCCGGGTCGGGCACGCGCGCGGCGCTGGAGGCCTACCTGTCCGCCCACGCGCTGAAGCCGGTCTACGTGATGGAGATGAACAGCACCGAGGCGATCAAGCAGGCGGTGATGGCGGGGCTCGGCGTCGCGCTGGTCTCGCTGCACACGGTGGGGCTGGAGCGCGGCCTCGGCCTGATCGCGGCGCCGGCGGTCGAGGGGCTGCCGCTGCTCCGGCGCTGGCACCTGGTCGCCTCGGCCCATCGGCTGGCGTCGCCGGCCACCGAGGCGTTCCGATACTTCGTGCTCGAGCACGGCGAGGCGTTCCTCGCCCGGGCCTTCGGCGAAGCGGCGGGCCCGGGGCAGGGCGGCGAGACGACGGCCGCCTCGCCTGCGGCCGCGGTTCGTGGTTCCATGGCGCCATGAGCATCGTCCTGATCCGCCACGGCGAGACCGACCTCAACGCCGCCCGCGTGCTGCAGTGGCCCGACACGCCGCTCGGCGAGCGCGGACGCGCCCAGGCCCGCGCGCTCGGTGCCCGGTTCGCCGCGGCCACGCCGCGCCCCGTCCTGCTCGCGAGCAGCGACATGGCGCGGGCCCGCCAGACCGCCGACGCGATCGCCGCCGCGACCGGCCTGCCGGTGCGCGAATCGCCCCTGCTGCGCGAGCGCGACTTCGGCGAGCTGCGCGGCCTGCCCTACGACTCGCTGGGCTTCGACCCGATCGAGGACGAGCGGGCGCCGCCCGGCGGCGAATCGATGGCGGTGTTCCGCGCCCGCGTGGCCGAGGCGCTCGACTGGCTGCGCGGGCTGCGGCGCGAGGCCGGCGGCGACGTCCTCGCGGTGACGCACGGGCTGGTGATCCGCGTGGTGCTCGCCGAGCACGTGCGGCTGCCCGACGGGGTCGCCGCGCCGGCACGGCTGTCGAACACCTCGGTGTCGGTCCTCGCCCCCGAGCCGCCGCACCTCGCGGCGCTCGTCGACTGCAGCCGGCACCTCGAGGGCGCGGCGCGCGACGACGGGCGGGGGGTGGCGGGCGTCTGAGCCCGCCTCAGATCTGGCGCAGCCAGACCTCGCCGATGCTGTGGTCGAGGCGCTTGCGCAGCACGACGTTCGCGCGTTCGCGCGACGGCAGGATGTTCTCGCGCAGGTTCACCAGGTTGATGTCGCGCCAGATGCCGAGGGCGACCTCGCGCGCCGCGTCGGCGTCCAGGTCCTTGTAGTGGTGGAAGTACGAGGTCGGATTCTGGAAGACCGTGCGCTGCAGCTTCAGGAACCGGCGGACGTACCACTCCTGGATCTCGTCGTCCCCGGCATCGAGGTAGAGCGAGAAATCGAAGAAGTCCGACACGATGATCGACGGCGAGCGGCCGCCTTCGACCGTGCCGGTCTGCAGCACGTTCAGGCCCTCGAAGATCAGGATGTCGGGGCTCGAGACCACCGCTTCCTCGCCGGGCACGATGTCGTAGCCCTGGTGCGAGTAGACCGGCGCCGCGACCTCCGCCTTGCCGGCCTTGACGTCGGCGAGGAACTCGATCATCCGGCGCCGGTCGTAGCTCTCGGGGAAGCCCTTGCGGCCCATCAGCCCGCGCTCGAGGAGCGTCGCGTTCGGATAGAGGAAGCCGTCGGTGGTCACCAGCGCGACCGACGGATGGTCCGGCCACCGGGCGAGCACCGCCTGCAGGGTCCGCGCGAAGGTGCTCTTGCCGACCGCGACGCTGCCGGCGATGCCGATCACGTAGGGGCGCCGGCCGACCAGCCGGCCGAGGAACTCGTCCTTCACGCCGGAGAGCGCCCGCGCCGAGCGGAAGTGCAGGTTCAGCAGGCGCGACAGCGGCAGGTAGATCTGCACGACATCGTCGATCGAGACCTGCTCGAGCACGCCGCGCAGCGAGGCGAGGTCGGTCTCCGACAGCGTGAGCGGTGTGCTGGCGCGCAGCGCGGCCCACTCGTCGCGGCTGAACACCTCGTACGCCGAGAACTCCGTGCCGGTGTCCTGGTTCATGGCGCGAGAGCTTACCCCACCGTCGTCGCGCCGGCGCCTCGCGTCGCGACGAGGGGTCGCGCTGGCGTACACTCGCGCGGTCGAGGCGCCCGCTCCGCGTGCCCGGCCGACGACTCCGCGCGTCGCGCGCTCCGCCGCGTCCCGTCGCGCCCGCTCCGCACTCCGCCATGAAGCTCTTCCTCAGCCTGCTGGTCGTCGCGAACGTGCTGCTGTTCGGCTGGTTCCGCGGCTGGATGGCGCCCTTCGGCGGCGACGGCCGCGAGCCGGGCCGCGTCGATCGCCAGGTCGAGCCGCAGCAGCTGCGCATCGTCTCGACGACCCGCCCGGGCATGGCGACCGCCGGCACCGCGGACGGCCGCGTGCCGGCGGCGGGCGCCGGCGAGACCGCGCCCCCGTCGTCCGCCGCGGCGTCGCGTGCCCTACCTGCGCCGCCCACCCCGCCGCTGCCGGCGCCGCCGCCGCCCGCGGCGCTCGGGACGGTGCTCAAGGCCGCCGGCTGTGCCGAGATCGGTCCGATGAGCGAGCAGGACGCGGTCCGCGTCCAGGTCGCCCTCGATGCGGTGGTCCAGGACCTGAGCGTCTCCACCCAGCGCGCCGACGACATCACCTCGTGGTGGGTCTACGTCGCGCCGTCCTCGGCCGACCTCGCCAAGCGGGTCGCCGACCTGCGCGAGCGTGGCGTGTCGGACCTGTACGTGATGCCCGACGGGCAATGGAAGGGCGCGATCTCGTTCGGGCTGTTCCGCCAGGAGGATCTCGCGGTCGCGCTCCAGAAGACGATCGCGCAGAAGGGCGTGCGCAACGTGCGCGTCGCGCCGCGGGGTCCGTCGGCCGGGCGCATCACGCTGCAGGTCCGGCCGATCAACGACGCGCTGATCGCCGAGCTGCCGAAGCTGCGCAGCGCGATGCCCGAGGCGATCGCCCGGCCCTGCGGGTCGCGCGGCTGAGCCGACGGGCGCGGCCGAGCCGAGGGGCGCGGCTGTGGCACGATCGCGGCACGCGCACCGGACCTCCCCGGCGCGGCTTCAGAAGGACGGCGAGCGATGCGACCGGTGCTGGTGATCGAGCACACCGAGGGTGACGGCCCCGGCCATTTCGGCGAGTGGCTGGCTGCCCGCGGCCGCCCGATGACGCTGGTGCGGGTGCATGCGGGCGACACCGTACCCGCCATGGTCGACGGTCATGCCGGCCTGTGCGTGCTCGGCGGGCCGATGAGCGTCAACGACGACCATCTGCCCCACATCCGCACCGAGCACGCGCTGGTGCGCGACGCGCTCGATCGCGGCGTGCCGACGATCGGCCACTGCCTCGGCGGCCAGCTGATCGCGAAGGTGCTCGGTGCACGGGTCGGCGACAGCCCCGAGCCCGAGATCGGCTGGCATGCGATCGAGGTCGCCGACACGCCCGCCGCGCGCCGCTGGTTCGGCGACGCCCGCGCGCCGGTGGTCATGCAGTGGCACTACGAGGCGTTCGCGCTGCCGGACGGCGCGACGCCGCTCGCCGGCAACGCGTCCTGCCCGCGGCAGGCCTTCGAGTGGGCGGGCATCCACCTGGGGATGCAGTTCCATCCCGAGGCCGACCGGACCAAGGTCGAGTTCTGGCTGGCGAAGGACCGGCAGGAGGCGCTCGCCTCCGGGCACCGGCCGACGGTGCAGTCGCCGGCCCGGATCGCCGAGGGCATCGACGCCCACGTGGCGGCGATGCGCACGCTGGCGCACCGCCTGTACGACGCCTGGGGCGAGGCGCTGCGCGACTGAGAAGCTGTGAATAAACCTACTGCGCGTCCCGAGCCGACGCCTGCGGTGCTCGCCGTACACGAGGTACGGCTGCGCTCCTCGGCGCCGGCTCGGACCTGCTCGCTACGGTTTCTTCACAGCTTCTGAGGCGCCGCGCCTCAGGCCGCGGCGGCGTTCAGCTCGCGGCGGTACTTGTTGAGCGCCTGCACCGTGCCGAGCTCGCGGCCGAACAGCAGCGACAGGTTGTGCAGGATGCGGTCGACGACCTTGTCTTCCCACTCCGCGTCGAAGCGGATCTGGCTGTCGAGCCAGCGCTCGAGCCAGCCCGGCTCGGGCAGCCGGCTCTGCACGGTGTCGTTGGGGAACAGGTCCTTGTTGACGTGCAGGTTCGTCGGATGCAGGGCCTGGGTGGTGCGCCGGGCGCTCGCCATCAGCAGGCCGATCTTGGCGAACGCCACGCGCGCCGTGTCGCCGACCTCGCCGATGGCCTTCTTCATGTACTGCAGGTAGGCGCCGCCGTGGCGGGCCTCGTCGCGCGAGATCGTCTCGTAGAGGTGCTTGATCACCGGCTCGGTGTGCCACTCGGAGGCGCAGCGGTACCAGTGGTTCAGCCGGATCTCGCCGCAGAAATGCAGCATCAGCGTCTCGAGCGGCGGCGCCGGGTCGAACTCGAACCGCACCGCGTGCAGCTCGGCCTCGGTCGGGACCAGGTCGGGTCGGAAGCGGCGCAGGTACTCCATCAGCACCAGCGCGTGCTTCTGCTCCTCGAAGAACCAGACCGACATGAAGGCGCTGAAGTCGCTGTCGTGGCGGTTGTCCCGCAGGAACATCTCGGTGGCCGGCAGCGCCGCCCATTCGGTGATCGCGTTCATGCGGATCGTCTGCGCCTGCTCCTCGGACAGCAGGCTCGCGTCGAAGCGGTCCCACGGGATGTCGTCGAAGCTCCAGCGCACGCGCTCCAGCGTCTTGAACAGTTCGGGGTACAGCATGGGCATCGGCGCTTAGAGGTTGTCGGGGGCAGCGAAGCGGGCTGCAACCGTGCGTCCGGAGGTTCCGGCGAGCGGGCGACGCGATTCTAGCAGCGGCATCCGTCGGCAGGCGACCCCGGATGCCGCGGGGGCCGCGCGGCGGGCTACCGGTGCTGTGAAACCGCCCCGCGACGGCGCAGCCAGCGCATCAGCACGCCGATCGCCGGCAGCTGCTCGTACAGCTCCTCGGCAGCGTCCCAGTAGTCGCGGTGGAAGGCGACCCGGCCGTCCGCGTCGAAGCGAAGGTGCGAGCAGCCCCGGATCCGGCGGGGCCCGGCGGGCAGCGGCCGGCGGAAGGCGAACTCGAAATCCCAGACCAGGAACGCCGAGTCGCCCTGCGCGACGGTCTCGCGGACCTTGAACCGGGGCGCATCGACCTGCACGAACATGTGCTCGAAGATCCGCGCGATCGCGGGGACGCCCCGGACCTCGTTGAACGGATCCTTGAAGAACGCATCGGCCGCGTACAGCTCGCCCAGGCGCGCGATGTCCGCGCTCGAGATCGACTCGTAGAACGCGACGACCCGGGCGACCGACTGCGTCGTCACAGCCCGGTGACCTTCCGCACCAGGGCGAAATACAGGCGGTAGGGCAGCAGCCGCGCGAACTTGAGCCACGAGGTGAAGCGCTTCGGGTAGTGGATCTCGAAACGGCCGGCCTCGATGCCGCGCAGCGTCGACTCGGCCGCCTCGCGCGCGGTGATCAGCGCGGGCATCGTGTAGGCGTTGGTCGCGGTCGCCGGGGTGTCCACGTAGCCGGGGTTGACGAGGTAGACGCCCACGCCCGCAGGGCGCAGGTCGAGGTAGAGCGACTCGGCGAGGTTGATCAGCGCGGCCTTGGTCGGCCCGTAGACGAGCGCATGCGGCAGTCCGCTGTAGCCCGCGACGCTCGAGACCAGCGCGAGGCCGCCCGCGCCCTGCGCCAGCAGCATCGGCAGGATCGCGGCCAGGCCGCCGAACACCGAGACCAGGTTGGTGTCGAGCATGCGGCGCGCGGCCTCGAGCTCGAAGTCCTGCGCGCGCATCGGCTGGTAGGTGCCGGCGACCCAGAGCACCAGGTCGATGCCGCCCCAGCGGGCCCGCAGCGACTCGCAGGCGGCGGCCACCGCGGCCGCGTCGTTGACGTCGAGCGGCACGATCTCGGCAGGCGCCACGCCGCCCGCGCCGACCACCTCGCGCAGCGCCTCGGCGCGGCGCGCCGAGACCGCGACCCGCGCGCCGCGGGCCAGCAGCGCGCGCGCGAGTTCGGCGCCGATGCCGCTCGAGGCGCCGACCACCCAGACCCGCCGACCGGTCCAGCCGGCGACGGGGGGGTTCAGCGGCCCGAACAGCCGGGGGGCGTCGACCTGCGTCGCGACCGGGAGGAACCGCGATCCCACGGCGTCCGGGCTCATCGCTTGGTGAACGAGAGCAGCACCTCGCCGAGGCGGATGCCGAACTTGCTCATGGTCGCGCGGTTCAGCATCACGCGCTCGTCGATCAGGTACATCCAGTCGTCGAAGTCGACGTTCCAGACGGTGCCGTCGACGTTCAGCGCGAGCGTGTAGCGCCAGTTGAGCGCATTGCCCGAGGACACGCCGCGGGCTTCGCCGACGACGTCGGCCGCGGTGCCGATCCAGCGGCCCTCGGGCTGGCGGCGCACCGTCCAGACGCGCTTCTCCTTCTTCCCGTCGGAGTAGATGAAGTCCTCGTCGAGCGTGCCGGTGTCGCCGACCCACGAGCACTTCATCTTCACGGTGAACCGACGCACCACCTGACCCGAGCGGTCCTGGAACACGCCCCAGGCATCGATGTCGCCGTCGAAGTAGGTCCGCAGGTCGAGGACCGGCTTCTCGCTGCGGTAGGTGGAGGGATCGACGCCGGCGCAGCCGGACGCGAGCACGATGCCTCCGGCGAGACCGCCGAGGGCGAGGCGTCGGGCCGGTCGCGCGGGCAGCGCACGAAGGTCGCGCAGGAGCGGTTCAGGGGCGTTCATCGGGGTGCCTCGACGGGACGGTCGTCCGGCGGCAGCGGTGCCAGCAGCAGCACCAGTCCGGAGACCAGCTTCAGTGCGCTGGGAAGCAGCGCGTACGTCGCGGACAGCGCGACGGTGGTGCCGGCCGACCCGCCGGGCTGGTAGCCGAGCGCATCGAGCACCGGCAGGGCGAGCCCCGCCGCGGCGGCGAGGTTGATCTTGGTGGCGAGACTCCAGACGCCGAAGAAGGCGCCGTCGCTGCGGCGCGGGCCGTCGTCGGCGGCGAGCACCGTGGCGAGCAGTGCCGGCGGGATGGCGAGGTCGGCGCCGAGCGCGAAGCCGGTCACCACGCAGACCGCGAGGAAGGCGCCGCCATCGCCGGCCCGCAGACCGAACGCCCACACGAACGCGAAGACCGCCAGCGCCATGCCGAACAGCCACGCGTTGCGCAGCCCGGCGATGCGCGCGATGCGCACCCACGCCGGCATGCCGATGGCGGCCGCGAGGAAGTAGGCGATCAGATAGAGCGGCGCACGCTCGGGGGTCTGCAGCACGTCGCCGACGTAGAAGAGCACCAGCGTCGCCGGGATCGCGGTCGCGATGCCGTTGACCATGAACGCGGCGAGCATCCACCGGAACGGCTGGCTGCCCGACACCTCCCGCCAGGTCGCGGCGAGCTGCGCGCGGATCGGCAGCGCGGCGCCGGTGGGCGCGGGCCGCGCCGGCGGCAGCGGCGCGCGCATGATCGCCAGCGCGGCCACCACCGCGCCGACCACGAACAGCAGCACCAGCCAGCCCGCGCGTTCGGGCATCAGGAGGCTGGCCGACAGCAGCACGCCTACCAGCCCGAAGCCCTCGCGGCTCGCGGTGACCCGGACCCGCTCGACGGGGCCGTCGCCGAGTCGGGCCCCCCAGGCCTGGTAGGCGATCGAGACCACCGAGTAGGCGAGGTAGGTGACCACCGAGGAGATCGCCAGCCACGCGGGGAGCGACACCCCGGGCGGCGGCAGGAAGATCGCCGCGAAGCCGAGCGCGAGCAGGGGCAGCGCGCACAGGATCGCGCGGCGGTAGGTGTCGCGTGCGGTGCTGCGGTCGAGCGCGATGCCCACGCCCGGGTCGACGACCGCGTCGATCAGCCGGGTCAGGAACAGCACGGCGCCGATGACCGTCAGGTCGACGCCCAGATACTCGGCGTAGAAGGTGGGCAGCAGCACGAACAGCGGCAGCTCGAGCAGCGCGAGCGGTGCGCGCAGCGTGCCGTAGGCGGCATAGTCGCGGACCCGCATCGACGGTCCGGCCGCGGGCGGCACGCCGGGTCCGGCGGGGCCGCCTTCGGCCAGGTCGGCGGGCGATGCGGCGACCGCCGCCGCGTCGAGGCCGCGCGGCGCGGGCGTGCTCATCGTGTCGTCCCGGGCGCGTCGGCCGCCTGCCGCATGAGCGACTCGCGCAGCGACGGCGCCACGGTGCGCTCGTCCAGCCAGATCGCGAAGAACGCGTTCGAGAAGTCGGGGTCGTCGACGGCGCCGATCGCGCGGTCGTTGTGGAAGAAGCGGGCGCCGCGTCCGGGTTCGTGCACGCCGGTGAGGCGGTCGCCCTTCGCGACGTCCGGGAACAGCCGCTTCATCGCCTCGAGCCAGCGCACGCGCCGCGGCGCATCGCCGAAGCCCATCCGCTCCATCTCCTGCAGGCTGCGCTCGGCGATCAGGGTGCCCTTGAGGGAGGTCGCATAACGCAGCTCGAGCGCGAAGGGCGCCGCGGCCGGCCGGTCGATGCGCAGGCCCGGCCGTCCGACCCAGAGCTGCGCGCTGTAGACCTTCAGTCCGAACCAGCGCAGCTCGCCCTCGCCGGCGAGCCGCGCCTCGGGCAGCTGCGCCGACACCGCCGCGGGCGCGGTGTTCGCGCGAACGCCGGGCGCCGCCGTGGCGAGCACTGCGGCGAGTGCGGCGGCGAGGGCGGCGGCGAGGGCGGTGCGCATGGGTCGGGTCGTTCTCAGGCGGACGGGGCGCGCAGCGTGAACTGCACGACGTCGGTGGTGCGCTGCGCGAAGCCCGCCTCGCAGTAGGCGAGGTAGAACTCCCAGGTCCGCGCGAAGCGGGTGTCGAAGCCCTGCGCGGTGATCCGCGGCAGGTTCGCGCAGAAGGATTCGCGCCAGGCCTCCAGCGTGCGCGCGTAGTCGAGCCCGAACGCGAACCGGTCGTCGACCGCGAGCCCGGCCCGCGAGGCGACGCGCTCGAACACCGAGGGCGAGGGCAGCATGCCGCCGGGGAAGATGTACTGCTGGATGAAGTCGGTGCCGCGCCGGTAGCGCTCGAACAGCGCGTCGTCGATGGTGATGGTCTGGACGACCGCGCGGCCGCCGGGCACCAGGCAGCGGCGCACCGTCTCGAAGTAGCCGGGCCAGTACTGCTCGCCGACCGCCTCGAACATCTCGATCGAGACGATCGCGTCGTAGCGTCCGCGCTCGTCGCGGTAGTCCTGCAGCAGGAAGCGGGTGCGCGCATCGAGGCCCGCATCGGCCAGCCGCCGCGTGGCCCAGGCGTGCTGCTCCGTCGACAGCGTCAGGCCGGTCACGTCCAGCCCGTCGCGGGCCGCCATCTCGGCGAAGCCGCCCCAGCCGCAGCCGATCTCGAGGATCCGCGCGCCCGGTGGCAGCGCGAGTTCGTCGAGGATGCGCCGGTACTTCGCGTCCTGCGCGTCCTGCAGCGAGCGCGCCGGGTCGTCGCCGTACAGCGCGCTCGAGTAGGTCATGCTCGGATCGAGCCAGACCTCGTAGAACGGATTGCCGAGGTCGTAGTGCGCGTGGATGTTGCGCTTCGAGCCGGTGCGGCTGTTTCGGTTGAAGAGGTGGCGCACCCGGTAGAGCAGGCTGCCCCACCAGCTGCCGTAGATGGCGCGCTCGACGACGTCGCGGTTGGCGAGCATCACGCGCATCAGCGTCGCGAGCGAATCGGTCTGCCAGTCGCCGGCGATGAACGACTCGGCGAACCCGATGTCGCCCTTCGACAGCACGGCGCCGAAGAGGTTCCAGTTCGCCAGGCGCAGCGTGGCGTGCGGCTCGCCGGCGCCGAACAGCAGGGTGCGCCCGGCCGGCGTCACCACCGTCAGCCGACCGTGGCGCAGACGCTCGAGCAGCGCGAGCACCGCACGCGCGGACGCGGGCACCGGTTCGTCGATCGACTGCGGGCGGGCGTCGCCGCCGAGCGTCTCGCCGTCGAGCATCGGGGCCGCAGCGGGATTCAGCAGCCGGGTGGACTCGGCGTCGATCATCCGGCGCGCGGAGATGTTTCTGTTCATCGATGACCTCGGGAGACGAACGCCTCGGGGGGTTCAGGCTTGCGATGGAAGGGCACGCGCGCCAGCCAGAGCCGCAGCGCCTGCCAATGGATGCGTGCGATCACGCCGAGGGTGAACAGCGGCTGACCGAACAGCGCGCGGCGGACCGCCGCCCGGTCGGCCGGGACGAGTTCGCCCGACAGGCTGGTGAGCAGCAGCGGGCCCTCGGCGTCATGGTGGTCGATCCGGGCGATCGCCCGGTCCGCCCGGTTGAAGAAGCGGAACGAGTATTCGCCGGACACCGAGCAGAACGGCGACACGTGGAAGACCTTGCTCGCGCGCATCTCGCGGCCCTGCGCCAGCGGCGCGCCGTCGGGCTCGGAGAGCAGGTAGCAGTGGCGCTCGCCGAAGGTGTTGTTGACCTCGGCGATCACGGCGACCAGCGCGCCGTCGGCGCGATGACAGAACCAGAAGCTGACCGGCTTGAAGGCATAGCCGAGCACCCGCGGGAAGGTGTGCAGCCAGATCGCGCCGTCGGCGGTCGCGCCGGCCTGCGTGCACAGGTCGCGGGCCCAGGTCTCCAGCGGCGTCGTGCCGTCGCCATGGTCGGCGCAGCGGAACGACATCGGCCCGGCCGCGTCCCATCCGAACCATCGGCCGAGGCCGGCGGCCGCGTGGCGCGCCCGGTCGCCGTCGATGCGCATCCGGAGGAAGAACCCGTCGTAGCCGAAGGCATGGCGCACCGGCCGCAGTCGCGTGTGACGGATCGGTCCGAAGCCCAGCTGGAGCGGATGCGGATCCATCGCGTGCGCCGCGCGGCTCAGGCGGCCGCGAGCACGGAGGCGGTCGGCGGCGCATCGCGCCGGGCCTCGCGGGGCGCGAGCAGCGCGCCCGCCACCGCCAGTCCCGACTTCAGGCCGTCCTCGTGGAAACCCCAGCCCGTCCAGGCGCCCGCGTACCAGGTGTTGCGCACGCCCTGGATCGCCGGCAGTCGCCGTTGCGCCGCGATCGCGCCGCCGTCGAACACCGGGTGCGAGTAGTCGAAGGTGGCCAGCACCGTCTCGTCGCGCGGCGGTGTCAGCGGATTGAGCGTGACCAGCACCGGTTCGGCGAACGGCAGCGGCTGCAGCCGGTTCAGCCAGTAGGTGACCGCGACCGACGGGGCGTCCGCGTCGGCCGCGACGGCCGACCGGTCCGCGGTGCCGTCGAACGACCCGGCGCTCAGGTAGTTCCAGGCCGCCCAGGCCCGTCGCCGCTTCGGCATGAGCGCGAGGTCGGTATGGAGATAGGCACGGTTGGGCTGGTAGGGCACGGCTGCGAGGATCTCACGCTCGTCGCCGCTCGCGTCGAGCAGCATGCCCAGGGACTGGTCGCTGTGGCAGGCCAGCACCACGTGATCGTAGGTCTCGCGCCCCTGGTCCGTGATCACCGTGACCGAGTCCCGGCCGCCATGAGCGGGGTCGAGGGGCGTGCGCTGGATGCCGCGCACCGGCGTGCGGGTCCGCACGTCGTCCAGCCCCGCGACGATCTTCTCGACGTATTGCCGCGCACCGCCCCTGACGGTGAACCAGCGCGGCCGGTTGGCCACCTGGAGCAGTCCGTGGTTGTCGCAGAACCGCGCGAAGCTGCCGACCGGGAACGCGAGCATCGTCGACGTCGGGCACGACCAGATCGCGGCGGCCATCGGCAGCAGGTAGCCGTCGCGGAACGGCCGGCCGTAGCCGTTCGCGTCGAGCCAGGCGGCGAGCGGAACGGCGGCGTCGTCGGCGCGGGATGCGTCGCGCGCGAGCGCCGTCGCCTGGCGGTTGAAGCGCAGGATGTCGCGCAGCATCGACCAGAAGCGCGGCGACAGCGCATTCGAGGGCTGGGCGAACAGCGACGCGACGTCGCTGCCGCACCATTCGAAATCGTGCGGGCCCACCGACACGGAGAACGACATCTCCGAGGCGGCGGTCGGCACGCCGAGCGCCTCGAACAGCGCGATCAGGTTGGGATACGTGCGCTCGTTGTAGACGAGGAACCCGGTGTCCACGGGATGCGTGATGCCACCGACCGTCGCGTCGACGGTATTCGTGTGGCCGCCGACATAGTCGGCCGCCTCGAAGAGGGTGACGCGGTGGCGGGCGGCCAGGCGATGCGCCGCCCCCAGGCCGGCGATGCCGCCGCCGACCACCGCGATCCGCAGCGGCTCGCCCATGACCCCGGGCCCGTTCAGGGCTTGACGCGCTCGATGAGCGCGTAGGCAGAGTGGTTGTGGATCGACTCGAAGTTCTCGGACTCGACCGTGTAGGCGGCCACGGCGTCGAGTGCCTCGACGGCGATCGCCACGTCCCGCACCAGGTCCTCGACGAACTTGGGGTTGTCGTAGGCGCGCTCGGTCACGTACTTCTCGTCCGGCCGCTTGAGCAGGCCCCACAGTTCGCAGGAGGCGGCCTGCTCGGCGATCACGATCAGCGCCTCGACCGGCAGCTCGTCGCGCAGCGTGGCCGAGATCGTCACGTGCGAGCGCTGGTTGTGCGCACCGTATTCGGAGATGTTCTTCGAGCACGGGCACAGGCTGGTCACCGGCACCAGGACCTGCATCGTGACCGTGGTCACGCCGGCCTTGGTCTCGGCGCGCATCGTGACGCGGTAGTCCATCAGGCTCTCGACGCCCGACACGGGCGCGGTCTTCATGACGAAGTACGGGAAGCGCATCTCGACGAAGCCGGTGTCCGCGTCGAGGCGGGCGAGCATCGTCGTCATCAGGCGCTGCAGCATCGCGGGCGAGACCGGCTCGTGGGCGTTCTGCAGCACGTCGAGGAATCGCGACATGTGCGTGCCCTTCACGTCCGGCGGCAGCGCCACGTACATGTCGACGGTGGCCACCGTCGGCTGCGGCCCGCGGGCGGTCAGCACCGTCATCGGGTGGGTGATGTCCTTGACGCCCACGCGCTGGATGGCCAGGTTGCGGCGGTCGACGTTCGACTGCACGTCGGGCAGGAAGATCTTCTCGGGGGCGTTCATCGGTCGGCTCCGTGGGGATTGACGGCCATGCTAACCGTCATTGACCGGAAAGTCACGAAATGACTATTCGGTCTGCATGCCCTTCGGTCGCTACCGGGCCACAGACCTTTCCACGTCGCGGACGAGTCGGGGGTCGAGGGGTTCGACGGCGCTCGGATACGCCGCGATGATCCGGCCGTCGCGGCCGACCAGCCACTTGTGGAAATTCCACTTCGGCGGGGATCCGCTGGCGCGCGCCAGTTCGGCGAAGAGCGGGTCGGCTCCGGGGCCGGCGACCACGGTCTTGGCGAACATCGGGAACGCGACCCCGTACGTGTTGAAGCAGAAATCGGCGATTTGTTTCGCCGATCCCGGCTCCTGCTGGCCGAAATCGTTCGAGGGGAAGCCCAGGACGACCAGGCCGCGGCCACTGTACCGCTTGTGCAGCGCCTCCAGGCCCTCGTACTGCCCGGTGTAGCCGCAGTAGCTGGCCGTGTTCACGATCAGCACCACCTTGCCCGCGAACTGGCACAGGTCCTGGGGAACGTCGTCCTGGAGCCGGGGGGCTTTCCGGTCGAGCAGCGGCGGGCAGGCCGCCCGTGCCGAGGGCCGGGACACTGTCTGCGCATTCGCGGAATTGTCCAGGTCAAATGGAGGGCATATCGCGACCGCGAGCAGTGCCATGCCCGCCGTCAGGCGAGATCGGGCTCGACAAACCCTCTGGGCGACCATGTTGTCCTAGGCAAAGCACATGCTGCGGCCTATACTACGAAACCAGATGCCTCAGGTCAAACCATGTCCTGGACAAACAGCCTCCTTGTCCAGGCAGGGCGTCATGGGCCACAGGGGCGGGGATGCAGTAACGGGATGAACGATCGCAACGCCACGCCGTCGCTGTCGCGCACGATCGCGGCGGTCGAGCGGGACACCGGGCTCTCGAAGGACACGCTGCGTGTCTGGGAACGGCGCTACGGCTTTCCCCATCCCGACCGCGACCAGTTCGGGGAGCGGGTCTACCCCATCGATCAGGTCGACAAGCTCCGCGTGCTGCGTCGGCTGATGGACGCGGGCCACCGGCCCGGCAAGGTCATCCACCTTCCGATCGAGCAGCTCCAGACGCTCGCCGCCGAGACCACCGGGTCGGCGGTCACGCCGCGCTCGATGGGCGATGCCAACGCCGAGCACGAGGACCTGCAGCGCTACCTCGAGCTGGTCAAGGCGCACGAGGTCGAGGCCCTGCGCCGCGCGCTGTCCCAGGCGCAGCTGCGGATCGGCATGGAGCGCTTCGTCACCGAGATCGTGTCCCCGCTGACCCGGATGGTCGGCGACGCCTGGGCGCGCGGCTACGTCGAGGTGTTCGAGGAGCATCTCTACACCGAGTCCATCCAGGTCGTGCTGCGCGGCGCGATCGGCACGATCCCGCAGCCGGCGCGCCGGCCCCGGATCCTGCTGACCACCATCCCCCAGGAGCCCCACGGGCTCGGGCTGCTGATGGCCGAGGCGATCCTCGCGCTCGAGGGCTGCCGCTGCGTGTCGCTGGGTGTCCAGACCCCCATCTGGGACATCGTCCTGGCCTCGAGCGCGCACCGCGCGGATGTCGTCGCGCTGTCGTTCTCGGCCGTGGTCAATCCCAACCAGGTGCTCGACAGCCTGGTCGAGCTGCGCCAGAAGCTGCCGGCCGGCACCGAGATCTGGGCCGGCGGCAACTGTCCGATCCTGCAGCGCCGCCCGCCGGCCGACATCACCGTGCTCAACGAGCTGATCGAGATCCAGCCGGCGATCCGCCGCTGGCGCGAGGCGCATCCCGAGGGATGAGCCGCGGGGCCGGCGAGCACCGCGGGAACAAGTCGTTCCTGCCCTCGAAACCGTGCGCCCACTGCACGCGTCCGATGACCTGGCGCAAGCGCTGGGCGAACACCTGGGACTCGGTCCTCTACTGCTCAGATGGCTGTCGCATCGCTGCGGCTCGTGCTCGGCGACCAGCTGAGCCGGGCTAACCCCGCCCTGTCCGACCTGGACCCGGCCGCCGATCGCGTCGCGATGATCGAGGCGCCCGGCGAGGCCACCCATGTCCGCAGCCACAAGGCGCGCATCGCGCTGTTCCTGTCGGCGATGCGGCATTTCGCCGAGGGGCTGCGTGCCGACGGCGTGCCGCTCGACTACGTCGCGATCGACGACGACCCCGAGCGTCCCGAGCTCGGGGCGCGGCTCGAGCGCCTGATCGACCTGCACGAACCCGCCGAGCTGGTCGTCTGCGAGCCGGGCGACTGGCGGGTGCTGGTCGACCTGCAGGACCGGTGCGCGCGCCGCGCGCTGCCGCTGCGGGTGCTGCCGGACACGCACTTCCTGTGCTCGACCGAGGCGTTCGCGCGCTGGGCGGGGCGGAGCCGGTCGCTGCGCATGGAGACCTTCTACCGCTGGATGCGCAAGCAGCACGGCGTGCTGATGCGCGACGACGGCGAGCCCGAGGGCGGGCGCTGGAACTTCGACGAGGACAACCGGGGCGCGTATCCGAAGTCGGGGCCCGGGCCGATCCCCGCGCCGGCGCGCTTCGAGCCCGACGCGATCACCCGCGACGTGCTCGAACTGGTCGAGCGGCGATTCCCCGACCATCCGGGCTCGCTCGCCGCCTTCGGCTGGCCGGTGACCCGCGAGCAGGCGCTCGTCGCGCTGGCGCGCTTCATCGATGCGCGGCTGGTGAACTTCGGCCGCTACCAGGACGCGATGTGGACGGGCACGCCCTTCGGCTGGCACGCGCTGATCGCCTCCAGCCTGAACCTCAAGCTGCTCGATCCGCGCGAGGTCGTCGCCGCGGCCGAGCAGGCCTGGCGCGGTCGGCCGGCGGCGGCCCGCGAAGGCGAGGCCGGCGAGTCGGCGCTCGCCGCCGTCGAAGGCTTCGTGAGGCAGGTGCTCGGCTGGCGCGAGTTCGTCCGTGGCGTCTACTGGCTCGACATGCCCGGCATGGCCGATGCGAACCACTACGGCCACGACCGGCCGCTGCCCGCCTGGTGGTGGAGCGGGGACACGCGCATGGCCTGCCTGCGCGATACCATCGGCCAGACGATGCGCGAGGGCTATGCGCACCACATCCAGCGGCTGATGATCACCGGCAACTTCGCGCTGCTCGCGGGCCTCGCGCCGCGCGAGGTCGCCGCGTGGTACCTCGCGGTCTACGTCGATGCGGTCGAGTGGGTCGAGCTGCCGAACGTGGCCGGCATGGCGCTGTATGCGAACGGCGGGCGCTTCACGACCAAGCCCTACGTCGCGAGCGGCGCGTACGTGAAGCGGATGTCGAACTACTGCGGCGGCTGCGCCTATGCGCCCGACGTGCGCACGGGGCCGCGGGCGTGCCCGATGACGACGCTGTACTGGCGCTTCCTGGACACGCACGAGGCCGAGCTCGCCGCCAACCCGCGGACGGCGCTGATGGCGAAGAACCTCGCGCGCCTGCCGGCCGAGACGCGCGCTGCGATCCGCGACTGGGGCGACAGGCTCCTCGCCGACCTGGACGGGATCTGAGACGTCGCGGGCACCGCGACCGGGTGACCGGCGGCGTGGCCGGGACTCAGGCCTCGCGAGGTCCCGCGAACAGCGTCAGCACGCCGGTGTAGCCGTACAGCCGGTGCTGCGCGATCTCGCCGTTGGCGAAGAACCCGACCAGCGGGAACTCGCCGAGCTGCGCCTGCACGAGGCCGACCTCGGCGCCGGCGGCGCCGAACAGCGAGCGGCCGCGTGCCACGCAGGAGACGTAGACCCCTCCGCGGATCTCCAGCCCGTCGGTCTCGAGTTCTTCGCGCAGCTCGGTGCAGGCGCGCACGAGATCGGCCCGCGCGGCGCGGGCATCGCGGGTGCAGAAGACCGCGCGGTCGCCCTCCTGCGGCAGCGCGGCGACCGCGACCAGGCGGTTGTGCGGGTCGATGCCGACGAGGTTGCGCACGAGGTAGTCGCCGAAGCCGGGGCGAGCGCCGCGCGACGGCTCGTCGCCGCCCGACAGCCCGACGAACAGCCCGGCCCGCACCCGCTCGGCCGGCAGCGCGCGCATCAGCGCCGCGCCGTCGCGCGTGGTGCGGACTTCCTCGTCGACGCCGAGATCGGCCAGCAGCACGTCGAGTGCGGGACGCCCGTCGAGCGTCCGGATCAGGTTCGAGCTGCAGGCCGAGATCACGTGCTCGCCGGCCAGCGGCGAACAGCCCTGCGTGACCCGCATGCGCAGGTCGACGTCGGAGGAGAACACCACGCCGGACAGGCCGCCCGACAGCACCCGGTCGGCGACCTGCGGCAGGGGCATGACGCGGCCGCTCGAGATGCCGCCGAACAGCAGCCCCGAGCCCACCTTGACGGCCATGTCCTCGACCAGCTCGGCGAGGTCGGGGGTGCCGGGGTCGGCGTGCACCAGTGCGGACTGCGCGGCGACCGCGCCGCCGCGCGTGCGTGCGCCGGCCGGTGGCGGCGGCGTCGCGCCGGAGAACACCTGGAAGCCGTCGTCCGGCAGGTCGCAGAGCATCAGCGCGATCGCGGGCTCCTCGTCGTACTCGACGCCGGTGGCGACCACCGTGTGGCCGCAGGTGCCCGCCCAGTGTTCGATGCCCGTGCGTTGCACCAGCAGGTCGACGATCTCGGTCGCGTGCGGCGCGAGGCCGGCGGTCAGGTAGACCAGGCCGAGGTTGCCGCCGGGCGACCAGCCGGGCGTCCCGCGCCGGCCGTCGACCTGGGCGAGGGCGAGCTCGGTCGCCATCCGCCAGTCGGGATGCGTGGCATGGCCATGGCGGAACCAGGTCACGAACCCGCCTTCGGCGCGCGCTTCGGCGGTGCCCGTCGCGGCTTCGCCGCCGGCTTGCGCGGCGCGGGTGCCTTGCGCGCCGCGGGTGCTGGCGCGGCCCGCGTTCCCGCCGCCCCCGCCTTCGCCGCACGCGGCATCGCGGCGCCGGCGAGCTCGCCGGCGGTCTTCATCGCGGTGACCGCCGCGTCCTGCAGCCCGCCGCCGGTGAGTGCCGACTGCGCGACCTGATTGAAGTTCTGCTGCAGCAGGTTCCACCACGCGGTCGGATTGATCCCGGGCAGCATCGTCGGCGGCAGCTCGGGCTTGGGCGACGCAGGCTTGCCGCCGGCTGGCCGGCCCGTGGCCTTCGCGGCGGGGGCCTCGGCCGGCTCGTCGGGTTCCGCCGCTGGTGCGGGCGGCGGAGCCGGCGCGCGGGCGGCCGTGCGTGCGGGTGCGGCGGCGGGTGCCTCGGCCGGCTGCGCCTGGGGTCCGAACGATGCGCCGAACGCCTTCACCGCGGCGAGCGTGCCGCGCTGGATCTCCAGGCCCTGGATGGTGCCGCGCAGCATGCTGAGGTTCATGTTCAGCCACTGCTCGACGGCCTTGAGGTCCGCGATGCGCTTGTCGAGCTCGTCGATGTCGACGGTGGGCACGAGGGTGCTCGGCAGGTTCAGTCCGCCCCATGCGCGCTTGACGAAATCGACGCTGTCGAGCACCTGCCCGATGCCGCCCATCGCCATCTTGCCCATGTCGAACGCCTTGGATGCGTTGCTTGCCATCGTCGCCTCGCGTGGAAGGATGCTCCGACGAACGATAGCAGCAGCGAGAAGGCGACCACAACGACGGCGGCGGCCTCGCACGGCACGGCACGGACGCGGCC
>RPRK01000067.1 GCA_003818495.1 Burkholderiales bacterium
ACCCACGGCGGCGTGCTCGACATGGTCTGGCGGACCGCGCAGGGCCTGCCGCTGTCGGGCCCGCGGACCTGTCCGACGCCGAACACCGGCATCAACCGGATCCGCGTCGACGGCGACGCGCTGGAGGTGCTCGCCTGGGCCGACGACGCCCACCTCGCGGGGCTGACCGTGCCCGACACGCCGGCACCGGCGGCCGACGCCGCCGAACGGCTTCACGCGTCGATGGCGCCGCCGAGCCCCAGCGCCCCGTAGGTCCGCCGCAGCCGCGACGCGATCCGTCGCGAGGCGGGCCGGGCGTTCGCCGCGGGCTGCAGCAGGTGGTGCGCGGCCGTCCAGCGGCCGCTCGCCATCAGCGCGTCGACGAAGACCTGCTCGAACAGATCGCGCTGCGCATGGCTGCCGCCGATCTCGACCAGCCGCGGCAGCGCCTCGCCCAGGCCCTGCACCGCGCCCTCGGCGTCGCCTCGGGCATGCGCGAGCAGGCCGCGGCCCGCCGGCACCGCGACCCGCAGCCAGGCCTCGCGGAGCGCCGCCGGCGCCCGGTGCCCGTGCGCCTCGAGCGACGCGAGCAGCGTCTGCGCCTCGGGACGGTCCGCGCGGGCGAGGCCGTACAGGTAGTGCAGATCGAGGAAGGGCTGGACATGGTCGTGCGCCCGCGGCACCAGCCACGGGGCCAGCGCCTGCCAGCGCGAGCCGACGTCGCCGCCGGCCAGCTCGATGCGCGCCAGCAGCGACACCGCGTTGACCTGGTCCTGGCTGTAGTCGGGGCACACGCCCCAGACGCGCGCATCGTGCAGGGCCAGCGCCTCGTCGAGCCGTTCGCCCTCGACCAGGAACAGCGCGAGGTGCCACCAGTTGTGCGTGACCATGAACGAGTTGAGCCCGGTCCAGGTGTCGGCGACGCTGCGCAGGAAGGCCTCGCCCTCGTCGAGGCGATCCTCGGTCAGCATCACGTGGGCGAGCGCGTGATGCGCCCACGGCTCGCGCCGTCGCATGGCGACGGCCCGCCGCGCCGCCGCCTCGGCGCGGCGCAGCAGGTGGCACTGCTCGTAGCCGAAGGCGAGCATGCCGTGCATCGGCGCGACGTCGGCCGCGGCGGGCGCCGCCGCGAGCGCGAGCCGCAGCATGCGCGGCGCGTCGCCGAGGTTGAAGCAGTGGTACTGGCCGAGCTTGACCGACGCGAGGTCGCGCGGATGCGCTGCGGCCTGCGCCTCGTGCAGCGCGACCGCACGCGCGATGTCCCCGTCGGCCCAGGCGCGGACCGCCGCGACGAAGCCCCGCTCACGGTCGGTCGCGGGCACGCGCGAGGCATCGGCACGGTCGAGGTGGCGGCGCGCGTTCGCCGCCGCGCCCGGTGTCTCGGCGAACAGGTGCAGCGCGGCGGCGCAGCCCTGCACGATCGGCGCGTCGTCGTGCACGGCCGCGCCGAGCACGTCCACGACCCGCGCCTCGCAGGCGAGGAAGCCCGCGACGAAGGCGTCGACCCCGGCGAGGCTCGACGGATCGCCGAGGCTCAGCGCGTTGCCGAACGCGTCGCGCTGCACCGCGTGGCCTACCGCCAGCTCAGCGCGGACAGGTCGTTGGCGAAGATCGGCACGTCCTTCCACAGGCCCTGCAGCTTCGCGTTCGCGACCGACACCCACTGCGGCTGGTAGAGGAACGCGTTCGGCGCCTCCGCGGCGATCAGCCGCTGCGCCTCGGCGAGCAGCTTCGCGCGCTCGGCGTCGTCGCCGGTGCCGCTGATCCGTGCGTACAGCGCGCGGAACTTCGGCGACTCGTAGTTCCAGTAGTAGTTGTCCTTGGCGTAGTTGCCGAGGTCGAGCGGCTCGACGTGCGAGATGATCGTCAGGTCGTAGTCGCGGTTGGTGTAGACGCCGGACATCCACTGCGCCCACTCGACGTTCTGGATCTTCGCGACGATGCCCACCTTGGCGAGCTGCGCGGCGATCACCTCGCCGCCCTGGCGCGCGTACGGCGGCGGCGGCAGCTTCAGGCTCAGCTCGAGCGGCGTCTTCACGCCGGCCTCGGCCAGCAGCGCGCGCGCCTTGGCCGGATCGAAGGGGTTGACGCCCGTGGTGTCGACGAACCCGAACGCGCCCGGCACGTAGTGGCTGCCGATCGGCGCGCCGAACCCGTCGGCCGCGCCGACGATGACCGCGCGGCGGTCGATCGCCATCGAGATCGCGCGGCGCACGCGGACGTCGTCGAGCGGCTTCTTCTTGTTGTTGATCGCGAGGAGGGTCTTGGCCCGCGAGCCGCCGACCGTCACCTTGAAGCGCGGATCCGACTTGAACACCTCGACCGCCTTGCCGGTGATGCGCGGCATCGCATCGACGTCGCCGGCCATCATCGCGGCCATCTGCGCGGCCGGGTCGCTGATGAAGCGCCACGTCACTCGGCTCATGCTGACCTTCCCGGCGTCGCGGTACTCCGGCCACTTCGCGAGCGTGAGCGACGAGCCCTTCGTCCAGCCCTCGATCCGATAGGGCCCCGTGCCCACCGGGGTGGTCGCGTTGGTCGCCGCGCTCTTCGGCTCGACGATCACCGCGGTGGACAGGCCCAGCAGGAACGGGAAGTCCGGGTTCGGCGCCTTGAGCCGGATCGCGACCACATGCGGGTCGGTCACGCGGATCGCCTCGATCGCGGTGAAGGTCGCCTTGTCCTTGTTGGTGCTGTCGGCGGCGGCCGCACGCTCGAAGGCGAACTTCACGGTGCTGCCGTCGAAGGGTTCGCCGTTGTGGAAGCGCACGCCCTTCCTGAGCTCGAAGGTGACGGTGCGCGCGTCCGGCGACACCGTCCATTTCTCGGCGAGCAGCGGGCCGACGCTGCCGTCCTCGCGGATCTTGGTCAGCGTCTCGAGCACGTTGTAGTGGACGATCTCGCCGATCGACGCGGCCGCCGCGGTGGTCGGGTCGAGACCGGTGGGCTCGAGCGCCATCGCCATCACCACCGCGTCCTTGCCGCGGACCTGGGCCGGCGCGGCACCCGCCGCGACGAGGGCGACGACGCCAGCGAGCGCGGCCGCGACGAGCTTCAACGACTTCATGGACACCCTCCCGAGACGGACGGACCCGCGCCGGGCGCGCGGGCGAGCCGGCACTATTGCACAGCGGCGGGCAGCACGACCACTTCCTCGGCGCGGTGACAGGCCACCTGCCGATCCGCGTCGAGCGGCCGCAGCACGGGCGTCTCCTCGCGACAGCGCGGCAGCGCATGCGGACACCGCGCGGCGAACGCGCAGCCCGGTCCGCCGGCCCGCGGGGCGGCCGCGTCGGCCGGAGCCACCTGTGCGGCGGCCCGCCGCCTGCGGCGTCGGTCCGGGTCGTCGGCGCGCGGCACCGCGTCGAGCAGCGCCCGCGTGTACGGATGCGCGGCCGCCGCGAACAGCGTGCGCGGGTCGCCTTCCTCGACGATGCGCCCGGCGTACATCACCGCGACCCGGTCGCAGACGTGGTCGACCACCGCGAGGTCGTGGCTGATCAGCAGGTAGGTCAGGCCGAGCCGCGTCTGCAGGTCGCGCAGCAGGTTCAGCACCTGGGCCTGCACCGACACGTCGAGCGCGCTGACCGGCTCGTCGGCGACGATCAGCTTCGGTCGGGTGATCAGCGCGCGTGCGATCGCGATGCGCTGGCGCTGACCGCCCGAGAACTCGTGCGGGAACTTGCCCAGGTCGCCCGCGCGCAGGCCGACCGAGGCCAGCGCCTCGCCGATCCGCTCGCGCCGCTCGGCCGCGGCCACGTGCCCGATCGCCGACAGCGGCTCGGCGACGATGCGCTCGACCGTCTGGCGCGGATCGAGCGAGCCGTAGGGATCCTGGAAGACCATCTGGAAATCGCGCCGCGCGCGTCGCAGCGCGTCGGGCGCGAGCGCGTTCAGGTCCTGCCCGAGCAGTTCGACGGTGCCTGCGTCCGGCGCCTCCAGCGCCATCGCGGCCCGAGCCAGCGTCGACTTGCCGGATCCCGATTCGCCGACGACCCCGAGGCTGCGGCCCGGATCGATCGACAGGCTCACGCCGTCGACCGCGAGCAGTTCGGGCGGCGGACCGAACAGCCTCGTGCGGGGAAGCCGGTAACGCCGCACCAGGTCGCGGATCGCGAGCAGCGGCACGCTCACGGCAGCGTCTCGATCCGGATGCAGCGCGCCCCGTGGCCCGGCCCCACCTCGACCTCGGCCGGGAGCGCCGCACGGCAGGCGTCGATCGCGCGCTCGCAGCGCCCGGCGAACGGGCAGCCGGCCGGCAGGTCGGCCAGGTCGGGCACCGTGCCGGGAATCGTCGCCAGCGGCTGGTCGCGGGCCGCGCCCAGCCGCGGCCTCGCGCCGAACAGCCCGCGGGTGTAGGGGTGCGCGCGGTGGCGGAACACGTCGACGGTCGGCCCCTGCTCCACCACCGTACCGCCGTACATCACCATCATCCGGTCGACGTTCTCGGCGATCACGCCGAGGTCGTGCGAGATCAGGATCAGCGCCATCCCGCGCTCGGCGACGAGGCCGGCGATCAGGTCGAGGATCTGACCCTGGATCGTCACGTCGAGCGCCGTCGTCGGCTCGTCGGCGATCAGCAGGTCGGGACCGCAGGCCAGGGCCATCGCGATCGTCACCCGCTGGCGCTGTCCGCCCGAGAGCTGGTGCGGATAGGCGTCGACGCGCCGGCGCGCATCCGGCAGCCCGACCCGTTCGAGCAGCCGCAGCGCCTCGGCGCGGGCGGCCGCGGCATCCAGGCCGCGGTGCAGCCGCAGCGGCTCGGCGACCTGGCGTCCGACGGTGTGGAGCGGATTGAGCGAGGTCATCGGCTCCTGGAACACCATCGCGATGCGGTCGCCGCGCAGCCGGCACATCGCATCGTCGTCGAGCCCGACGAGTTCGCGGCCGCCGAAGCGCACGCTGCCGGAGACCGTCGCGCCCTCGGGCAGCAGGCCCATCAGCGCGAGCGCGGTCACCGACTTGCCGCAGCCCGATTCGCCGACCAGCCCGAGGGTCTCGCCGCGGGCGAGCGCGAAGCCCGCGCCGCGCACGGCCTCGGCGGGTCCGCGCGCGGTGCGCAGGGACACCCGCAGGTCGCGCACCTCGAGGAGCGGGTCGCTCACCGGCGCCTCGCCAGTCGCGGGTCGAGCAGGTCGCGGAGCCCGTCACCCAGCAGGTTCAGGCCCAGCACCGCGACCGCGATCGCGATGCCGGGGAAGACCGCGAGGCGCGGCGCCTGGAACAGCAGCGCCTGCGCGTCGTTCAGCATCCGCCCCCACGAGGGCTGCGGAGGCTGCGTGCCGAGCCCGAGGTAGGACAGCGCGGCCTCGGCGAGGATGGCGAGCGCGAAGTGGACGGTGCCCTGCACGATGAGCACCGACGCGATGTTCGGGAGCACGTGCTCGAGCGTGATGCTCAGTCGGCCGCGGCCGGCGGCGCGTGCAGCGAGCACGAACTCGCGCGACCACACCGCATTGGCCGAGCCGCGCGTGATCCGCGCGAACACCGGCACGTAGAACAGTCCGATCGCGACGATCGACACCACGAGGCCGGGGCCGAACACCGCGGTCATCATGATCGCGGACAGCAGCGCGGGAAACGCGAAGGTGAAGTCGGTCAGGCGCATGATCGCCTCCTCGACCCAGCCGCGTCGGGCCGAGGCGAGCAGTCCGAGCGCGGCGCCGAAGACCAGGCCGACCGCCACCGCGACCGTCCCGACCAGCAGCGAGTTGCGCGCGCCGGCCAGCAGCAGCGAGGCCACGTCGCGTCCGAAGGCATCGGTGCCCAGCCAGTGCGCGGCCGACGGCGGCTGCAGCTTGCGCATCACGTCGATGTCGCCGGGCGGCCAGGGCGTCCACACCAGCGAGAGCAGCGCGGCGGCCACGACCAGCGCAGACAGCAGCGCGCCGGCCATGAAGCTCGGATGGCGCAGCGCGCGCCGCGCGAAGGCGGCCGTGCCGGGTCGGGCGGGGATCGCCGGGGCGCTCATGCGTCGGAAGGCGCCAGGCGCGGGTCGATCACCGCGTACAGCACATCGACCACGAAGTTGACCACCACCACCATCGCGGCCAGCAGCATCACGCAGTTGCGCACCACGATCAGGTCGCGGTTGGAGATCGACTGGAAGATCAGCCGGCCGAGCCCGGGCAGGTAGAACACGCTCTCGACGACGATGGTGCCGGCCAGCAGCGTCGCGAACTGCAGCCCCATCACCGTGATCACCGGGACGAGCGCGTTGCGCAGCACGTGGCCCCAGAGCGCCGCGCGCCGCGACAGGCCCTTGGCCCGCGCCGTGCGCACGAAGTCCTCGCGCAGCACGTCGAGCACGGCGGAGCGGGTGATGCGGGCGAGGATCGCCGACTGCACCACCGCCAGCGACACCGCCGGCAGCACCAGCGCCTTGAGCGCCGGGCCCGCGCCCTCGGCCCAGCCCGGGAAACCGCCGGCGGCGAACCAGCGCAGGTTCACCGCGAACAGCAGGATCAGCAGGATGGCGAACCAGAAGTTCGGGATGGCGATGCCGACCTGCGTCAGGCCCATCACCCCCACGTCACCCAGCCGGTGGTGACGCGACGCCGCGTAGACGCCGGCCGAGAGCGCGAGCACGACGGTCATCGACATCGCCATCAGTGCGAGCGGCACCGTGAGCGCCAGACGCTCGACGATCAGCCCCGCGACCGGCGTGCCGTAGGCGTGGCTCGTGCCCAGCTCCCCGGTCAGCATGCCGACGAGCCAGGCGGCGTATCGCTCGAGCGGCGCGCGGTCGAGCCCGAGCTTCGCGCGCAGCGCCGCGACCGCCTCCGGTGCGGCGTCGGGGCCCATCATCATCTGCGCGGCGTCGCCGGGCAGGATCTCGAGCACGAGGAAGACCACGACCGACGCGCCGAACAGCGTGGCCACGAGGGTCGCGAGGCGCTTGAGCAGGAAGAGCTTCATCGTCGCGGAGACGCGGCACGGGTCGACGGGGCGGGGTCGCACGCATCATAGCGTCCCGCTCCGGCCCCTCCGCGCGGATCCGATTCGGGGCCCGTCTTCAGGGTCCGAGTCCGGCACGCGTCGCGCGATAGGTGTCGGCACGCACGCCGCCCAGGGCGACCGCGCGGTCGGCGGCACCGAGGGCGCCGGCCGGATCGCCCTGTGCCGCGAGCGCGCGGGCGAGGTTGTTCCAGGCGTCGGCGAACGCCGGATCGGTGGCCAGCGCCGCGCGGTAGTCCTCGGCGGCACCGGGTGCGTCGCCGCGTGCCAGGCGCGCGTTGCCGCGCGCGAAGCGGGCGATGCGCCCCGCGGGCCAGCGCGCCACCATCGCCTCCCAGCCCGCGGCCGCTCCGGCCGAGTCCACGCGCTCGAGCCCGACGACCGCGCGGGCCGCACGGGCCTCGTCGGCCGACGCCGCCAGGCGTGCCGGCGGCGTCACCACCATCGCCCAGCGCCCGGCGCGTGCCCAGGTCCGCTCGAAGGTCGCGAGCGGCATCGTGTCGGAGGCGACGGCGCCCGAATGCAGCAGCACGTCGCCGCGCGCGAGGTCCACGCCGATCAGGACCGCGTAGTGCCAGCGCGGGAACGCCGGCAGCCCGAGGTTCTGCAGGACGATCACCGGCAGGCCCCCCGCGAGCTCGGCGCGCAGCGCATCGAGCGACGGCGCGAGTTCGGTGGCCAGCAGGCCCTGGCGTCGGGTCGCGGCGAGCATCTCGGCCTGCAGCGCGCCCTTCAGCCCGGGCACGAACGCGCTCGCCGCGAGCGTCTGCACGGGCACGTCGCGGCCGGCGGCGGCCATCGCCATCGCGAGCGACGCCGGTCCGCACTGCCAGTCGGGCTGCGAGACGAACGGCACGCCCGCGAGCCGCAGCGGGTCGGGGAACGCAGCGGCAGCGCCGCGTGGAGGGGGCGACCCCGACACCGACGGCACGGCGCTGCGCCCCGCCGCCCCCGGCACGGGCCCGCTCGCGGCGCAGGCCGCGAGGCAGGCGACCACGCATGCACCGAGACAGGCGCGCGCCGCGCGCCGTCGAGGCGCGCCGCCCGCGACGGCCACGGCGCGGCCGCTCAACGGATCGGGCGGGTGAACGGGAAGATCCGCGTCAGTCCGAGGATGTCCGTGATCAGCAGGATGACGAAGACCGCGAACAGCACGCCGATCACGCTCGCGCCGCCCGCAGGCAGCTGCTCGACCTGTCCGGCGAGACGACCGACCTCGTCGTCGGTCAGCGCGTCGACGCGATCGCGGGCCGCGCGCGGGTCGACGCCGAGCGCCTCGAGGCGGCTGCGCACGTCGTCGCGATCGAGCAGCGCCCGCAGCGTGTCGCGATCGATCGGCACCGTGGACGCGCTCGCCGCGTCGCGCAGCATGTCTTCGGTGCCGACGACGCCGGCGGCCGCGGGAGCGGGCATCGACATCGCCAGCGTGGCCACCGCCAGGGGCGCGCAGACCGTTCGAGCGAAGAGCGTGTTCATCATGCAGCCTCGATGGTGTCGGCACGGCCGCTGCCGTGATCGGCCGAGGCTAGCACCGCGCCGAGACCCGGCACAACCCGGACGCCTGCCGGCCGGCATTCCTACGCGCACCGACGGTACCGACGCACCGGGCAGCGCTGATATGCTCGCGCCGCATCGTATGCAGCCGGAAGGAACCCCGTCCATGACCCGACGCAGAGACTGTCTGATCGCCGGTGCGGCGCTCGCCGCGATGGCCGGCCCATCCGGTCGCGTGCTCGCCCAGCAGACGCCGCCCTCGAACGGCGAGCCGGCGCGGCGGCCCGATGTGGTCTTCGTGCCGACGCCTCAGGCGATCGTCGACGAGATGCTGTCGGTGGCGCGGGTCGGACCGAACGACGTGCTGTACGACCTCGGCTCGGGCGACGGTCGGATCCCGATCACCGCGGCACGGCGCTGGGGCACGCGAGGGCTGGGCGTGGACATCGATCCGCAGCGCATCCAGGAGGCGAACTCGAATGCGACGGCCGCCGGCGTGACCGATCGCGTGCGCTTCGTGCAGGGCGACCTGTTCACGATGGACCTCACCCCCGCGACGGTCATCACGCTCTACCTGCTGCCCGCGCTCAACGCCAGGCTCATGCCGCGACTGCTCAAGCTCAAGGCCGGGACGCGGATCGTCTCGCACGACTTCCCGATGGGCGACTGGAAGCCCGATCGCACCATCGAGCGGGAGTCGAAGGTCGTCTACTACTGGACGGTGCCGCCGGCCGGGCGGCCCTACCCGAAAGGCTGAGCCTTGGCGGCTTGCGCGACGGTCTGTCACCGCGGCGCCCCTTGAGGCCGGACGGCCGCGTCCCAATGTCAGGAGCGTGGACGAACCCACGACCGAGGGACACCATGGCCGAACGCTCCGAATCCGAATCCCGTACCGCGCTGCTGCGCCGCCAGGGCCTGACCGAGTCGGGCTTCGCAGTGCTCACCGCGGCGCTGCTGGTCGGCGGCAGCGGCTCGCCCGCCATCGTGCTGACGATCGGCGCGGCGGCGCTCTGGATGGCGCTGCGCGGACGGCGGATGGTCGAGCTGTCCGACCCCCTGTCCCCGCCCGAACGCCGTGAACTCGATCAGCTGGCGGTCGGGTCCAGGCAGGTGCGCGATCTGGTCGGCCAGTTGGGCAAGGCAGGGCAGCAGCCCGTCCGGTGGGATCTCGAGCGCTGCCGGAAGCTCGCGCGGGTCGAGTCCCTGCTGAACGGACGGACCTGAGCGGCCCGGACGCCCGATCGAGCAGACCGTACACCTCCTTCGTGGCTCATCCCTTGAGCCACGCGGGCCCCATCCTCGTCAGACGGGCACGAGCCCCCACCTCCTCCACTTTGGCGCCCAGGGACACCATGCTGACCACCAACGAACGCAAGGTTCTTGAACTCCGCTTCGGCCTCGGCGGCGACGACGCGTCGGCCGGGCTCACGCTCGTCGAGATCGCGCAGCGCCTCGGCGTCACGCCGCAGCGCGCCAGCCAGCTCGAGGCCAGCGGACTGGCCAAGATGCGTGCCGCGATGCGCGAGCGCGGCATCGAGTCGATGGACGACGTCGTCTGAGTCGCCGGTGCGGGGCGGGCGCCGCGGGGCCCGCCCTCCGAGTTCAGGGAACGATGAGGATCTTTCCCGTGACCTTGCGCGCCGACATGTCGTTGAGCGCCTGCACGACCTGGTCGAGGCTGTAGCGGCCGGACACGTGCGGACGCAGTGCGCCGGACTTCAGCCAGCCGAACATCTCCTTCATGCCTTCGGCATTCTTGGCCGGTTCACGCCGCGTGAAGTCGCCCCAGAACACCCCCACGATCGACGCGCCCTTGAGCAGCGCGAGGTTCAGCGGCAGCGCCGGGATCTGCCCGGCCGCGAAGCCGATGACCAGGTAGCGGCCCCGCCACCCGATCGAACGGAACGCCGGCTCGGCGAACTTGCCGCCGACCGGGTCGTAGATGACGTCGGGCCCCTTGCCGCCGGTCTCGCGCTTGATCGCCTCGCGCAGGTCCTCGGTCTCGTAGTTGATCGTCGCGTCGGCGCCGTGCTCGCGGCAGACCGCGAGCTTCTCCTCGGTCGAGGCGGCGGCGATCACCCGCGCACCGATCGCCTTGCCGATCTCGATCGCCGACAGGCCCACGCCGCCCGCCGCACCGAGCACCAGCATGGTCTCGCCCGGCTGCAGCGCGGCGCGGTCGCGGATCGCGTGCCACGAGGTGCCGTAGGTCAGCGTGAAGGCAGCCGCGGTCTCGAAGGACATTCCGGCGGGGATGGGCATCACCTTGTCGGCGGGCGCGATCACCTCCTCGGCGAAGCAGCCCACGCCCGCGTAGGCCATCACCGCGTCGCCGGGCCTGACGTGGGTGACGCCCGCGCCCACCGCGATCACCTCGCCTGCGGCCTCGGAGCCCGGCGAGAAGGGCAGCACCGGCTGCATCTGGTACTTCTTCTGGATGATCAGCACGTCGGGGAAGTTGACACCCGCGGCGCGCACTCGGACGCGGACTTCACCCGGACCCGGGTCCTTCGCCGGGACATCCTCGACCACCAGCCGCTCGGCCGGGCCCCATTCCTTGCACAGCACCGCTTTCATCGCTCGTCTCCTCGTTCGGGGTGTCGCGGAAGTCTACCGCGACGCCGGAACGGCCCCGGTGCCGTGTATCCTTGGCCCGCCCCGAAATCGGCTGAGGAACGAGGATGACGCTGCAGGAACTCAAACGACGGCTCCGGATCCCGGTGATCGGCTCGCCGCTGTTCATCGTGTCGAACCCCGACCTGGTGATCGCCCAGTGCAAGGCCGGCATCGTCGGCTCGTTCCCGGCACTGAACGCGCGTCCCGCAGAGGTCCTCGACCAGTGGCTCGAGCGGATCACCACCGAGCTGGCCGAGCACGACCGCCTCCACCCGGACCGCCCGTCCGCGCCGTTCGCGGTGAACCAGATCGTGCACAAGTCGAACGACCGGCTCGAGCACGACGTGGCGATGTGCGTGAAGTGGAAGGTGCCGCTGATCATCACCTCGCTCGGCGCCCGGACCGACGTCTTCGATGCCATCCACTCGTACGGCGGCCTGGTCCTGCACGACGTGATCGACCAGAAGTTCGCGCACAAGGCGATCGAGAAGGGCGCGGACGGCCTGATCCTCGTGGCCACCGGCGCCGGCGGTCATGCTGGCGTGCAGTCGCCGTTCGCGCTGGTCCAGGAGACCCGCGAGTGGTTCGACGGCCCGATCGCGCTGTCGGGCTCGATCGCCACCGGCGGCGCGGTGCTCGCGGCGCAGGCGATGGGCGCCGACTTCGGCTACATCGGCTCGGCCTTCATCGCCACGAAGGAGGCCAACGCGACCGAGGCCTACAAGCAGGCGATCGTCGACGGCAGCGCGCAGGACATCGTCTACACGAACCTGTTCACCGGCGTGCACGGCAACTACCTGCGGCCCTCGATCGTCGCCGCCGGCCTGGATCCGGACAACCTGCCCGAGAGCGATCCGAGCAAGATGCAGTTCGGCTCGGGCGGCAGCACCAAGAGCAAGGCGTGGCGCGACATCTGGGGCTGCGGCCAGGGCATCGGCGCGGTCAAGGACGTGCAGACCGCAGGCGAATTCGTCGCCAAGCTGACCCGCGAGTACGACGACGCGCGGGCCCGGCTCGGGATGACGGCGCCGGCGCGCGCCGCGGCCTGAGCGGCCTCGGCGGCCCACCCGGTCGGCGGCCCCGCGTGCGGGCGTCGCCCCGGCGTGCGGGCGCCGACCCGGCGTGGGACCGCACGCTCAGCGCATCGCCGCCCAGCGTCCCGCCAGTTCGGCGAATCCGATCGGCCGATCCGTCGGCACGCGGAGCGTGACCGGGTCTTCGTCGTCCCCGAGCGGCGCCTGCGAGGTCGAGAGCGCCTCGAGCACGTCGGTGTCGGCCTCGGAGGCATCGTCGCCACGGGCCCGGCGGGCCGCCACCCGCTCGCGCAGCACCGCCATCGGCGCATCGCAGTCGACGATCGCGAACGGCACGCCCAGTGCCGCGGCGAGGTCGCGGAAGCGGTCGCGCTGCGACCGCCGCAGGAACGCCGCATCGACGATCACCGGCCAGCCGGCGAGCAGTGCGCTGCGCGCGAGTCCGGCGAGCCGCGCGTAGGTGGCCTCGTCCGCCGATGCGACATAGAGGTCGCCCGCGGCCCGGGAGTCGTCCAGCGCGGCGAGGCCGGCCGCACGCTTGCGCTCCACGTCCGAGCGCAGGCGGACCGCTCCGGTGTGCTCGAGCAGCCCGCGTGCGACCCGTGTCTTGCCGGATCCCGGCAGGCCGTGAGTGATCGCCAGCCGCGGCGCGGCCCCGCGCGTCGCCGCGAGCGCGACCTCGAGATAGCGGGCCGCGCCCGGCCCCGATCCGGCCGTGCCGCCGCGCTCGCGCAGCGTGCTCACCAGCGCCCGAACGACCGCACGATGGACGATGTAGAACCGCAGCACGTCGAGCGCGTCGAAGTCGCCGCCGACCTGCAGGTGATCGTCCAGGAAGCCCCAGGCGAGATCGTCCCGCCCGCGCGCGAGCAGGTCCATCACCAGGAACGCGACGTCGCTGGCCGTGTCGATCCAGCGCAGCCCCGCGTCGAATTCGATGCAGTCGAAGGCGGTCACGTCGCCGTCGGTGACGAGCACGTTGTCCAGGTGCAGATCCCCGTGCCCTTCGCGGACCCGACCGATGCGGCGTCGGGCCGCCCAGCGCGGGGCCAGCTCGCCGGCACGGGCCTCCACCCAGGCGCGCAGCCGCGCGCAGGTCTCGGCGTCCGCGAACCCGGCCGACCCGGCGAGCGCATCGAGCGCGTCCAGCGCATCGCCCCGGATGGACTCGGGACGGCCGTAGGGGGACTCCGGACCGGCCACGGGTGCGACGCGATGGAACGCCTCGAGCCGCTGCGCGAAGGCCGCGAGGTGGGCGGGCTCGAGCGTGCCGGCGGCGAGCCGTTCGCTGGCCAGCGCGCCGTCGGGCAGCCGGTTCATCTTCACCGCCCAGTCGATCACCGCGCCGTGGCCGTCGAGCGTCGGCCCGTCCGGCCCGGCGCGTACCGGCACCACGCCCAGGTACAGCGACGGCGCGAGCCGACGGTTCAGCCGCAGTTCCTCCTCGCAGGCGTGGCGGCGACGCGCCACGGTGGAGAAATCGAGGAACCCGAATCGCACCGGCTTCTTCAGCTTCCAGGCGAAACCGCCCGCGAGCAGCACCCAGGAGATGTGGGTCTGCACGGTTCGCACGGCCTCGCCGGCCGTCTCGAACCGACGGGCCAGCCCCGCCGCGATGTCGTCGGGCACTGCGTCCATGCCGTCACCTTGCCGGGTCGACCGCCGACCGGTGTTGCGCAGGATCAAGCGCGCGACCGCAGGGTCGCCGCGGCGAGGATCAGGCCCGGAGGTCCACCACGAAGCGCCCGCGGCCGCGCCCTTCGAGCAGCGCCTCGAAGGCGCCCGGCAAGGCCTCCAGGCCCAGCGTCTGCCCGACGAGGTCGGCATGCCGCGGCTTGAGGTCGCCGCCCAGGCGCGACCAGATGCGCCGGCGCAGCGGCATCGGGCTGTTCGCGTTGATGCCGATCAGCCGCACGCCGCGCAGGATGAAGGGCAGCACCGAAGTCGGCAGGCCGTTGCCCGTCGCGTTGCCGAAGGCGGCGACCACGCCGTCGGGCTGCATCGTGCGCAGCAGCGCGTCGAGCGCCGCCCCGCCGAGCGAGTCGAGCGCGCCGCTCCAGGCGGCACGCTCCAGCGGCCGGTCGCCGACGGCCAGCGGCGCCGCGACGACGGTCGCCCCCAGCGCGCGCAGCCAGCCGTCGTCGGGCTGGCGTGTCAGGGCGTGCACCTCGGCGCCGAGCCCGGCAAGCATGTCGATGCCGAGCGACGCCACCCCGCCGGTGGCGCCGTTCACCGCGACCGGGCCGGACTGCGGCGTCCAGCCGTTGAGCTGCATCGCGTCGATGGCGAGGGCCGCGGTGTAGCCGGCCACGCCCACGGTCGCGGCCTCGAGCGTCGACAGCCCGTCGGGCAGCCTGACCACGCGGTCGGCGGGTGCCTGCAGGTACTCGGCGAAGCCGCCGTCACGCTCGGCCGCGAGGCCGAAGCCGTGGACGATCACCGTGTCGCCGGGGGCGAAGCCCGGGTCGTCGGACGCCTCGACGGTGCCGACGACCTCGATGCCGAGCGTGCACGGGAAGGTCCGGACGATCTTGCCCCGCCCGGCGGCCGACAGCGCGTCCTTGTAGTTGACGCCGGCGAACGCGCCGCGCACCAGCACGCCGCCCGCATCGCGCAAGGGCGCCAGCGGCAGCTCGCGCAGCGCCCCGAATCCGGGCTCGCCCTCGCGCTCGACGCGCCACGCACGGTAGGTCTCGGTCATCCTGCTCTCCATCGTTCGTCGTGTGGACCGTCACGGACGTGACGATCGGCATCGCGCCTCGGCGCGTCAGATCACCCCGTCGCGCCGCAGCGCATCGAGCGCCGCGGCATCCAGTCCGAGCGCTCCCCAGACCGCATCGTTGTGCTCGCCGGGCAGCGGCCCGGTGCGCGGCACGGGCAGCGGCGCCGCGCCCATCATCCGCGGCACCGCGCACGGCGCCGGCAGGCTGCCGAGCTGCGGGTCGGGCAGGCGCACGAAGGCGTCGCGCGCCAGCAGGTGCGCATCCTGCGTGACCGCGGCCACGTCGGCCACGCGGGCGAGCGGCACGCCCTCGCGTCCGCAGGCCGCCAGCGCCGCGGCGGCGCTCGTCCGCGCGAACCAGGCCGCGATCGACGCGTCGAGCGCGTCGACGTTCGCGACCCGCGCCAGCATCTTCGAGAAGCGCGGGTCCTCGGCCATCGCGGCCTGGTCCATCGCACGGCACAGGCGCGCGAAGATCACGTCGGACGAGGCCACCAGGGACATCCACACGCCGTCGGACGTCCGGTACATGTTCGAGGGCGCGGTGTAGGTCGCGCGATTGCCCGATCGTCCGCGGGCCTGCCCGGTCCGCTCGAGCTCGACCGGCAGCGCGTCGAGCACGCGCACGAGCGCCTCGGTGGCCGACAGGTCGAGCTCCGCCGGCGGCTCGTCGGGATGGGCGCGGCGGCGGGCGACCGCCGCGGCGATGGAGAAGGCGCCGAACACGCCGGCCATCACGTCGCCGACCGGATAGTTCATGTGCTGCGGCGCGCCCTGCGGGTCGCCGGCGAGGTGCGCGAAGCCGCTCATCGCCTCGAAGACCCGCGCGAAGCCGGGCTGGTCGGCGAGCGGGCCGGTCTGCCCGAAGCCGGACAGCCGCAGCACGATCAGCGCCGGGTTCGCCGACCGCAGCGTCGCGAGGTCCAGCCCCCAGCGGTCGAGCGTGCCCGGCCGGAAGTTCTCGACGAGCACGTCCACGTCCGGCAGCAGCCGCAGGAACAGGTCGCGCCCCGCCGGCTTGCGCACGTCGAGCGTGATGCCGCGCTTGCCGCGGTTGGCGACCTTCCACCACAGCGCATGGCCGTCCTGCACCGGGGCGAGCCGGCGCAGCGGGTCGCCGCCGTCCGGCAGTTCGAGCTTGGTGACCTCGGCGCCGAGGTCCCCGCACAGGGTGGCCGCGAACGGCGCGGCCAGCACGGTGGCCATGTCGAGGATGCGGACCCCCTCGAGGAGGGCGGCGGACGGGGTGCCCGCGCTGCGGGCTCGGGGCGGCATCGGATCGCTCATCCCATGCTTATCGCACGGCTCGCGCCCGCGGGTCGCCGGGCGTTCCGCAGAGCGGAACGACCGTGCCGCTGCACGGTGCCGACGGTTGACCCGCGGCGTCGCCCGGCCTGACCATGGATCCGGGGAGACCATCGAGACCACAGGGACCACCGCATGCGCACGGCCGCATCGATCCGCCCGCCGCTGCCCGGACTGGCCCGATCCGAAGACACCAGCGGCGACCGCCAGTTCGCCAACGCGCTCGCGCGCGGGCTCGAGGTGCTGCGCGCCTTCGCCCCGTCGGACCGGTCGCTGTCGAACCGGGAGCTGTGCGACCGGACCGGGCTCCCCAAGGCGACCGTCTCGCGGCTGACCCACACCCTGACGCTGCTCGGCTACCTGTCCCGCGGCGCCGACCAGCGGGTCTCGCTCGGCGCCGGCGTGCTCGCGCTCGGCTATCCGCTGCTCGCGGGGATGCCGGTGCGCCAGGTCGCCCGGCCCTGGCTCGAGCAGCTCGCCCGCGAGACCCGCTGCACGGTGAACCTCGCGACGCGCGACCGGCTGTGCGCGGTCTACCTCGACAGTTGCCGCGCCGACCGCGGCAACGCCTTCCACCCGGACATCGGCAGCCCGCTGCCGCTGCTGACCACCGCGATCGGCCGCGCCCTGGTGCTGGCCCGCCCCGCCGCCGAGCAGGCCGCGATCCTCAACCGCCTCAAGGTCGACGACCCGCAGCGCTTTCGCGACGAGCGTCCGCTCATCGAGGGCGAGCGCGAGGCGTTCCGGCGCCGCGGCTGGACGCACGGGACCGGCCAGTGGTCGCGGCGACCCGGCGTCCATGCCGTCGCGATGCCGCTGCGCCAGACGCTGCATGCCGAGACGGTCGCCATCAACTGCACCCTCGCCGTGCACGCCGGCGCTCGCCGCGCCGCCGACGCCGAGCGGCTGCTCGACGAGGTCGTCCCCGCGATGATCGAGACGGCCCGCCGCATCGAGTCGGCGTGCCGGGCCGAAGCACCGCCCCACAGGAGCAACCGAACGTGATCCGTGACACCCGGCGCCTCGACGCGCTGCTCGCCGAGCTGCGCGCCTTCGTGCGCGACGAATGCATCCCGCTCGAGGCGGCCATCGACCGCGACGACGCGATCCCCGAGACGATGGTCGAACGCATGCGCGCGCTCGGCCTCTTCGGCCACAGCATCCCCGAGGCCTATGGCGGGGCCGGGCTCACCACCGAGGAGCTCGCCCGCGTCAACATCGAGGTCTCGCAGGCCGCGCCGGTCTTTCGCGCCCGCTTCGGCGGCAACACCGGCATCGCCAGCGAGGCGCTGATCGCCGACGGCCTGCCCGAGCAGAAGCAGCGCTGGCTGCCGCGACTGGCCCGCGGCGAGATCACCGGCTGCTTCGCGCTGACCGAACCCGAGGCCGGCTCCGACGCCACCGCGCTGCGCACCCGCGCCATCCCGGCGCTGGGCGACGGCGGACGCACCGGCTGGCGGATCGACGGCGCCAAGTGCTACATCACCAACGCGCCGATCGCCGACCTGTTCACCGTCTTCGCCCGCACCGACGACACCCCGCGCGGCGCATCGGGCATCACCGCGTTCCTGATGCCGCGCGGCACCCCCGGCCTGTCGACCGGCCCCGCCTACCGCAAGCTCGGCCAGCACGGCTCGCCGGTCGGCGAGGTCTTCCTCGACGGCGTCTGGGTGCCCGACGACGCGGTGCTGGGCGGCCGCCCGGGCGAGGGCTTCCGCTCGGCGATGCGCGCGCTCAACAAGCAGCGCATCAACCTCGCCGCGCTGTGCGTGGGCCCGGCGATCCGCCTGCTCGACGAGGCCATCGCGCACGCGCGCAGCAGGAAGCAGTTCGGCCAGCCGATCGGCGAGTTCCAGCTGGTGCAGGCGATGCTCGCCGACAGCGCCACCGAGATCGCCGCGGCGCGCGCGCTGGTGCTGGAGACCGCTCGCAAGCGCGACGACGGCGACGACGTGACGATGGACGTGTCGATGTGCAAGCTGCTCGCCTCCGAGACCTGCGGACGCGTGGCGGATCGCGCCGTGCAGATCCTCGGCGGCGCGGGCTACATCGACGACCATCCGATCGTGCGGCTGTACCGCGACGTGCGCCTCTTCAGGCTCTACGAGGGCACGAGCCAGATCCACCAGCTCAACATCGCCAAGCACCTGCTGAGGGACGGCGCATGAGCCACCCGGACTGGACGCCGGCCCGCGAGGCCGAGACGGTCGCCGTCGCACGCGCGCTCGCCGACGGCGCGATCGGCGCCCGCGCCAACGCCGTCGCCGAGCAGGACGTGTTCGCCTGGGACACCTTCCGCGACCTGTGCGCGTCGGGCATCGTCGCCACCGGATTTCCGCTCGCCCACGGCGGAACCGAGGCACCCATGCGGGTGCGCGTCCAGGTCATCGAGGCGCTCGCGCGGGTCTGCAGCGCCGCCGCCTCCATGGTCACCGGCACCGACCTCGCGGGCCGGCCGATCGTCGCGGGTGCGGCGTCCGCGCTCGCCGCCGGGATCGTGCCGAAGCTCGTGCGCGGCGAGCTGCAGTCGGCGTTCGCGCTGACCGAGCGGCTCGCGGGCTCCGACGTCGCGGGCCTGGCGACGACGGCGCGCCGCGACGGCGACGGCTGGGTGCTCGACGGCGTCAAGCGCTACATCACCCGTGCGACCGTCGCCGACTGGTTCGTGGTCGTGGCGCGCGTCGACGGCGCGCCGGGCGCACGCGCCCTGTCGGCCTTCCTCGTGCCGCGCGACGCGCCGGGCCTGTCGGTCGGACCGATGCAGCCCAAGCTCGGCTGGGCCGGCGTGCCGGCCGCCGAGGTCTTCCTGCGCGGCGTGCGGGTGCCGCGCGAGCGGCTGCTCGGCGTCGAGGGCGGTGGCATGGCGCTCGCGCAGGACACGCTGGTGCGCGCGCGGATCGGACATGCGGCGATCGCGCTCGGACGCGCAGCCGGCGCGCTCGAGATGGCCGCGCAGTGGTGCGGCCGGCGTCGGACCTTCGGCGCGCGGCTCGGCGAGCACCAGGGCGTGCAGTGGATGCTGGCCGAGATGGCGACGCGGCTGGAGGCCTCGCGTTGCCTGATGCGCTCGGTGGCCGATCGCTACGACCGCGGCGACCCCGAGGTGTCGGTCCACGCCTCGATGGCCAAGCTGCACGCGACCGACCTCGGCATGCAGGTCACCACCGACTGCCTGCAGCTCTTCGGCGGCAACGGCTACCTCAAGGAGTTCCCGCTGGAACGCTTCATGCGCGACGCCAAGCTCAACCAGATCGGCGAGGGCGCGAGCGAGATCCACAAGACCCTGATCGGACGCCACGTGCTGCGCGCAGGCGCCGGCACGCGCCACCCCTGCCTCGACCTCGACGCCTTCGACGCGCGGATGGCCGACCCGGAGCCGCGGCCGTGACCTCGGCGCGCGCCTGGCGCACGCCGGTCTGCGAGCGGCTCGGCATCGCGCTGCCGATCTTCGGCTTCTCGCATTCCCTCGAGGTCGCCGCGGCGATCTCCCGGGCCGGCGGCTACGGTGTCTTCGGCGTCGCGCGCGAGCGGCCCGACGCGATTCCCGGCCTGCTCGCGCGACTGCGCGAGGCGGTCGGCGACGCGCCCTTCGCCGTCGACCTGATGCTGCCCGCCGGCATGCCCGCCGACGACGCCGAGGCCGAGGCCGGCCGTGCGGCGATCCCGGCCGCGCACCGCGCCTTCGTCGAGGACCTGCGTCGGCGCTTCGCGGTGCCCGCCGCGACGAAGCCCCACTTCTTCTCGCACACGGTGCGCACGCGCGCGCTGTTCGCCGAGCAGCTCGAGGCGGTGCTCGCCTCCGACGTCGACGGCGTGGCCACCGCGGTCGGCCTGCCCGTCGAGGTGGTGGCCCGGGTGCGCGCCTCGGGCAAGACCACGCTGTCGCTGGTCGGCTCGCCCAAGCATGCGCGGGCCGCGCTCGCCGCCGGGGCCCAGGTGCTCGTGGCGCAGGGCGGCGACGCCGGCGGCCACACCGGTCCGATCGGGACCTTCTCGCTGGTGCCGCAGGTGGTCGAGCTCGCCGGCGACGTGCCGGTGATCGCCGCCGGCGGCATCGCCACCGGCGCGCAGATCGCGGCGGCGCTGGCGATGGGGGCGCAGGGCGCATGGCTGGGCACCGCCTGGCTCGGCGCGCTGGAGAACCGCACGCCGCGCGCACTGCTCGAGCGGCTGGTCGCCGCCGGCAGCGACGACACCGTGATCACCCGCGCCCACAGCGGCAAGCCCTGCCGCGTCGTGCGCAGCGCCTGGAGCGACGCCTGGGCCGCGCCCGACGCCCCGGCGCCGCTGCCGATGCCGTGGCAGCATGCGCTGACCGGCGAACTGCTCGCCGCCATCGAGGAGCACGAGGTCGCGCCGCTCGTCTACGAGGCCGCCGGCCAGAGCGTCGCGTGGCTGCGCGGCGAGGAACCGGCGGCCGACATCCTCGCGCGGCTCGCCGCGCAGACCGACACGGCGCTCGCGAGGATCGCGGCGCTCGCGCCCCGCCGCTGAACGTCCGACTTCCCTGAACGCACGACTTCCCTGAACGCACGACCCGCATTCCACAACGATTCGACAGGAGACCCGCATGAACCGACCGACCGATGCCCTGCGCCGCCGCCTCGCCCTCGCCGCCGCCGCCGCCCTGCCCGCCTCGCTCCTGCCCCACGCGGCCCGTGCGCAGGAGGCCTGGCCGTCCAAGCCGGTGAAGGTGATCGTTCCCTTCCCGGCCGGCGGCGTCGTCGACCTGGTGACGCGGGCCGTGACCGACCGGCTGGCCACCGTCCTCAAGCACCCCTTCCTCGTCGAGCCGCGTCCCGGCGCCAACGGCAACATCGGTACCGAGG
>RPRK01000068.1 GCA_003818495.1 Burkholderiales bacterium
CGGGCGGCCCGCCGCGGGACCCGCGACGCCGCCGCGCTGCGCGACCGCCACGGCCGCCAGGTGCGGGATGCGCTGCGCGACAACCTCACCAGCCTGTATCGGCTGTGCACGGCCGCGGGCGAGGACTGCGAACGGATCGGCGAGGCGCTGCCGCCGTCGAGCTGAAGGCACCGGTGCGGAACGGCGTTTGACGGATCGCGCCGCGTCCCGCAAGGTGCGGCGATGTCCGCCGCCTCCCGCGGCCGGACCCTCCCCGCCACCCGATCCCCGCCCGCCATGAACGCACCGCTGCCCGTGCCCGCCACGCTGTCCACCTCGTCGGACCGCCTGTGGTCCTCGCTGATGACCCTCGCGAAGATCGGTGCGACGCCGCGCGGCGGCGTGCGGCGGCTGGCGCTGACCGAGCTCGACGGCGAGGGCCGCGCACTCGTCATCGGCTGGCTGCGCGAGGCGGGCTGCAGCGTCGCGACCGATGCCATCGGCAACGTCTACGCGATCCGCCCCGGCACCGATCCCGCCGCGCGCCCGGTCGCGATGGGCAGCCACGTCGACACGCAGCCCAATGGCGGGCGCTTCGACGGCAACTACGGGGTGCTCGCGGGCCTGGAGATCGTCCGGACGCTGAACGATGCCGGCATCGCCACGACCCGCCCGATCGCAGTCGCCATCTGGACCAACGAGGAAGGCACGCGCTTCCAGCCGGTGATGATGGGCTCGGGCGTGTTCGCCGGCGCCTTCACCGCCGAGCACTGCCGCGCCCAGAAGGACGCCGACGGCATCACGGTCGGCGAGGCGCTGGCCTCGATCGGCGCCGACGGCACCGATCCGATGCCGGCCTTCGACGCCTACTTCGAGGCGCACATCGAGCAGGGCCCGGTGCTCGAGCGCGAGGGCAAGGTCATCGGCATCGTCGAATCCGCGCTCGGCCAGCGCTGGTTCGACGTCGTCGTCGAGGGCCAGGACGCGCACGCCGGCCCGACGCCGCTGGAGATGCGCCGCGACGCGCTGCTGGCCGCCTCGCGCCTCGTCGTCGCGGTCCGCGAGGTCGCCCAGGCCCACCCGCACTACGCGCGCGGCACGGTCGGCCGGCTGATCGTCTCGCCGAACTCCCGCAACGTGATCCCCGGCCGCGTCGAGCTGAGCATCGACCTGCGCAATGCCGACGCCGCCACCCTCGACGCGATGGCCGATGCGGTGCGCGAGGCCGCCTCCCGGATCGCGGCCGAGGACAACGTGTCGATCTCGATCGAGCAGACGGTGCACTTCCCGCCCTGCGCCTTCGACCCGGCCCTGGTCGGCGCGATCGAGTCGACCGCCCAGGCCTTCGGCTACCCGGCCCGCCGGCTCGCGAGCGGCGCGGGCCACGACGCCGTCTACGTCGCCCGGACCTGTCCGGCCGCGATGGTCTTCGTGCCCTGCGAGAAGGGCATCAGCCACAACGAGATCGAGAACGCCGACCCCGCGCACCTGCATGCGGGCACCAACGTGATGCTGCACGCGGTGCTCGCACGCGCGAATCGCTGACCCGCGGCCGCCGATCCTGGACACCTTTCTCGCCGAGCAGCTCGCGGCGGCGCTCGGCCGACCCGCGAGCCTCGCGGTGCTCGCCGCGGTCGCGGGCGCGTTCGTGCTCGGCGGGGTGGTCAAGGGCCTGCTCGGCGTCGGCCTGCCGCTGGTGGTCGTGCCGCTGCTGGCGCTGGTGATCCCGAGCCCCAAGGCGATCGCGCTGATGGGCCTGCCCATCCTCGTGTCCAACGTCTTCCAGTCGCTCGACGGCGGGCACGTCCGCTATGCGCTGCGCCGCTTCGCCTGGCTGCTGGTGCCGATGGTGGTGATGACCGCCCTCACCGTCCGGTTCACGCTCGGCCTGCCGGTGCGCACGCTGAACATGTTCGTCGCCTGCGCGCTGCTGCTGGCGGTCGCGCTGATGGCCTGGAACCCGAAGCTCGACATCGATGCCGGCGGCGAGCGCCGCTGGGGCCTCGCGGTCGGCACGCTGTCGGGGCTGATGGGCGGCGTGTCGTCGCTGATGGGGCCGCTGGTGATCACCTACCTGGTCGCGCTGCGGCTCGACCGCGAGCGCTTCATCGGCTCCATCAGCGTGATCTACCTGCTGGGCGCGCTGCCGCTGTTCGGCTCGATGGCGCTGCTCGGCGTGCTCGGACTGCCCGAGGCGGTGCTCTCGGGGCTGGCGCTGGCACCGATGTTCGGCGGCATGGCGCTCGGCAAGCGGATGCGCCACCGCGTCGGCGAGCAGGGCTTCCGGCGCCTGCTGCTGGTGTTCCTCGTGATCGTCGCGACGCTGCTGCTGACCCGCTGACGCCCGCCTCAGGCAGCGCCGCCGCCGACCGCCACGCGCAGCACCAGCCCCGCCGCCATCAGCGCGAGCGTCGCCTTGAGCCAGCCGCGGTAGCGCGCGGGATCGGCGCGCTGGCGCAGGCGCAGCCCGGCGAAATAGCCGACCACGCCGACCGCCGCGATCGGCAGCGTCGCCTGGAGCACCGTCGCGTCGAACGCGCCGCGCTGGGCCATCAGCAGCGACTGCACCGTCTTGCCCGCGAAGAACAGCCAGTTCAGCGTCGCGATGATCGACACCACCGGCAGGTCGAGCAGCAGGAAGTAGATCAGCAGCATCGGGCCCGCGACGTTCAGCGCGCCTTCGCAGAAGCCCGCCGCCAGTCCGAACGGCACCGCGAGCAGCGTCGGGTGCGCGCGCGCGGCGGGCAGGTCGGTGTGGCCGAATCGGTCGAGCACCAGGTAGACGATCATCACGCCCGCCATCAGCAGCATCAGCAGGTCGGCCGGGACCGAGTGCAGCGCGTGCACGCCCGCCACCAGCCCGAGCGGCATCAGCGCCGCCAGCGGCCAGTGCTCGCGAAGCACCGCTCGCAGGTCGGCCTGACCGCGGTAGGCCCACAGCGTGCCGAGGGTGACCAGCAGTGTCGGCAGCACCAGCAGCGCGACCGCCGAGCGCCAGCCGAACAGCAGCCCGAAGAGCGGCGTGGCCAGCAGCGGGAATCCGATCCCGACGAAACCGTGCATCAGCCCCGCCGCGGCCGCGATGGCGGTCATCGCGGCCCAGTGGTGGGGGGCGAATCCCTGTGCGGCGGCGTCGATCATGGGCGCGGTGTGGTCGGATGCGCGACACGCGGACCGGGCAGCGGGCCGGACGGCGTCGACGCCGCCACGGTACACGATCGCTCCGCGGGCGCCTGCTGCGACGCGCCATCGAATCGGAATCCGGCCGCGCGATCCGAGGTCCCGCACGGGCGCGGCCGCATGCCGCGGCGCAGCGGCACGGCCCCCTGCGGCGCCCGCGCCGGAGCGGCGCGCGGCCCGCGCGGCGCCGGCCGACACGCGAGCAGCGGAACTGCGGGGCGCAGCGCCCGGTTATCCGGTGTCCGCAGCGTGCCACGGCGTGTAGCGTCGATTCCTGACGGTCGACCCACCGGCCGTGGAGAACGACGATGCGTTTCCGTGATCTGTGTGCGATCGGCGCGCTCTGCGCCGCGACCGGCGTGCCGACGGGGGCGCTCGCGCTGACCGTCACCCTCGAGGAGTGCGACGAGGGCGCCGACTTCATCCGCAACGCCGCGCTCTCGCGCGACAACGGCGCCAAGCCCGACGAGTTCCTGCGCCGGCTCGAGGACGACCTGGTCCTCATCCAGGCGGTGCCGCCGGCCCTGCGCTGGTTCGTGCGCGACGAGGACGACGAGGCGATGCTGCGCGTCGCCGCGATCGACGTCTTCGCCGACCCGCGCGGTCCGCACGACCACCATCGGGACTTCCTCGCCGGCTGCCGAGCGACGGTCAGCGCCGCGGCGCCCCGTCCCGAGACGCCGCCGGTCGCGAGCCTGCCGCCGGGCCGCTGAGCGCCGGCCCGACGCGGCCCGGCCGTTGCGCGCGGCCGTCGGATCCCGGACACTCCCGGCGACCCGCCACAGTGCGCCGCCCGCCGCGCCGCCGCCGATGCCCGCCACCGAAGCCGCACCGGGGTCGACCCCCGCGCCGTCCGCCGGCCCCGTCATGCTGCGCCCGCCCCGCCCCGGCGACCTCGGCTGGGTCGTGTCGCGCCACGGCGCGGTCTATGCGGCCGAGTACGGGTGGGACGCCCGCTTCGAGGGGATGGTGGCCGGCATCGTCGCCCGCTTCGTCGAGCGGTTCGATCCGGCCGCGGAGTGCTGCGTGATCGCCGAGCGCGACGGCGTGCCGGTCGGCTCGGTCTTCGTCGTGCGCCAGTCGAAGCGGACCGCGAAGCTGCGGCTGCTGCTGGTCGAGCCTTCGGCGCGCGGCATCGGACTCGGGCGGCGGCTGGTGCGCGAGGCGATGGCCTTCGCGCGCGCGGCGGGCTACCGGCGCATGGTGCTGTGGACCAACGAGGTGCTGGTCGCGGCCCGCGGCATCTACGTCGACGAGGGCTTCGTGCTCGAGCGCTCGGAGCCGCACGAGAGCTTCGGCGCGTCGCTGGTCGGCGAGTACTGGTCGAGACCGCTGTGAGCGCCGGCCGCCTCGCGCACGCGGGGACGGCCGGACAGAACCCGCGGGCAGGCCCGTCAGTGCCCTGACGGCGGCGCGGCGTCGTCGTCGGCGGCCAGCGCCTGCACCGTCGCCGAGCGGAACTCCATGTACCACAGCACCCCGGTGATCACGAACGTTCCGGCGATCAGCATCCAGGGATGCACGAGCCACAGCAGCAGCGGCACCGCGTAGTAGTACGCGCGCAGCCCCTGCGCGAAGTTCACGCCCGCCAGCTCGTTGAGCCGGCTCGCGGTGACGATCAGGCGATCGTCCGGCACCAGCCGGTCGCGGGCCGGAAACGCGCCCACCATGATGTTCACGAGGTTGAACTGCCGCAGCGACCAGGTGAAGCGCATGAACGCGTAGACGAACACCACCGTCGCCACCAGCACCTTCGACTCGAGCAGGTCCTGCGTGGTGCGGGCGGCGAACGGCAGGTTGCGCATCAGCTCGACCACCTCCGGGCCGCGCTCGATGCTCCCCAGCAGCGCGATGGCCGCGCCGAGGATCAGCAGCGTCGTCGACGAGAAGAAGGTCGCGCTGTGCATCAGGTTGCCGATCAGCGCCGCATCGGTGATCCGCGGATCGCGGACGTAGGCCTCGCGCATCCAGGCCCGGCGGTAGCGCGCGAGCGACGCCATCAGGTTCGGGCGGCGCAGCGACGCGCGCTCGGCCCAGCCCGCGTAGCCGAACCACGCGAGGATCCACAGGCCGAGGCCGGACCAGTCGAGGGAGGTGAAGGCGCTCAAGCCGCCGATTCTAGCCGGCCACCCGTGTCGGCGGCCCGCCTTTCCCCGTGTCCGGCGCATGCACCCTTCATGCACCCTCCATGCGGCCTACAATCGCCCGATGGATCCCGCCCGCACACCGGTCGCGATCACGATGGGCGACGCCTGCGGCATCGGCCCCGAGATCGTCCTGAAGGCCTGCGCCGAGCGCCTCGCCGTCCCCGGCGCGCAGCCGCTGCTCGTCTACGGCGACGCCGTGGTGCTCGCCCGCGAGGCGCGCGCGCTCGGCCTGCCGATCGACGTCGTCACGGTCGACGGGCCGGAAGCGGCCGCCGGAGGCGCGAGCGCGGCCGCCGCCGGACGCATCCGCGTGCCCGTCATCGCCTGCTCCGCACTGCCCGCGGACCTGCCGGCCGGGCGCGTCGACGCGCGCGCCGGGGCTGCCGCCCATGCCGCCATCGTCCGCGCCAGCCACGATGCGATCGCCGGCCGGGTCCGCGCCGTGGTCACCGCGCCGATCCACAAGGAGGCGATCGCCGCGGCCGGCATCCGGCATCCCGGCCACACCGAGATCCTCGCCGAACTCGCCGGCGTGCCGGACGTGCGGATGATGCTGGCCAACGACGAGCTGCGCACGATCCTCGTCACCATCCACGTGCCGCTGCGCGAGGCCATCGCCGCGATCACCCGCGAGGCCGTCCGCGACACCATCGCGATCGCGGACGCCGGCCTCCGGCGCCTGGGCATCGCGCGCCCGCGCATCGCGGTCGCCGGCCTGAACCCGCACGCGGGCGAGGGCGGCCTGATGGGTCGCGAGGAGATCGACACCATCGCCCCGGCGATCGCCGACGCGCGTGCCGCCGGCATCGACGCGAGCGGCCCCTGGCCCGGCGACACGGTGTTCATGCGCGCCCGCCATTTCCGCGACTTCGACGTCGTCGTCGCGATGTACCACGACCAGGGCCTGATCCCGGTCAAGTACCTCGGCATCGACACCGGCGTGAACGTCACCGTCGGCCTGCCCTTCGTGCGCACGAGCGTCGACCACGGCACGGCGTTCGACATCGCCGGCCAGGGCGTCGCCGACCACCGCAGCCTGCTCGCCGCGGTCGACCTCGCGCTCAGGCTCGCGCCGGAGCCCGCTGTTCACCCGACCCCCGACACGACCGCCCGCAGCCCCGCCGACGCGGGCTGACCCGACCCACCGACCGAGCCAGGCCATGCCCGATTTCCGCAGCGACACCGTCACCAAGCCCACCGCCGCGATGCGCGCCGCGATCGCCGCCGCGGAGGTCGGCGACGACGTGTTCGCCGACGACCCCAGCATCAACCGCCTGCAGCGCCACGCCGCGGAGATGCTCGGCTTCGAGGACGCGATCTTCGCGGCCTCCGGCACGCAGACCAACCTGATGGGCCTGCTCGCGCACTGCGAGCGCGGCGACGAGGCGATCGTCGGTCAGCTCTGGCACACCTACCGATGGGAGGCCGGCGGCATGGCGGTGCTCGGCTCGATCCAGCCGCAGCCGCTCGAGAACGCGCCCGACGGCACGATCCCGCTCGAGGCGATCGAGGCCGCGATCAAGCCCGACGATCCGCACTTCGCGAAGACCCGCTTGGTCGGCATGGAGAACACCACCGGCGGCAAGGTGCTGCCGATGGACTACCTGCGGGGCGTGCGGGCCCTCACCACGCGCCGCGGGCTCGGCGCTCACCTCGACGGCGCGCGGCTCTTCAACGCGGCGGTCGAGGTCGCGCGCCGCCGCGCGGCAGGGCTGCGCGACGGCGACGCGCAGGGCGGAACCAGCACCGACCCGCGCCTCGTCGCGCGCGAGATCTGCTCGAACTTCGACAGCGTGTCGCTGTGCCTGTCGAAGGGCCTGGGCGCGCCGGTCGGCTCGCTGCTGCTCGGCACGAAGCCCTTCGTCGCGCGGGCGCGCCGCTGGCGCAAGATGCTCGGCGGCGGCATGCGCCAGGCGGGCCTGCTGGCGGCCGCCGCGCAGCATGCGCTCGAGCATCACGTCGACCGCCTCGCCGAGGACCACGACAACGCGCGCGCGCTGGCCGCCGGACTCGCCGAGCTCGGTCGCGCGCACGGCGGCCTGCATGCCGACGTGCCGCACACCAACATCGTGTTCGTGCGCGTCGACGATGCGATCGCCGCGCCCTTCGCCGAGCACCTCGCCGCGCACGGCGTGCGCACCACCGGCAGCAGCGGCCGCTACGGCCAGGGGCTGGTGCAGCGCTGGGTCACCCACCTCGACGTCACCCGCGCCGACGTCGACGACGCGCTCGCGATCGCCGGCCGGTTCTTCGAGCAGCGTCGGTGACCACCGTGCCGCGGGCCCCGGACGCCGAGCGCGCCGAGCTGCTCGCCGCCTACCCGAGCCTCGCCGAGGTCCCGCGCGACGAGCTCGACGCGGCGCTGGCGGCGACGCCGATCGTCGAGGTGCCGCGCGGCACGGTGCTGTTCCGCGAAGGCGATCCGTGCCGCGCCTTCCCCTTCGTGCTCGACGGCGAGATCCGCGTCGCCCGCGGCACGCCCGAGGGCCGCTCGATCGAGCTGTACCGGGTCGGACGCGGCGACGTGTGCCTGCTGTCGACGAGCTGCGCGTTCTCCGCCGTGCTGCTGGCCGCGCACGCCGGAACCGCGACGCCCACGCGGCTGTGGCCGGTGCCGCCCGAGACCTTCCTGCACTGGACCGACCTGCCCGGCTTTCGCCGCTACGTGTTCGGCGTGTTCGGCGAGCGCCTGGGCGACCTGATGGGCCTCGCCGAGGCCGTCGCGTTCCAGCGCATGGACCGCCGACTCGCCGCCGCGCTGCTCGGCCACGGCCGCGAGCTGCACACCACCCACCAGCAGCTCGCCGAGTCGATCGGCACCGTCCGCGAGATCGTCTCGCGCCTGCTCAAGCGCTTCGAGCAGCGCGGCTGGATCGCCCTCGGCCGCGAGCGCGTGACCATCGTCGACGCCGCCCCCCTGCGCGCACTGGCCGAAGGCGGCGAGCCGCCCCAGGACTAAGTCGACGCCGCACGCCTGCCCCGCTGCCCGAATTCGCGCAGAAACCGTAGCGAGCAGGCCCGAGTCGGCGACGAGGAGCGCAGCCGTACAGGTGTACGGCGAGCACCGCAGTCGTCGAATCGGGACGCGCAGTAGGTTTATGCGCGAATTCAGTCGTTGGGGCCGTCGCGGCGGAGGATCGTCTCCTCGTTGCGGATCCGGCTGTACAGCGCGCGCCCGAGCCGCCCCGCGGGCCGCATCTCGGTGCCCTGCAGCAGGTCGATGCGGTGGTTCACGCCCTTGACCGTGCCGACGTAGACCCGCTCGTCGACATGCACGTGCACGACCCGCGCCATCACCCAGGCGCTGGCACCGAGCTCGACGATCGAATGCACGACGCACTCGTAGGCGACCGGTGCCCCGGCCACGCGAGGCGGCTTCACCGCGGTCGACGCCGCCTGAGGCAGCTTCGCGAAGTCGAATTCGCTCTCGCCCGGAGCGAGGTTCGCGGAGGTCTCGACCATCGGCAGCATCATCGACTCGGGCACGACGTTGATCACCATCTCGCCGTTGGCGCGGACGTTGACCATCGTGTCCTTGTAGGTCGGCTGCCCGCGCTCGTCGCGGCCGGACTTCATCGCGGAGAACCCGAGGATCGGCGGGTCCGACGAGCACACGCTGAAGAAGCTGTAGGGCGCGAGGTTGCTGCGCCCCTGGTGGTCGATGGTCGACACCCAGGCGATCGGGCGCGGCATCACCGAGTCGCGCAGCAGCAGGTACATCTCGTTGGCGGTCAGCGCGCTGGGCTGCAGCTCGCGGGTCGGCGGGGGTCGGTCCATCGTGGGGTTCCGGCTCGGGCGGGTACGGGGAGCGGCGACGGTAGCAGAAGGCGCCCGCCCGCGCTGACCGGCGGGCACGCGAATGGCCTGCATCAGCCGTGTAACCGCGGTCACAGACCGACGGACGCCGGGTGCGCTCCAATGGGTGCTCGAACACACCACACCTAGGGAAGACACCATGAAAGCGAACGTCGGCGGCATCGACCGCATCCTGCGTATCGTCGCCGGCCTGGTCCTGATCGCGCTCGCCGCGATCGGAACGGTCGGCCTGTGGGGCTACATCGTCGGCGCCATCGTGCTCGCGACGGGCCTGTTCCGCTTCTGCGGCGCCTACACGCTGCTGGGCATCAGCACCTGCCCGCTCCAGCGCGCGGGCCGCACGGGCTGATCCGGCCAGGGTGCGGCGGGCGGACCCAGGGTCCGTCCGCCGCGGCCCCGACCGATCGGCTTGACCTCGATCAAGCCGACCTCGGGGGCCGCGACCTACCATGGATCGGACAACGCAGCCGGAGACACCGAATGCTCAACGATCCGCTGGACACCGCCCGCATCCGCCGCACGATCGAGCGCAGGCTCGAGGTGCTCCGCGGCGAGATCACCGACAAGCTCGGTGACGCCGCGCTCGTCACCGCCGGCCTGGACCGCAACGCCGACGCCGGTGACCTCTCCGTCGCCGCCGACACCACCACCGCCGACTTCGCCGACGCGCGCCGCGACGTCGAGGAGCTGCAGGCCGGACGCCTGGCGCTGGCCCGGCTCGAATCCGGCGACTACGGCACCTGCACCGACTGCGGCCAGGACATCCCTCCCGCACGGCTGCAGGCGCAGCCGTTCGCCATCCGCTGCATCGCCTGCCAGGAACGCCGCGAGCGCACGGCGGGCCTGCACCGGTCGACCCTGTAACGCCCGACGCGGGCCGCACGAGCCCGCGCGCCGGCGCACCGATCGTCTCCTCGGCAGCGCCTTTCCTCTCTCCCGATACCCCACACCCCACACCGAGAGCGCCCCCCATGTCCCACGTCCACGCCGTCGTCTGGCTCGATCACCGCGAAGCCAAGGTCGTCGACTTCTCCGTCGACGACAAGCACGTCGTCACCGTCCACCATGCGGGCGGTCACCGGCAGGTGCATCACCGTGCCGGCGCCTCCGGCTCCGGTCACACGAACGACGACACGCATTTCTTCGACGAGGTCGTCACCGCCCTCGGCGACGCGCAGGAGGTGCTGGTGACCGGCCCCGGCACCGCGAAGACCGCCTTCCGCGAGCACGTCGCCAAGCGCCACGCGGCGCTCGCCAAGCGCATCGTCGGCGTCGAGACGCTCGACCACCCGACCGAGGGCGAGCTGCTCGCCCACGCGCGCAAGGTCTTCAAGCGCGTCGACGCGATGCTCGGCGACCGCTGACCCGCAGCGCGCCCGGTGCCGGCGGGCGGCGATGACCTGCGAGGTCATTGCCGCCACCCGCCGCCGCCGTCCAGAATCGGGCCGTCTCCCTCCCCCGCCGGAGCCGGTCGTGAAGAAGATCCTGCTGCTCGCCATCGTGATCGCCGCCTTCGGTGCGCTGACCGCGACCGCGCTCGCCGACGTCGGCTACCTCGGCATCGTCCTGCCGCACTTCCAGTCGGCGGGCGGCCTCCAGGTGCTGGTCGACCTGGTGATCGCCCTGACGCTGGTCATGGCGTGGATGGTCGCGGACGCGCGGCGCAGCGGGCGCAATCCGTGGCCGTGGGTGGCGCTCACGCTGCTGGCGGGGTCGTTCGGGCCGCTCGGCTACCTGCTGACCGGAGCGCTCCGCGAGCGGCGCGCGGCTGCGGGCCGGCTCCCCGCCGGGGCCCGCTGATGGACGCACCGGCCGCGAGCGTCGGCGGCTCGCTGCGGCGCTGGCGCGCGCGACGCGGCCTGACCCAGTCGGCGTTCGCCGAGGCCTGCGGCATCTCGCAGCGGCACGCGAGCTATGTCGAGTCGGGCCGCTCGTACCCCAGCCGCGAACTCGTCCTGCGCGCCGCCGGCGTGCTCGACGTGCCGCTCGCCGAGCGCAACGAGCTGCTGCGGCTGGCGGGCTTCGCGCCGATGTACGGACAGCGCACCCTCGACGACGCCGAGATGTACGCGGTCCGCCACGCGATCGCTCGCCTGCTCGACCACCACGACCCGTTCCCGGCGGTGGCGGTCGACGCCGACTGGGACCTCCTGCAGATCAACCGCAGCGGGCAGCGCCTGGTCGGTGCGCTGTGCGACCTGCCCGCGCTGCTCGCCGAGCGTGGCCGCGGACCGGTGCCCAACGTGATGCACCTGACCTTCCACCCGAAGGGCCTGTCGCGCGCGATCGCCAACTGGCAGACCGTGGGGCCGGCGGTCTTCGCGCGGCTGCGCCAGGAGACCTGGTCCCACCCCGCGCTCGCCGAGCTGGTCGCCGAGCTCCAGCCCTGGGTACCCGCGCCCGAGCCGGGCACGGGCGGGCGGGGCGCGACGCTGTCGCCGGTGCTCGAGACCCGGTTCGTCGTGGGCGACCAGCGACTGGACCTCTTCACCACGATCACCACCTTCGGCACCGCGCAGGACGTGCTCGCCGCGGGCATCCGGGTCGAGCACTTCTTTCCGGCCGACGAGCGCAGCGACAGGCTGTGCCGTGCGCTGTTCGAGCAGGCGGAGCCTTCGGGAACATAATGGCTCCCTGCGCGGCCCGTCCGGGTCCGCACCGCACCGATTCCCCGGAGGGCCGATGGCCAAACCCGACGACACGCCGAGCATGGCGGTCTTCTGCGACTTCGAGAACGTCGCGCTCGGCGTCCGAGACGCGAAGTACGAGAAGTTCGACATCCGCAAGGTGCTCGAGCGCCTGCTGCTCAAGGGCAGCATCGTCGTCAAGAAGGCGTACTGCGACTGGGCCCGCTACCGCGAGTTCAAGGCCGAGATGCACGAGGCCTCGTTCGAGCTGATCGAGATCCCGCACGTGCGCCAGTCGGGCAAGAACTCGGCCGACATCCGCATGGTCGTCGACGCGCTCGACCTCTGCTACACGAAGTCCCACGTCGACACCTTCGTCATCATCAGCGGCGACTCCGACTTCTCGCCGCTGGTCTCCAAGCTGCGCGAGAACAACAAGACCGTCATCGGCGTGGGCGTGAAGGGCTCCACCTCGGACCTGCTCACCGCGAACTGCGACGAGTTCATCTTCTACGACGACCTGGTGCGCGAGCAGCGGCGGCGCGGCGCGCAGAACGCGGCCCGCCGCGACGCGCGCGAACCGGGCCGAGGCGACGCGACCCGCGGTGAGCCGGCACGCGGTGATGCAGGGCGTGGCGAGGGTCGTGGCGAAGGGCGCGGCGATTCGGGCCGCGGTGATTCGGGCCGCGGTGATTCCAGCCGCGGCGAGTCGAACCGCACCGACCCGAACCGCGGTGGACGCGGCAACGGGCGCGGCCCGGACCGTGACGGCCCGCGCGAGCCCCTGCGCAGCGTGCCGACCGGACCCGCGGCAGCCGCCGCGGCCATGGCGGCGTCACAGACCGCCGCCGGCCTCGAGCCGGGCGGACCGCCTCAGGACGACGGCGACGATGTCCCGTCGGTCGGCGGTCCGTGGCGACGCTGGGGCGCGGAGCCCCGCGAGCCGTCGCCCGACGGCGCGGACGCAGCGGCCGGCGACACGCCGCCGGGCGAGCGCGGCGAAGACGCCCCTGCACCGACCACCGAGGCCACCGATGCGACCGATGCGACCGTCGCGGCCGACGACGTCCCGGCGCCCGCGACCAAGGGCCGCCGCACGCGCCGCAGCCGTGCCCGGGTCGCCGACACCGGCATCGCGCTCGGCGGCGACACCGTGAGCGCGGCGGACTTCGCGGCGGCGGACGCGGCCGAGGCGGCGGACGCGGCCGCGCGGGACGGCGCCGGCGACACCGCCGCACCGGTCGCCGACGGCGCGACTGCCGTCGAGGCGGAGCCGGCCGCCGACGCGCCGAAGAAACGCGCTCCCCGCCGGCGCAAGACCACGGCCAGTGTCGGCGAACCGGCGGCGGAACCCGCTGTCGAGCCTGTCGACGTGCCGGTCGAGCCACCCGTCGTCGAGCGCACGGCCGAAGCGATCATCGACGACGACGAGGTCGCCGGCGACGACGTGGCGATCGACCTCGAGCCGGCCGAACCCGAGCCGCGCCGGCAGCGCACCGACGCCGAGCGCCGGCAGGAAGCCGTCGACCTCGCGGTCGAGACGGTGGAGGCGCTGCTCGCCGAGCGCGGCGCCGACGACAAGATCTGGGGCTCGATGGTCAAGCAGACCCTCAAGCGCCGGCGTCCGGGCTTCGCCGAGAGCTACTACGGCTTCCGCTCGTTCAACGAGGTGCTCGAGGAGGCGCGCGACCGCGGCCTGCTCGCGCTCGAACACGACGAGAAGTCGGGCGGGTACGTCATCCAGCTGCTCTGACCCGCCGTCTCACCGGCCCGCGACCGCGCGCAGCGCCTCGCGCATCAGCGCGAGGCCGGTGTCGATCTCGGCGTCGGTCGAGTTCAGCGCGGGCATCAGCCGCAGCACCGTGGGTCGCGGTGCGTTGAGCAGCAGGCCGGCGTCGCGCGCGGCGACGACCGTGTCGGCGGCGATCGCGCGACCGGTGTCGAGCGCGAGCAGGAGCCCCTCGCCTCGGACCTCGCCGAGTCCGAGTTCGCGCGACAGCTCGGCGAGGCCGCGCCGCAGTCGCGCGCCGACGCGCCGCACGCCCTCGAGGAAGCCGTCGGCGAGCAGGGTCTCGACGACCGCGACGCCGGCCGCGCACGCGAGCGGATTGCCGCAGTAGGTGCCGCCCTGGTCGCCGGGCTCGAAGCACGCGAAGCGCGTGCGGGCGAGCAGCGCGGCGAGCGGCACGCCGCCGCCGATGCCCTTGCCGAGCGTCATCAGGTCGGGCTCGATGCCGGCGTGCTCGTGCGCGAACAGCCGGCCGGTGCGGCCGCAGCCGGTCTGCACCTCGTCAAGGATCAGCAGCAGGCCGCGTGCATCGCACAGGGCACGCACCGCGCGCAGGAACGCGGGGTCGGCCGGCACCACGCCCGCCTCGCCCTGGATCGGCTCGAGCATCACCGCGACCGTCGCGTCGCCGATCACGCGCGCCACCGAGTCGAGGTCGTTCAGGCGTGCCTTCGGGAAGCCCGGCACCTGCGGCGCGAACATCGTGTCCCAGCCCGGCTTGCCGCTCGCCGACATCGTCGCGAGCGTGCGGCCGTGGAAGGCGTCTGCGAAGGTCACGATCTCGTGGGCCCCGCCCTTGTGGAGCCGTCCCCACTTGCGCGCGAGCTTGATCGCGCCCTCGTTGGCCTCGGCGCCGGAGCTCGTGAAGAACACCCGGTCGAGCGCACCGTGCCGCGCCAGCAGCGACGCGAGCCGCGCGGCCGGCGCGTTGTGGAACGCCGGGCTCGGGTTGATGAGCGTCGCCGCCTGCGCGGCGAGCGCGGCCACCAGCACCGGCGGCGAGTGCCCGAGCGCGTTCACCGCCCAGCCCTGGACCCAGTCGAGGTAGCCGCGACCGCGTTCGTCGAACAGGAACGCGCCACGGCCACGGACGAACACGAGGTCCGGGCGCGGAGCGATCGACATCAGGTTCGATGCGGGGGCGACGGGGACGGACGGCACGGTGCGGCTCCTGCGATGCGCCCGGGTCGGGCGGCTCGGACACCAGCGTCGCGCGCTGCGCATCGATCGGTCCAGTTGATTGTTATCATCCGGTCGATGAGGAAACCTCATCAGGAGGCGCCGCGATGCGCGAGCTGAGCCTCGACCAGCTGCGCGCACTGGTCACCGTCGTCGAGCTGGGCAGCTTCTCGCGGGCGGCCGAGCGGCTGCACCTGAGCCAGTCGGCGGTGAGCCTGCAGATCCGCGAGCTCGAGACGCGTCTCGGCATCCGCCTGGTCGAGCGCCTCGGCAAGCGCGCCCACGCGTCGGCGGCGGGCATCGAGGTGATCTCGCACGCGCGCGCCCTGCTCGAGGGCGCGCGCCAGGTGGCCGACACCGCCCGCCGCCACCGCGACGGCTGGCTCGGGCGGGTGCGCATCGGCACCGGCGTGTCGGTGCTGACCTACCTGCTGCCGCCGGTGCTCGCCCGGCTCGCCCGGACGCACCGGGGACTGGAGATCGTGCTGTCGGTCGGCACCGCCGTGGAGATGCGCAGGCGGCTCGTCGACAACGACATCGATCTCGGCATCATCGTGGCGCCGGTCCCCGAGCGCGAGCTGCGCGCCGAGCCGCTGCGCAGCGACCCGCTCTACGCGGTGCTGCCTGCCGCGGAGAAGCAGGCCCCGCGCACGATCACGCCCGCGCAGTTCGCCCGGCATCCGCTGGTGATCGAAGGCGGCACTCGGATGGACGAGATCGCGCTCGACTGGCTGCGCGCGGGCGGCATCGAGCCTCGGCCCGCGATGCAGGTCGGCAACATCGAGGCGATCAAGCAGGTGGTCGCGGCGGGCCTCGGCGCCGCCGTGCTGTCGGGCGATGCGCTGCTCACCGCCGCGTCGCGCCGCGGGCTGGTCGTGCGGCCGCTTCGCCCCGCGCTGCGGCGCGACCTGCTGCGCGTGCGACGGCGCGACAAGCCCGACGACCCGGCCCTCGACACGGTGTGCCGAGCGATCGACGCGGCGCTGCGGACGCGCTGAGGCGACGCACCGACGCCACGCCTGCTCGGACCCGGCCTCCCCGCACCGACCCCCCCCCGCCTATACTCGGCGCCCTCGACGACCCGACCTGCCGCAGACGTGACCTCGCTGACGATTCCGCGCCGCTTCAACGGTCCGCCCACATCCGGCAACGGCGGCTACGTCGGCGGGCTGCTCGCCGAGCGGCTCGGCGAATCCTCGGTCGAGGTCACGCTGCGCGCACCGCCCCCGCTCGACGCGGCGCTCGCGGTGCGTGCGCGCGAGGGCGGCGGGCTCTCGCTGTTCGACGGCGAGCGTCTGCTCGCGGAAGCCCGTGCCACGGCACTGGCGCTCGAGCTTCCGCCCGTGCCCTCGCTCGAGTACGCCGCGGCGGCCGGCGCGATCGGCCGGATGCGCGCGCACGGACGCGGCGGCGATCCGTACCGCCGCTGCTTCGGCTGCGGCATCGACCGCGAGGACGGTCTCGTGATCGTGCCCTCGCCGGTCGGCGACGAGGGCGTCGTCGCGACCGACTGGACCCCGCAGTCCACGCTCGCCGAGCCCGACGGCACGCTCTCCGCACCGATCGCCTGGGCCGCGCTCGACTGCCCCGCCGGATTCGCCTGGAGCCACCGTCTGCCGGACGATGCGCAGATGGTGACCGGACGCATCACCGCGCGCATCGACGTGCCGCTGCGCGCCGGCGAGCGCTACGTGGTGCTCGGCTGGCCGATCGCGCGCGACGGACGCAAGCTGCACGCGGGCACCGCGATCGTCGACGCCGAGGGCGTCGTGCGGGCGCGCTCGCTGCAGCTTTGGCTGCTGCTGCAGGCCTGACCCGGTCGGGCGCCGGGCGCGTGCTGCGGTAGGAGCTTGCCGCGCCCTAGGCTGCGCATCCGGCGCCCGCGCGGGGCGATCCGGCGAACCACCGGGCGACCCATGGCAGACTCGCCGCATGCCTGTCCCCACCCAGCCGACCCCTGCCGGCGCGCCCGCACGCGCGCACCCCATCGCCGCGACAGGGATGGCGACGCCGCGGACCGCCGTGACGCCGACCGCCGTCGCACGCACCGCCGCGCTGGCGCTCGCGCTCGCGCTCCTCGCGGTCGCGCCGCTCGCCGGCGCGCTCGACCGCCTGCTCGCCGTCCCGCGCGTCGACCTGCAGCGCTACGCCGGCACCTGGCACGAGATCGCACGGCTCCCCAACCGCTTCCAGGCACAGTGCGCGGCCGACGTCACCGCCACCTACACGCCGCGCGACGACGGCACGGTCGCCGTGGTCAACCGCTGCCGCACGGAGGACGGCACGGTCGAGGCCGCCGAAGGCATCGCGCGGCCGGAGGACGACACGAACGCCCGGCTCAGCGTCAGCTTCCTGCCGCCGGCGCTGCGCTGGCTGCCCATCGGCCGCGGCGACTACTGGGTGATCGAGCTCGACCCGGAGTACCGCTGGGCGATGGTCGGCGAGCCCCGCCGGGAGTTCCTGTGGGTCCTGTCGCGCGAGCCCGTGCTGCCGAAGGACACGCTCGAGTCGCTGCTCGGGCGTGCCCGCGAGGCCGGCTTCCCGGTCGATCGCGTGGTGCTCAGCGCGCAGCGTCCGGGGCCGCCCCCGCAGAAGTGACCAGCACGCCGGTGTGCTCGCCCAGCCGCGGCGCGCGCCCGGGTGCCTCGGGCGCACGGCGGTCCCACTTGGCGCCCGAACCGACGTCGAGCACCGCGCCCCCCGGATAGCCGACCCGCGTGACCGGCGCGGTCGCGAGCCCGCCCTGTCCCCACTCGCCCATGAACTCGGCGAGCGTGCGCACGCGCGCCGCCGGCACGCCGAGCGCCGCGAGCGCGGACTCGAGCGCCGCCGCCTGCCAGGTCTCGAAGGCCGCCGCGATCCGCGCGTGGAGCGCGCCCGGGTCGCGCGGCACCACGAAGCCCGCGCCGCGCGCGAGCGCCTCGACGTCGACGAGCGCCGGGTCCTGCAGCACCGCCTCGATGCCGAGCGCGCGGCACAGCGTGGCGAACTGCGCCGGCGTGTTCGCCGCGGTCGCGATCCAGCCGTCCGCGCAGCGGAAGGTGGCCGCGCCCGGGCTGCCCGAGAAGCCGCGGTTGCCGGGCCTCGGCCGGTCGCGCCCCTCGAACGCCGCCTGCACCGCGGGCGACAGCATCAGGTGGACGGCGGCCTGTGCCATCGACACGTCGAGGTAGGCACCCTCGCCCGATCGGACGCGCCGCAGCAGCGCCGCCAGCACCGACTGCGCGGCCACCATGCCGGCCGCGGCGTCGATGACGGGGAAGCCGACCTTGATCGGCGGATCGCCTTCCTCGCCCTGCAGCGACATCATCCCGGTGAACGCCTGCACGACATGGTCGTAGGCGCCGCGCGGCCCCCACTCGCCCTCCTGGCCGTAGCCGGAGATCGACGCATAGACGATCGACGGATTGATCGCGCGCACCGCGTCGTAGCCGAGCCCGAGCCGCTCGACGACACCCGGGCGGAAGTTCTCGATGAACACGTCGGCGTCGCGCGCGAGCGCGAGCAGCGCGGCCACGCCCTCGGGCGCCTTCAGGTCCACGACGATCGAGCGCTTGCCGGCGTTGATCGTCGCGAAGCCCACCGACACCCCCTCGTCGACCTGGACGCGGCCGTTGCCGGCCCGCAGCACGTCGCCGCCCTCGGGCTCGACCTTGACCACGTCCGCGCCGTAGTGCGCGAGGTAGTGGCCGCAGGTCGGTCCGGCGATCACGTGCGACAGGTCGATGACCCGCATGCCTTCCATGGGCTTCACGACGGCGTCACTCCGATCAGCTTGATGATGCGGGCCCACTTGTCGGTCTCCGCGCGGGTGAGCTCGGCGAGCGCCTCCGGCGACTTCGACAGCACGATCGGCGTGCCGCCCTGCTCGTGGAACTCGCGGACCGCCGGCGCCTGCAGCGCCTTGTGGGACGCCTCGAAGATCCGGTCGACGATCGCCCTCGGCGTCCCCGCCGGCACCCACAGGCAGCCCCAGGACTCCTGCACCAGCAGCTCGGAGCCGTACAGCTCCTTGAGCGACGGCGCGTCGGGCAGCTGCGGCATCTGCTGCGGCGTGGTCACCGCGAGCGCCCGCACCTTGCCGCCGCGGGTCCCCGCGATCGCCGTGCCGGCGATCGGGAACGCGAACTGCACCTGGCCGCCGAGCAGCCCCGGCACGATCTCGACCGAGCCGCGGAAGGGCACGTGCACCGCATCGAGACCGAGCACCTTGCAGAACGCGCCGCCCGCCAGGTGCGCGGCCGTGCCGACGCCGCCCGAGCCGTAGTTGAACGCCGCGGGCTTCGCGCGGATCGCGGCGACCAGCTCCTGCACGCTGCGGTACGGCGAGTCGGACGGCACGATCAGCACGGTGCCCGAGCTGCTCGTCTGCGTGATCGGCTCGAAGCTCCTGATCGGATCGAACTTGATCGCCGGCTGCATCACCTTGTTGATGACGTGCGTCGCGCCGCCGATGAGGATCGTGTAGCCGTCCGGCGGCAGCGCCGCGACCACCTCGCCGGCGACGATGCCGCCGGCGCCGACCTTGTTCTCGACGATCACGTTCACGCCGAGCGCCTGCGCGAGCTCGGGCGCGAGCTTGCGCGCCTGCATGTCGGGGCCGCCCCCGGCGGCGTAGGGCACCACCAGGCGCACCGGCCGGTTGGGCCAGGCGCCCTGGGCGATGCCGGGGCGGGTCGCGGCGGCGAGCGCGAGCCCCGCGGTGCTGCCGAGCCATCGTCGGCGGGAAGCGTCGGTCATGAGTGTCTCCTCTGGATCGTCGTGACGCCCGACGGCAGCTCCGAGGCCACCGCCGGATCGGCGCACGGCGCGGGACCTGCGGTCCGCGCCGGTTGACCTGTCATAACAGGTGAGCATAGGATACGGCCAGTCGAGGAGCAGCGGCGAGCCGGAGTGCAGTGCACGCGAGCCCGCCCGGAGGAGACACCCCCCATGACGGACGACACCCGGAGCCCTCCAGGCTTCGGCGGCCGCATCGGCCGCACTCGAGCGCCGTCGCGGACGGTCGGGTCGCCCATCCCCGGCGGACCGGCCGACGCCAGCCGCCGACTGGCCCTGCGCGGCCTGTCGGCCGCCGCGATCGCCGCGGCCGCGCCCGCGGGCCGCGCGCAGGAGGCCTGGCCGACGCGGCCGATCCGTCTGGTCGTGCCGTTCGCGCCCGGCGGCATCAGCGACATCATGGCGCGCACGGTGGGCAAGGCGCTCGGCGAGGCGCTCGGTCAGTCCGTGCTCATCGAGAACCGCCCCGGCGGCGGCACCGTCACCGGCACCGAGGCGGTGGTCCGCGCCAAGCCCGACGGCTACACCCTGCTGCTGGTGTCCGCGCCGATCGCGACCAACCCGGGCCTGTACCCGAAGCTGCCGTACGACGCGCTGCGCGACCTCGCGCCGCTGGTGGCGCTGTCGGCGCAGGGCTTCGTGGTGTCGGTCCATCCGAAGCAGCCGTGGCGCGGCTTCGGCGAGCTGATGCAGGCGGCGCGCGGCAGCGAGATCCCCTACGCGTCGCCCGGCATCGGCACGCTGATGCACCTGACCGGCCAGCTCGCCAACGCCGAGTACGGCACCCGGTTCGTCCATGTCCCGTACAAGGGCAGCGGCCCGGCGCTGCAGGATGCGATCAGCGGCCAGGTGCCGATGATCGTCGACCCGGCCTCGACCTCGCTGCAGCCGCTGCGCGCCGGGCAGCTGCGGGCCCTCGCGGTCACGCACCCGACGCGGCTGTCGACCCTGCCCGACGTGCCGACGGTGCGCGAGCTCGGGTTCCCGGCGCTGGAGGCGGCGGCCTTCTCCGGCCTGATGCTGCCGGCGGGCACGCCGGCACCCATCGTCGCCCGACTGCACGCCGAACTCACCCGTGCGATCCAGAGCGCCGAGGTGCAGGAGCGCCTGGTCGTGCAGCTCGGCCAGACGCTGGTCGGCGGCACGCCCGAGGAGTTCAATGGCACGATGCCCACCGAG
>RPRK01000069.1 GCA_003818495.1 Burkholderiales bacterium
GCCGATGCGCAGCCCGATCGACAGACCGGGCGCGGGCACCAGCAGCCAGGCGAGCGCCGACGGCCCGAGCAGGAGTGCGCCGCTCGCCGCGGGTCGCACGACCGACCCGCCGACCGACCCGCCGACCGAGCCGCCGACCGAGGTGAGCGCCGCGATGCCCGCGACCAGCAGCGTGAACACGCCGCGCTCGGCCCCGGGCAGCCACGGGAACGCGGCGGCGCCCGCGCCGAACACGGCGGCGCTCCCCAGCACGATCCGATCCGCGCGCCGCGTCCGCAGCGCTGCGGGAACCGTGGTGTCCGCGGCCAGACGGACGAATCCGCCGTGCCGTGCGAGAAGCACCCCCGCGATCACGACGCACCAGCCGAGCAGCGCGACGTCCGGCACGTGCCCGAGTCCGACCCCGGCCATGCCCAGCGCCGCGAGCGCGACCGCCGGCAGATCGGCCCGCGCTTCCCGGCCGATCCGTGCGATCGAACCCTGCGCGGCCGCGGACGAGCGGTCCGCGGCACTCCCGGCGGCGGGCGTGCCCGCGCCCGCCTCAGCCGGCATGCGTCGGCGGGCCCGCCAGTCCGAGCCGCGCCGCGGCGAACACCGCCTGGGTCCGGTTGTCGACGCCCAGCACGCGGAACGCGGCCGACAGGTGCTGCTTGACCGTCCCCTCGGACACGCCGAGGTCGCGCGCGATCGCCTTGTTGGACTTGCCGCGGATCGCGAGCATCAGCGAGTCGACCTGCCGCGGCGTCAGCGAATCGAGCGCACTCGCCGACGTCGCCGCCGCGCGGGCCGCCGCGTTGACGGGCGCCGCATCGGCACGCAGCACCTGCGGCGGCAGATAGACGCCGCCGGCCAGGACGAGGCGCAGGGCACCGATCAGCACCCCCGGCGTCGAGGTCTTCGGGATGAAGCCCGAGGCGCCGTCCTCGATCGTGGCCCGGATCAGCTTGGGATCCTCCTCGCCGGACAGGGCGACGACGGTGGCATCGGGCATGCGCTCGCGGATCATCGCCAGCGCGGGCTGCCCGCTGAGCCCGCACAGGTGCAGGTCGAGCAGCACGAGGTCGGGCCGCTCGCCCATCGCCACGGCGGCCTCGACCGACTCGGCCTCGAGCACCCTCGCGGACACCCCCAGATCGGCCAGCAGCAGGCGCATGCCCCCACGGAACAGGGCGTGATCGTCGACGACGAGGATCGTGATCATGCGACCGGGACCGGAGAGCACGTCGAGGTTGATGCGGGCGACCTCGGGGAGGCCTCAGGCAGGCCGGTGCCGACGGCCCAGCAGGAAGGTGTAGCCCTGCGGTCCGTAGTGCTCGGTGTGCGGCTGGTCGGCCGCGACCTCGAGCACGTCGCCCGGGCGGAAGGTGCGCGGGCCGCTGCCGCAGTCGAGGGTCGCCTCGCCGTCGAGCACCAGTGCGAGCACGTCGTACGGATGCGAATGCAGGTCGATCACGACGTTCGGCTCGAGCGTCTTGGTCAGGATCTCGTCGAAGCCCTCGTTCCGGAGGCGCGTCTCGAAGGCGGCGCGCTCGGCGTCGGTGGGCGTGGCGGGTCGGGACTGCATGATCGGGCCTCGCGCTTCAGTAGGTGTAGACGCCGCGCCCGGTCTTGCGACCGAGCCAGCCCGCCGCGACCATCTCCTTGAGCAGCGGGCACGGGCGGTACTTGGAGTCGTTGAACTCGTCGAAGTAGACGTTCATCACCGCGAGGCACACGTCCAGGCCGATCAGGTCGGCGAGCGCGAGCGGTCCGATCGGGTGGTTGGTGCCGAGCTTCATGCCGGCGTCGATGTCCTCGGGCGAGGCGAGCCCCTCGGCCAGCACGAAGAACGCCTCGTTGATCATCGGCACGAGGATGCGGTTGACGACGAAGCCGGGGGCGTTCTTCACCGTGATCGGCGACTTGCCCAGCCGCACCGCGAGCTCGCGCACCAGGTCGTGGGTGGCGTCGCTCGTCTGCAGGCCGCGGATGATCTCGACCAGCGCCATCATCGGCACCGGATTGAAGAAGTGCATGCCGATGAAGCGATCGGGGCGCTTCGTCGCGGCGGCCAGCTTGGTGATCGAGATCGACGAGGTGTTGGTCGCGACGATCGCGTCGGGCCCGAGCAGCGCATCGAGCTGCTGCAGGATCCGGACCTTCAGCTCCATGTTCTCGGTCGCGGCCTCGATGACCAGCGGCAGGTCCTTCAGGCTGTCGTACGAGGTCGAGCCCTGGATGCGCGCGAGCGCGGCGTCGCGGTCGGCCTCGGAGAGCTTGTCCTTCTTGACCAGGCGCTCGAGGCTGCCGGCGACCGCCTTCAGGCCGCGGTCGACCGCGGCCTGCGCGACGTCGACCATCGTGACCTCGATGCCGCACACCGCGCAGGCCTGCGCGATGCCGTTGCCCATGGTGCCGGCGCCGATGACGCCGATGCGCGAGATGCTCATGACCGATCCGTGCGTGAGAAAGGGATGGTCGGCATTGTAGGGGGCGGCGGACCGCCCGGCTCAGCCGGCGATCAGGCCCTGAAGGTCATCCCAGCCGTAGGCGACCTCGTCGAGCCGCTGCGCGCCGACCGCGCTGGTGCGCTCGTCCATGGCACGCCCGCCGAGCCGCTCGTAGAACGCGCGGGCCGGATCGTTGCGCGCCAGCGCCCAGACGACCATCGACCCCAGGCCGCGACGGTCGAGGCCGCGCGCCATCGAGCGCATCAGTCGCGTGCCCAGGCCGTGGCGCTGGGCATCGGGCAGCAGGTAGATCATCCAGACCTCGCCCTGTCGGCGGGCGGCGCCCGGGCCGCGGGCGACGCCGCCGGTCGCGAAGCCGACCACGCGGCCGTCGTCGTCGGCGGCCACGCGGGTGAAGCCGGCGGCCGGCGCGGGATCGAAGGTGCGCAGGTATCGGTCGCGGCCGGCATCGACCGACAGGGCATCGAGATAGGCGTCGTCGATGATGCCCCGGTAGGCGGCCCGCCAGCTCGCGACGCGCACCCTGGCGATCGATTCGGCGTCGATCGCCGTGGCTTCGCGGATCAGCGGTGAGAGCGTCTGCACCATGACCGCATCATGACACGCCGGACGCGCCGGACGCATCCTCGCCACCGCCGGTGTAGAAGTCGGGAAAGCGCTCGCGGACCCACTCGCCCTTCGAGGACCAGGCGATGCAGGTGTCGACCACGACCGGCTTCTCGCGCGGGGCGTCGTCGTAGCGCTTCACCCGCGTCTCGCGCATCGACTGGAACGCGACCGTCGCCATCTGCTGCAGCAGCTCGCGGATGTGCGTGCAGCCTTCGACGCCGCCGATCCGCTCGGCCGCGGCCTTGAGGAAGCCCTTGCGGATCGACAGGCCGACCAGGCGCGAGAAGTTCCCGGCGCCGACGGTGCAGACCTCCTTCGGCGAGGCCTCGGTGCGGGCCTCGAACGCGCGGATCGTGCCGCCGGCATCGACGGTCATGGTCACGACCATGCGATGCAGCGGCTGGCCGGCAGGCAGCGGGCCGCGGGCCCAGTTGGGCAGGTCGTAGTGCTTGACGTCGGTCAGCGTGGCCTCGACGTCGAGCATGCCGTCGGGCCGCGCGTAGCCGTCGAGGCGGATGCTGCGGGTGTGGAGGGGGGTGCGCGCCTCGGTCATGGCGATGCTCTCTGTTCGGACGGTGCATTGAAGCACAGCGGCCGCGGGGCTACAGTCGGCCGGGTTCCGATGCCCGGCCTGTCGCCCCTGCCCGCCAAGTCCGCCAAGTCCGCCATGTCCGACGAACCGACCCCGACCCCCTCCGCGTTCCCTTCCGCCTCCGTGCCCGCGTCCGCCTCGTCGTCCCCGGACCGGCCCCGGATCGATCCGGTGCGGCCGGCCGACGACGAAGCGAGGGCGCTGGCACGCGGTCTGCTCGACGGCGCGCGATTCGGCGCGCTGGCGACCCTCGAGCCGGACACCGGGCATCCGCTGGCCAGCCGGGTGGCGGTCGCGCTCGATGACGACGGCGCGCCGCTGCTGCTGATGTCGTCGCTGTCGGCGCATTCCGGCGCGCTCGACGCCGACCCGCGCTGCTCGCTGCTGGTCGGCGAGCCCGGCGCGGGCGACCCGCTCGCTCATCCGCGCCTGACCGTGAACGGCGTCGCCCGACGCCTGGTCCGGGACACCGACGACGGGCGGCGCGCCCGCGACCGGTGGCTGGCGACGCACCCCCGGGCCGCGCTCTATGTCGACTTCGGCGACTTCGCGTTCCGGCGCATCGAGTGCACCGGCGCGAGCCTGAACGGCGGCTTCGGTCGCGCCTGGCGGCTCGAGGCCGCGGACCTGCGGCCCGCGCCCGGAGACGTCCTCAGCGGTTCGCCGGCAGCGTGACCGGCAGCACGACCTTGCGGTCGGCGTCCGATGCGGGCTTGCCGGGCAGCGCTGCCGGTGTGGGCACGGCGATGATCGGCACCGGCTCGTCGAGCCCCTTCTGCTCGGACAGGAACTGCTCGACCAGGTCGAAGAACCGGTCGTAGAAGCGGCCCGGCGGAATGGTCTCGCTGCCGATCTTGACGAGCGAATCGGTGGCCGAGGCCCACGGCAGGGAGATCGAGCCGAAGGGGCTCACGCCCACGCTCGCCGACATCGGGTTCTTCTTGACGGTGTAGCGGTCCTGGACGGCGCTCACGAAGGCGACCGAGGTCGGCTGGCCGCGCGCGAGCGGCGAGCAGACGACGTGGAACTCGATCTGCACGTGCGACTCGGCCTCCGGCTGGAAGCGCTTGCGCGCATCCATCATCTGCTCGTCCTGCGACGACTGCACGATGTAGCCCTGGCTGAGCAGCGCACGCCGCGCAGCGTTGCAGGTGTCGGCGGGCGACGCGACGAACTCGCGCGAGAACGCCGTCGGCCGGTCGAAGACCTCGCGCTCGTAGACGCGGACCTGCTCGCCGCCGCCCCCGAAGCCGCCGAATCCGGCGCATCCGGACGCGAGCGCGACCGAGCCGAGCAGCAGTGCCCGCAGCAGCGAGACGGCGTGATGCGTGATTCGGTTCATGAAGACCCCCAATGCGTCCGACGACTCGAAGTCTACCCGTCGGAGGCGACCTCCTACATGACGGTCATCCCTCGTGACCGGTCACCGGTCGGCCGCGGCCCCGGCCACGCTCGGCGGGGCTGCGGCCACGCTCGGCCGGCCGTTCAGCCCAGGACCTCCCGGGCGACGATCTCGCGCTGGATCTCCGAGGAGCCGCCGAAGATCGTGTAGGCGCGGGCATTGAGATACTGCGCGACCAGCGGCCTCGCCTCGTCCTCGAGGCCCGCGGCGGACAGCCCCTCGTGCATCGGCCGGCCAGGCTCCCAGGCGAGCGCGTCGGCGCCGAGCACGCGCACGCCGAGCCGCGTGATGGACTGCTGGATCTCGCTCCAGCGCAGCTTGAGCATCGAGGACACCAGTCCGCCCGGGTTCTGTCCGACCTGCATCGTCGCCATCACCCTCAGCTCGGTGGCCTCGAGCGCGTCGACGTCGACCTCGACCGCGGAGACCGCGAGGGCGAGGTCGGGGTCGTCGAGCAGCCCGCGGCGGTCGGCGAGCGCGACCAGCCGCTCGAGCGCGGCGCGCAGCCGGGCCGCGGCGATCGCGCCGCCGCGCTCGAACTCGAGCAGGTACTTCGCGACGGTCCAGCCCTGCCCTTCGTCGCCGACCCGCGCGTCCACCGGCACGCGCACGCCGTCGAAGAACACCTGGTTGACCTCGTGGTCGCCGCTGGCGCTGCGGATCGGGCGCACCGTGATGCCCGGGCTCGCCATGTCGATCAGCAGGAAACTGATGCCGTCCTGGCGGCGCGCCGAGTCCGCGCCGGTCCGCACCAGCGCGAACATCCGGTTCGCATGGTGGGCGTGGGTGGTCCAGATCTTGGTGCCGTCGACGACGTAGTGGTCGCCGTCGCGCACGGCACGGGTCGACAGCGACGCGAGGTCCGAGCCCGAGCCGGGCTCGGAATAGCCCTGGCACCAGGTGTCCTCGCCCGACAGGATCCGCGGCAGGTAGTGGGCACGCTGCGCGGGGGTGCCGAAGCGCATGATCACCGGCCCCGCCATCCGCAGCCCCATCGGCGACAGCGGCGGCGCGCCGGCGCGCGACAGCTCGGTCTCCCAGATCCAGCGGCGCACCAGCGGCCAGCCGGTGCCGCCGTGCTCGACGGGCCACGAGGGCGCGACCCAGCCCCGCTCGTGCAGCGCGCGGTGCCAGCGCACGCAGACGTCGTGCTCGGAGAACACCGACGTGTTGAGCCGCGTGGCGCGCACCAGATCGGGCGTGAGCCGCTCGCGCAGGAAGGCGCGGACCGCGTCGCGGAAGGCGAGGTCGTCGTCGTCGAGGATCGGGGTCATCGCGTCGTCTCCGTCGCGGTGCGCAGCGTCGCGTGGCGGCGCAGGTGCCAGTCGGGGGAACCGAGCATCGCATCGAGCGCGAGCTGACGCTTGAGGTGCCGCGCGATGCGCAGCTCGTCGGTCACGCCCATGCCGCCATGCAGCTGGATCGCCTCCTCGGCGACCCTGCGCGCGACCGCGCCCACCTTCGCGCGGGCGCCTGCGGCGGCCCGTGCGTGCGCCCGGTCGTCGCCGCCGCGCGCGGCGTCCTCGAGCGCGAGCACCGCCGCGAGCGCCGCGGAGCGGGCCTCCTCGAGCGCGATCGCGAGGTCGGCGACCCGGTGGCGCAGCGCCTGGTTGGCGGCCAGCGGACGGCCGAACTGCACGCGGGTGCGCAGGTAGGCGACGGTCTCGCGCAGCAGCGCGTCCATCGAGCCGACCGACTCGGCGCAGGCGACCACCAGCGCGCGGTCGTCGACGCGTGCGGACTCCGCCGCGCCGACGCCGGCGAGCCGCGCGTCGTCGCCGAGGCGCACGCCCTCCAGGTCCAGCCGACAGGCACGGCCGCCGTCGACGGTGTCGACGGATGTCGCGCGCAGCCCGGGAAGGCCCGGGGTCACGACGAAGACCGCCGGGCCCTCGTCGCCGGTGACGGCCGCGACGAGCCAGGCATCGGCGCCGTCGCCGCCGGGCACCGTGCGCTCGATGCCGTCGAGCACCCAGCCGCCGGCGTCGCGGCGGGCCCGCGTGGCATCGGCGCGCGCACGGCCGCGCCCGCCGCGCTCGTGCGTCGCGGGCACGACCCGCAGGGCGCCGTCGGCGAGCGCCGGCAGCCAGCGCGCACGCAGCGCGGCGTCGGTGCACGCGGCGAGCAGCCCGGCGGCCTGGACCGCGACCGGCAGCCACGGGTCGGGGGCCGGACCCGCACCCAGCGCCTCGGCGAGCGCGCAGGCATCGGCGAGGTCTCGGCCGAGACCGCCGTCGGCCTCGGGCACGAGCACGGCCAGCCAGCCGAAGCCGGCGATCGCGCGCCAGCGCGCCTCGGCGCCGAGGGTGTCGGCATCGGCGATCCAGCGCGTCGCCGCGTCGGCGAGCAGGCGCTGCTCGGTGGTGCGTTCGAGGCTCATCGGGCTCCTTCGTGCGGCCTGTGCGGCCCCGGCGAGTCCGGGGTCGGGGTCGGGGTCGGGGTCGAGTCCGGGGCCGGAGTCGGGGTCGGCGACCCGGGTCGCAGCGCCTCGGGCAGGCCGGCCGGATCGACCGGCAGACCGAAGCGCAGCATGTTGTGGGCGTGACAGACGTGATGCAGGCCGAAGGCGGCGTCGATCGCGCTGGCCTGCCCCATGATGTCGACGCTGCGGTTGACCGCCTCCTTGGCGAGCCGCACCGCGAGCGTCGGCATCGCGGCGATCCGCACCGCCATGTCGAGCACGGTCCGATCGAGCTGATCGCGCGGCACCACGCGATTGACCATGCCGAGCCGGTGCGCCTCGTCGGCGGACCACGACTCGGCCAGGAACAGCAGCTCCTTGGCCTTGCGCGGCCCGAGCTCCCAGGGATGCGCGAACCACTCGACGCCGAGCACGCCCATCGCCACCACCGGGTCGCGGAACCGCGCATCCTCGGCGGCGACGATCAGGTCGCAGGCCCAGGCGAGCATCAGCCCGCCGGCGATGCACTGCCCGTGCACGGCGGCGATCGTCGGCTTCGACAGGTCGCGCCAGCGTCGGGTCATCTGCAGGTACACCTCCTGCTCGTGCGCGAACCGTCCCTCGGCACCCGGCGCGTCGAACCCCGACCAGGTGCCCACGGTGGGGGGGCGGTGCGCCTCGCCCAGCCGCTCGCGCAGGTCGTGTCCGGACGAGAAGTGCGGGCCCGATGCGGCCAGGACGATGGCGCGCACCGAGGGGTCGGCGACGGCGCGGTCGAAGGCCGCGTTCAGCTCGTAGAGCATCGCGAGGTTCTGCGCGTTGCGCGCCTCGGGCCGATCGAGCACGATCCGGGCGACGCCCGGCGCGGGTGCCTCGATGCGCAAGGTCTCGAATCCGCCCGCCCCATCCATCCGCGTGTCTCCCCGCCGTCCCGCGTGCCGCATCGGGGCCGCGCCGGTCGTCGGTGCGGCGCCGCGCCCTGCGACCAGACCCGACGGCCCGACGGCCCGACGGCCCGACGGCCCGACGGCCCGACCGGCGCCGGCGGCCGATGATACCGGGCGCTCAGCGGCGCAGCACCCACTGGAGCTGGATGAACGGAACCAGCCCGAACGCGAGCTGGCCGGCCAGCCCCAGCAGCCCCGCGGGCGTGCCGAGCGCGGCGAGCTGCGCGGCCGGGCCGCGCCCGAAGAGCAGGATCCCGAGCGAGAGCTCGGCGACCGCGAGCAGCAGCAGCGCCACGCCCCCCATCGCCAGGCGGGCGACGCTGGTGCGCGGCACGCGGAACGAGCGGGTGAGCCACGCGCTGGCCGACCACGAGGCGGCGATCAGCACCGGCACCTCGAGGGCCACCGCGCCGAGTTCGCCCAGCCGCGGGACGAGCATGCTCACGCGCAGCGCCCCGAAGGCGAAGGCCAGCGCGAACACGACCGCGAAGTACAGGCTGCCCGCAAGTGCAGCGGCACGCATCGGAGTCTCCTGCCGAGGGTGGCCCGGCGTCACGGCCACGCCTGCGATTGTCCCCGATTCCGGCATCCCGGGCGCGCGGCGGCCAGGATAATCGCTGCACCCCCCACGCGCGGACGAGGAGACACCGATGACCGAGCGCACCTTCGAGACCCTGCTCTACGCCGTCGAGGACGGCGTGGCGACGATCACGCTCAACCGGCCCGACCGGATGAACGCGTTCACCACACGCATGCGCGACGACTTGATCGCCGCCTTCGACGCGACCGACGCCGACGACGCGGTCCGCGCGGTGATCGTCACCGGCGCCGGCAAGGCGTTCTGCGCGGGCGCCGACCTGTCCGCCGGCGGCAAGACCTTCGACTACGCCGAGCGGCGCGACGAGGCCCGCGAGGCGGCGCGCGTCGGCGACACCTACCGCGACGGCGGCGGGATGGTGACGCTGCGGATCTTCCGCAGCCTCAAGCCGGTGATCGGCGCGATCAACGGCGCGGCGGTCGGGATCGGCGTCACGATGCAGCTCGCGATGGACATCCGCATGGCCTCGACGAGCGCGCGCTTCGGCTTCGTGTTCGCGCGGCGCGGCATCACGCCCGAGGCCGCGTCGAGCTGGTTCCTGCCGCGGCTGGTCGGCATCCAGACCGCGCTCGAGTGGTGCTACACGGGGCGCGTGTTCGATGCGCAGGAGGCGCACCGCGAGCGGCTGGTGCGCTCGCTGCACGCCCCCGACGAGCTGCTGCCGGCGGCCCGCGCGCTGGCCCGCGAGATCGCCGACAACACCGCGCCGGTCGCGGTCGCGATGGCCCGCCAGATGATGTGGCGGATGGCGGGCGCCGACGACCCGATGCGCGCGCACCGCGTCGACAGCCGCGCGATCCAGTCGCGCGGGCGCTCGGCCGACGTGCGCGAGGGCGTCGGCGCGTTCCTCGAGAAGCGGCCCGCGAAGTTCCCCGATCGCGTCTCGTCCGACCTGCCGGACTTCTACCCCTGGTGGGACGAGCTGCCCTTCGAATGAAGGCGGGGTGCGTGCTACGCTGGCGCACCAGAACGAGAAGGACGGGGGAGACACCCATGCGACGACGACTCGTCGGCGCGCTCGCGGCCGTGGCCGCGGCGCCCACCCTGCTGCAATCGCGCCCGGCGGCGGCGCAGACGTTCCCGGGCAAGCCGATCCGCTGGATCGTGCCGTTCCCGCCCGGCGGGCCCACCGACGGCTTCTCGCGCGCCGCCGCGCAGAAGCTTTCCGAGACCGTGGGCCAGCCGGTCATCGTGGAGAACGTGCCCGGCGCGGGCGCTTCCATCGGCATGGAGCGCGTCGCGCGCGCCAACCCCGACGGCTACACGATCGGGCTGGCCACCACCGGCACCCACGCGATCAATCCGCACCTCTACGGCACTCGGCTGCCGCACGACACCAGTCGCGACTTCACGCCGCTGACGCTCGCCGTGCGCTACGTGAACGTGCTGGTGGTGAACCCGAAGCTCGGCATCGACAGCGTGGGCGATCTCGTCGCCTACGCGAAGGCGAACCCCGACAAGGTCACCTTCGGTTCGGCCGGCAACGGCTCGTCGAACCACCTGTCCGGCGAAGTGTTGAAGATGGTCACCGGCGCGCCGATGCAGCACGTGCCGTACCGGGGCAGCGCGCCGGCGCTGGCCGACGTGATCGCCGGCAACATCACGTTCATGTTCGACATCCTGATCACCGCGATGCCCTCGGCCCAGGCCGGCCGGGTCAAGGCGCTCGCGGTGACCAGCGAGCGGCGCTCGCCCTACGCGGCCGGCGTGCCCACCATGGCCGAGTCCGGCGTCAAGGGCTTCTCCGAGGCGGGCAGCGACCTCTGGTTCGGCATCGTGGGCCCGGCGGGCATCCCGAAACCGGTGGTGCAGAAGCTCAACGAGTCGCTGATCGTCGGCATGCGCTCGGCCGAGATGCGCCAGCGGATCTCGGCGGCGGGCTTCGAGCTGTGGACCAGCACGCCCGAGGAGTTCGGCCGCGTGATCCGCGAGGACCGCGACCGCTGGGGGCCGATCGTGCGGGCCTCGGGGGCCAAGGTCGACTGAACGCCGCCGGAGGACGACGATGGAGATGACCCGCGCCGCGACCCTGGCGACCCGGACCGGCGCGGACGCCATTCCCGATGCGCGGGGCCTGAACCTGTACCGTGCCGATCCGATGGCCGACGCGCTGGCCGCGCTGTACCTGCCGCGCCCGCTCTTCGAGCACCTGCGCCCGCAGCTCGAGCGGCTCGGCGCCCTCGCCGGCGGACCGCTCGACGAGCTGGCCTCGACCGCCGACAAGCATCCGCCAACGCTGTCGGTGCGCACGCGGCGCGGCGCCGACGAACGCCGCGTCGTCAAGCATCCGGCCTACGTCGAACTCGAGCGGGTCGCGTTCTGCGAGTTCGGGCTGGCGGCGATGTCGCACCGCCCGGGCGTGCTCGGCTGGGACGAACCGATGCCGCCGTCGGCCAAGTACGCGCTGACGTATCTGCTGGTCCAGGCCGAGTTCGGCCTGTGCTGCCCGGTGTCGATGACCGACTCGCTGGCGCGCACGCTGCGCCGCTTCGGCGACCCGGCCCTCGTCGAGCGGGTGCTGCCGCTGGTGACCGCGACCGACCTCGACGCGCTGCACCAGGGCGCGATGTTCATGACCGAGCAGGGCGCGGGCTCGGACGTCGCGGGCACGGCCACGCTCGCGCGCGAGGATGGCGACGGCGGCTGGGCGCTGCACGGCGACAAGTGGTTCTGCTCGAATCCGGACGCCGGCTTCGCGATGGTGCTGGCGCGCAGCGAGGATCCGGACACGCATCCGGGGCTCAAGGGCGTGTCGCTGTTCCTGCTGCCGCGCACGCGGCCCGACGGCTCGCCCAACGCCTATCGGATCCTGCGGCTCAAGGACAAGCTCGGCACGCGCTCGATGGCCAGCGGCGAGATCCGGCTGGAGGGTGCGCTGGCCTGGCTGGTCGGCGAGCGCGGCCGCGGCTTCCAGCAGATGGCCGACATGGTGAACAACTCGCGGCTCTCCAACGGCGTGCGGGCGGCCGGCCTGATGCGCCGCGCGCTGACCGAGGCCCTGCACGTCGCGCGTCACCGGGTCGCCTTCGGGCGCCCGCTGGCCGACATGCCGCTGATGCGCCGCCAGCTCGCCAAGATGGCCCTGCGCACCGAGCAGGCCCGCACGATGATGTTCCAGACCGCGGCCGCGCTCGAGCGCGCCGATCTCGAGGGCGGCACCGCGGCCACGCTCGCGCGGATCCTGACGCCGCTCATCAAGTTCCGCGCGTGCCGCGACGCACGGGTCGTCACCGGCGACGCGATGGAGGTCCGCGGCGGCTGCGGCTACATCGAGGAATGGAGCGACGCCCGATTGCTGCGCGACGCCCACCTCGGCTCGATCTGGGAGGGCACGAGCAACATCGTCGCCCTCGACGTGCTGCGGGCGATCCGGCGCGACGGCGCGCTGCCGGCGCTGCGTGCGCACGTCGACGCGCTGCTGGCGGACGGCGAGCCCTGCGGCGCCGCGACCGCCGCGCTGCAGGCCCGGGTGGTCGAGCGGGCGTTCGCGCTCGCCGCCGGGGCGGCCGCCGACGATCGCGCCGAGCTCGCGCGGCAGGCGGCCTCGGCGCTGTACAACGTGACCACGATGGCGGCCTTGCGCTGGGAGGCGCGGCAGGCCGGCCTGCCCTACCGCGGCCGGCTCGCCGACCGCGTCCTGCGCCACCGGCTCGCCCCGCGCGACCCGCTGGCCGACCCGGCGGAGTCGGCCGACGACGGCGAGATCGAGCCCGCGGCCGCCTGACCGACCACGCCGCAGGGGCGGGCGGAGCGGTCAGGCCGGCGGGCGCTATGCTTGCTGACGCCCGCATTCCCAGAACGACCACAACGGGGACCCCGATGCACGATGCCCGCAACGACCGCACGACTTCCGCCCGAGCCGCCGTGCGCCCGCTGGACGACGACCTCGGCGACCTGCCGACCGCGGTCGACGCCCCCCAGGCCGACCAGACCACGGGCGATCGCCTGGCGTTCCTCCTCGGTTTCGTGCGCGACCCCTCGGGCGTGGGCTCGGTGGTGCCGAGCTCGCATCGCCTGGAGCGCCGGCTGGTGCGCAACGCGCGGATCGGCGAGGCCCGGACGGTCGTCGAGCTCGGCCCGGGCACCGGCGGCACCACGCGCGCCTTCCTCCGGGCGATGAGCCCGCAGGCCCGCCTGCTCAGCATCGAGCTCGACCCGGTCTTCCACGCCCGGCTCGCCCGGACGGTCCGCGACCCGCGGCACTTCGCCGAATGCGGCAGCGCCGAGCGGATCGCGGAGATGCTCGCGGTGCGCAGGCTGCCCGCTCCCGATGCGATCGTCTCGGGCATCCCGTTCTCCACGATGCCGCAGGACATCGGCGAGCGCATCGCGGCCGAGGTCGCGGCGGTGCTCGCCCCCGGCGGCCGCTTCGTCGCCTACCAGGTGCGGCCCCGTGTCGCCGAGTTCACCTCGCCCCACCTCGGCACGCCGAAGTTCGAGTGGGAGGCCTGGAACATCCCGCCGATGCGCGTCTTCACCTGGGTCAAGCCGACCGCGGACGGCACCCGCAGGCCGTGAGAGACCTCGGGCCGCGAGCCCCGGGTCCGGGCCGCGGACCGTGAGCCGCCGCGCGCGGCGGCCGCGCGCTACTGGGTCCGGACGATCTCGTCGGTGATCCGCCAGCCGCCGTCCAGCCAGTCGACGACCTCGCGGGCGGCCGGGTGATCGAACGCCGCGTACCGGGCCCGCAGCTCGGTCGCGAGGTCGCCCAGCCGGTCGAGCCCGGTGTCCTGCAGCCAGATCAGGTCCGAGCGCAGCGCGCGGGCGAGCGCCTCGTCGCCGAGCACCGCGTCGCACGCCCGCGCGAAGGCGCCGCCATAGGCGTAGGCGGCGTCGCCGACACGGTAGCGCTCGGCCAGCGTGAGCAGCGGGATGCAGCCGAGCTCGGGCTGGAGCGCGGGATTCACCGCGTGGCCGGCGAGCAGCGCCGCGTTCGAGGCGGGCCGCCCGGTGACGGCGCGCAGGTGCAGGTACTGCGACATGCGCTGACCGTCGTTGACCGGGTAGTTGTCCCACAGCACCGGCGCGCGCCGCAGCGTGCCGGCGACCCGCTCGAGGTGGGCCGCGCCGTACTCCCGCGAGCACACCTCCTCGCCCGTCCAGAACACGCCGACCGCCGGATCGAGCAGGTGCCCGAGGCGCTCGAGGTAGTGGGGCGGGCGGGCACCGAAGACGCGGTCGAGCACCGGATCGTCGGAGTAGTAGCTCGGGCACGCATAGAGCCGGGCGGCGCGGGTCCGCGCCGCGGCGAACGCGACGACCGCCGCCTGCCGGTCGGCGAGCGTGGGATCGTCGCCGCGGATGTCGTCGAACAGCAGCGCGAGCGCATCGAGGCCGACCGCGGCGTCGAGCGTCGCGATGCGCGCGGCCAGGTGCGTCCAGTCGGACGATCCGGGGGCGGCGTCGAAGTCGCTCGGACTCAGGCCGACGCCGAAGCGCACGCCGAGTGCGCGGCAGTGCCGGGCGAAGGCGGCCATCGGTTCCAGCTCGTCGTCGACCATCGGCTCGCGCCAGCGGCGGCGCAGCGCAGTCGCCGCCTTCGGCGCGTAGAGGAAGAAGCGGTAGCCGGCCGGCGCGATGCGGGTGACGACCCGCGCGCGCTCGGACCAGCTCCAGGGGCGGCCGTAGTAGCCTTCGACGATGCCGAGATCGACGGGTGACGGGGGCATGAGGGGGTCCGCGGACCGTGAGGGGCGACCGGTATTGTCCGCCATCGACGCGCCACGCGGCACGGCGGCGACGGCCGACGGGGACGGCGCCATCGGGCAGGCGCGCTTCGACCTGCGGCGCTGGCGGCGCTTCCGCGCGATCGCGAGTCCCTACTGGCGGTCCGAGGAGCGCTGGCGTGCCGGTGTCCTGGTCGCGCTGCTGGCGGTGCTGCTGCTCGGGCAGACCGCCTTCAACCTGCAGTTCGTCCACCAGAGCGGCGAGCTGACCTCGGCGCTCGCCGCGCGCGACGGCGAACGCTTCTGGGCATCGATCCGATGGACGCTCGGCCTGCTCGTGGTGGCGGTCCCGATCTGGGCCACCTACTACTGGGTGCGCGACACCCTCGGCGTGCACTGGCGGCGCTGGCTGACGCATCGGTTCGTCGACGCATGGCTGCACAACCGCGCGTACTACACGCTCGGTCCGGTCGCGGACATCGACAACCCGGACCAGCGCATCGCCGAGGACGTCGCCACCTTCACGCAGCAGTCGCTGTACTTCCTGACGGTCGCGGTCGGCGCCACGATCCAGCTGGTCGCCTTCGTGGCGGTGCTGTGGTCGATCTCGCACACGATGGTGTACTTCCTCGTGGGCTACGCCGTGTTCGGCACCGTGGTCACGATGACGGTGTTCGGCCGGCCGCTGGTCGGGCTGAACTTCCGTCAGCTGCGGCGCGAGGCGGATTTCCGCTTCGGGCTGGTGCGCATCCGCGAGCACGCCGAGCCGATCGCGTTCTCGCACGGCGAGGCCGACGAGGCCGCCCGCGTCAAGGGCCGCTTCGAGGAGGTCTTCGCGAACTGGCGGCGGCTGATCCGCACGCAGTTCGGGCTCAACCTGTTCCAGTACACGTTCAGCTTCCTCACGATCGTGCTGCCCAGCGCGATCATCGCCTCGCGCGTGCTGTCGGGCGAACTCGAGGTCGGGCGCGCGGTGCAGGCGGGCGGCGCGTTCACCGCGATCCTCGCGGCGATGACCGTCGTCGTCGACCACTTCGAGGGGCTGAGCCGGCTGTCGGCGGGGGTGGACCGACTCTACGGCTTCGCCCGCTCGCTCGACGCGCGGGCCGACGGCACGGAGGCGGGCACCCGGCTGGTGGGCGGGGTGCCGGCGGACCGGGTCGAGCCCGACGGGCCGCGGATCGAGCGCGCCGACGGGCACCGGCTGGTGCTCGAGCACGTGACGCTGACCACGCCCGACCGCTCGCGCACGCTGTTCGTCGACCTGACGATCGCCGTCGAGCCGGGCCGCGGCCTGCTGATCGCCGGCGGCAGCGGTGGCGGCAAGAGCTCGCTCCTGCGGGCGGTGGCCGGCCTGTGGACCGCCGGTCACGGGCGCATCGAACGTCCCGGACCCGAGCACCTGATGTTCCTGCCCCAGCAGCCGTACATGGCGCTCGGCACGCTGCGCGACCAGCTGCTGTATCCGCGCCGCGACCGCCCGGTCGACGACGCACGGATCGCCGATGCGCGGCTGCATGCACTGCTCGCGCAGGTCAACCTGGGCGAGCTGGCCGATCGGGTCGGCGGACTCGACGCGGTGCACGACTGGGCGAAGGTGCTGTCGATCGGCGAGCAGCAGCGGCTGGCCTTCGCACGGGTGCTGCTCGCCGAGCCGCGCTACGCGATGCTCGACGAGGCGACCAGCGCGCTCGACGCGGCCAACGAGGAGCGCCTGTACCGCGCGCTCGCCGAGACGCGCAGCACGCCGGTCAGCGTCAGCCACCGGGCCGGGGTCGTGCGCTTCCATGCCGACGTGCTGGAGCTGCCCGGCGACGGCAGCTGGCGGGTGCTGCCGGCCGAGGGTTACCGGCTGGACTGACTCGGGTGCGCGGTCCCGTCGACGGCGGACGAGCGCGCATCGGACCCACCGGACCCATCGGACGCAGGCGGCGTCGTGGCCGCGTCGGACGCCTGCGAGGCGTCGGTTCCCCGGGGCGGCATCGTCACGGTGTCCGGGGCCTCGGCGAGCTCGTCCATGCGGCCCGCCGCATGGATGGCCCAGCCCTGGGCGTAGTCGATGCCGAGCGTGCGGAGGATCTCGAGCACTTCGTGCGTCTCGACGTACTCGGCGACGGTGCGCATGCCGAGCGAACGGGCGACCTCGTGCATCGAACGCACCATGGCCAGGTCGTCGGGGTTCGTCGCGATGTCGCGCACGAAGGAGCCGTCGATCTTGATCGCGTCGGTGCGGAGGTTCTTCAGGTGCGCGTACGACGCGAAGCCGCTGCCGAAGTCGTCGAGGGACAGTCGGCAGCCATGGCGGCGGACCTGCCGGATGAAGTCCTGCGCGGCGCCGTAGCACTCGATCGCGGAGCTCTCGGTCAGCTCGAAGGTCAGCTTGGCGGCGTCCGGGCCGAGCCGCCCGAGGCGCTCGTGCAGACAGCGCAGGATCTCGGGGCTGTCGAGCGAGCGCGGCGAGATGTTGATCGCGAAGCCGCCGATCGCGTCGAAGGCGACGGGGTTGGCATCGATCCAGTCGAAGGTGCGGCGGATCACCCACAGGTCGAGCTCGTGCGAGCGCTTGAGCCGCTCGACGGTGGAGACGAACTGCATCGGGTCCGCGGCACCGCCGGCCGACTCGATGCCGAGCAGCACCTCGTAGTACGGCACGAGGGTCGCGTCGTCGCCGATCGGCTCGATCCGCTGGCACCGCAGGTAGAGCCCGTCGCCTTCGAGCAGCCGATCGAGCCGGCCCGCCCAGTCGGTGAGCGACTCCTGGCTGCGCAGCTCGCGGCTGCTGCGCTCGTGGATCTGGACGCGGTTGCGGCCCTGCTCGCGTGCCGCGGCGCAGGCGGACTCGGCCCGGCCGATCGCCTCTTCGGGCTCGAGTCGCCCCGCGGCGAACCGTGCGAGGCCGACGTGCACGCCGATCCGGTAGCGCTCCGCGCCGTGCTCGAACGGATGGTCGCGCAGCCGCTCGAGCAGGGCCGCCGCGACCGCCTCGCCGTCCGCGTCCCCGCGGGCCGGCACCGCGAACGCGAGCGTATCGTCGCCATGGCTCGCCAGCCGTGCATCGGGTCCGAGCGCCTCGCGGGTCCGCGCGACGAGCTCGCGCAGCAGCGATTCGGCCGCATCGACGCCGCAGCGCGCGCCGACGATCCGCAGCGTGTCGAACTGCACGAGTCCGATCCAGCGCTCGTCCGCATGGGCCGTCGCACCGCCTTCGGAGCGGGCGAGCAGATGCAGGAAGGCGCGGCGGTTCGGCAGCCCGGTGACCGGATCGCACTGGGTGCGCTGGCGCAGCGCCTGCCAGCCCTCGTCGAGCAGGTCGAGCTCGGAGCGCTCGAGCAGCGGGCGGTCGCGGTCGGTGCAGGGGCGCATCCGGCCCGATTCGACCGCGCGCGCGAACGCACCGAGCGTCAGCTCGTGGCGTTCGCTCGCCGAGCGGCTCGCGAAGCCGCAGGCGCGCGGCGGCGTGCTGGTCCACACCAGCTGCATCGCACGCGTCATGTCGCCTTCGTCGAGCCACCACCAGTCGCCGACGCACAGGCGACGCGTGAACGCGAGGTCCGCCTCCGCGAGCTCGGGCTCGGTCGGCGGCGACGGAAGCAGGCCCATCTCGACGACCGGCTCCTGTCGCTCGAGCGCATCGAGCGCCGCCGAGAGACCGTACAGACACGCGTCGATCCGATCGGGTTCGGTGCCGACGGCCCGCAGGGTCGGCTCGACCTCGGCGTGAAGCAGGGCGCGCGCCTGCGCAGGATCGATGCCCCGGTCGCCCGACAGCGCGTCGACCAGGCGCACCAGCGTCTCGACGGCGCGCGCACCGGCCCCCGCCGTCGCGTCGCCCCGGATCTCGACGAGCGTCAGGTGCTGGGTCCAGCCGACCTCGAGCAGTGCCTGCACCGCGGCCGGCACCGGCCGCGCACCGAGGCGGTATGCGATCGCCGCGTCGACGCGGCGCCGCGCGGCGCGGATGCCCTCGCGGGCCTCGAACGCCTGCTGCAGACGCTCGACCCGGCGTCGACGTGCGTCGCGGATCGGTCCGAGCAGGCGCTCGAGCAGCCGGGCGTTGCGCTCGAGGAGTGCCGGATCGCGACCCGCGTCGGCCGCCACCCGCTCGACCATCCGGCCCAGCAGCCGGTCGAGCTTCGGATCCTCGAAGCGACCGTGATCGTCGGTCGCGATCGAGCACTGTTCGATCAGGTCGACGAGCCGTCGGCCCGGGTGCTCGCGCGATTCCAGGAAGCTCGGATCACGCAGCGCGAGCCGCAGCAGCGGGGCCTCCAGGCGCCGCAGCAGACGGCGGATCACGGAGTCCGCATCGGGCTCGGACAGCGCGCGGCCGATCAGACCGGTCGCGGACTCGATCGTCCGACGCTGCGCGGGCGCGAGCGCCAGCGCGGCCAGCGCGGGCGACAGCCGCTCGCTGAGCGCGGGGCCGGCATCCCCCGTCGCGGGCGCGCTGGCGGCGGCCAGCAGCGCATCGAGCAGACCGGGCAACGCGCTCGGATCGGCCGGTACCGGCGCCGGTGCGTCCGCGGCGGTGGCGCCGCCCGAAGCCTCTCGGGCCTGCGGCGTGCCCCCGTCGACGCGCAGCCGCCCGATCAGATCGAGCAGGCTGCGGGTGTCGACGGCGGTCGTTCCCGCGGCCGCCGGTCGCTGCGCCGCCGTCGCGGACCGCTGCGAGGTCCGTGCCGCGGGGCCGGCCGGACCGGCCGCCGTGGCCGCGGCCTCGGTGGCCCGCGGGGCCTCGGTGCCCTGCGGGTCCGCACGCGGGCGCGGGGCGCGGCGCACGACGCGGCGCAGCGTCTGCGGCGTGTCGAGGGGCGCCAGGATCTGGTTCAGGGCCTCGTACAGCGCCCCGCAGCGCTCCCGGAACGCATCGCCGAAGGTCTGGAAGACGATCGCGCGCACCCGGGTGGGCAGCTCCAGCGGCTCGATCGCCTGCTGGAACGCCCGCATGATCGCCTCAGGACCGAACGGATCGCTGACGCGGTCGAGCGGCAGCACGCGCAGCGCCCCGTACCGCCGGCGCAGGTCGGCGAGGGGCAGGCTCTGGTCCGACTCGATCCGCTGGACGACGGCGGACAGGCTCAGCCATTCCTCGAACTGCTCCTCGTCGACCAGGGCCAGCGCGGGCGGCGTCTCGTCGAACGCCACCGGGCTGCCGCGACGGTTGGGATGCCGCATCGCCTCGCGCAGCGCGGTGTCGAAGCGCGACGCGATCTCGGCCCGATCTCGATGCACCCGGTGCGCGGCCCCGGCGAAGGCGCTGCGCAGCGTCACGCCCTCGAGCGTGTCGACCGCCGCGTCGAGCGCGGCCGGCAGCGTGGCGAGGAACGCGGTCAGCGCGGCATTCAGCGAGGCCGCGAGCTGGCGCTGGCAGTCGCGCTGCATCGCCTGCCGGGCCGCCGAGGCGACGGGGTTGGAACGTTCGGCGGACGCCGGAGCGACGGCGGCCGGGACGGCAGCGGCGTTCAGCGCGGCGACCGCCTGCTCGGGCAGGGACGACACCTGCAGGCCGAGGCCGGCATCGTCGGCCCGGGCGACCACCGCCCGCAGGACCGGACCGCCGTCCAGTTCCACATCCACCACCAGACCCCGCATAAGGGTCGCCGCCGCGACCTGATCGGACGGCTCGACGGGGACGACCAGCAGGCCGTTCAGGCAGTAGTCGCGGACCTGGACGCGCGCGACGACGCCGTTCGCCCGAACCAGGGCGTCCAGTCGGGTCGCGAGACGTGAATAGCGGCGCTGTTCGGTGCGGTCCATCGAGCGACCGAGTGTGCCCGCCTGCCCGCGAGGGGCGGCCGTCTCCGGGGGAATCGGGGCGTCGAAGGGTCGCGCCGGCCGACTGATGGCCGATCGCCTCGCGGCGGCGGACCGGATCGTTGCC
>RPRK01000070.1 GCA_003818495.1 Burkholderiales bacterium
CCGCGCGGTGCCCGAGGTGCGCGGCGGCGTGGCCGGCTGGCGCATCGACGGCGAGAAGATGTGGACCACCGGCATGCACACCGCCTCGCACTGCCTGACCTTCGCGCGCACCAGCGGCGAGGCCGGGCAGGCGCGGGGCATCACCGCGTTCGCCGTGCCGACCGACACCCCGGGGCTCAAGGTCGAGGAATACCTCTGGACCTTCAACATGCCGACCGACCATCCGCGGGTCAGCTTCACCGGCGTGTGGGTGCCCGACGACGCGATCGTCGCCGGCCTCGACACCGGCCTGCGCGTGGCGCAGCACTTCGTCCACGAGAACCGCATCCGGCAGGCGGCCTCGAGCCTCGGCGCGGCGGACTTCTGCGTGCGCGAGTCGGTCGCCTACGCGAACGCCCGCAAGCCCTTCGGCCGTCCGCTGTCGACGAACCAGGGCATCCAGTTCCCGCTGGTCGAGCTCGCCACGCAGATCGAGATGCTGCGGCTGCTGATCCGCAAGACCGCATGGGAGATGGACCGCATGCCCAAGCCCGAGGTCGAGACGAAGCTGTCCGACCGCGTGTCGATGTGCAACTACTGGGCGAACCGGCTGTGCTGCGAGGCCGCCGACCGTGCGATGCAGGTGCACGGCGGCCTGGGCTACTCGCGTCACAAGCCGTTCGAGCACATCTACCGCCACCATCGCCGGTACCGGATCACCGAAGGCTCCGAGGAGATCCAGATGCGCAAGGTCGCCGGGCACCTGTTCGGCTTCATGGGCGCGGGAGCCACGCGATGAACGCGCTGCTGCCGCCCTTCCGCCACATTCCCTGGCCCGAGCGCGACATCGCGGTCGAGCGCCGCGACGACGGCACGATCGTCATGCGCTCGCGGCTGCCGCTGAACCCGTATCCCGATCACGTGCCCGGCCTGCTGCGCCGCTGGGGTGCCGAGGCGCCGGAGCGGACCTGGCTCGCGCAGCGGCGGGGCCCCGATCGCGCATGGCGCCGCGTGTCGTACGGCGAGGCGCTGGCCACGGTCGACGCGGTCTCGCAGGCGCTGATCGACCTCGATCTCGGACCCGATCGGCCGGTGATGATCCTGTCGGCCAACTCGCTCGAGCATGCGCTGCTGACGATGGCCGCGATGCAGGTCGGCGCTCCCGCCGCGCCGGTCTCGCCCGCCTACTCGCTGGTGAGCCGCGACCACGCCAAGCTGCGCCACGTGTTCGGGCTGGTCCGGCCCGGCCTGGTGTTCGTGCAGGACGGCCCGCCCTTCGAGCGCGCGCTCGCCGCGCTCGACCTCACGGGCGTCACCGTCGTGCACGTCGAGCGCGCGCCGACCGGCCTGCCCAGTCTCGCGTGGGACACCCTCGTCGCCACGCGCCCGACCGGCGCCGTCGCCGAGCGCCTGGCCGGCGTCGGCCCCGAGACCGTCGGCAAGCTGCTGTTCACCTCCGGCTCGACCGGCATGCCGAAGGCCGTGCCGAACACGCAGCGGATGATGTGCGCGAACCTCGTCATGTACCTGCAGTGCCGGCCGCGCGATCCCTCCGACCCGCCGCCGCAGCTCCTCGACTGGCTGCCGTGGAACCACACCATGGGCGGCAACGCGCTGTTCAATCCGGTGCTGGCCGACGGCGGCACGCTGCACATCGACGACGGCCGCCCGGTGCCCGGGCAGTTCGACGAGACGGTGCGCAACCTGCGCGAGGTCGCGCCGACCTACATGAGCAACGTGCCGGCCGCCTGGGCGATGCTCGCCACCGCGCTCGAGGCCGACGAGGCGCTCGCCGCGCACTTCTTCTCGCGGCTGCGGCTGATGGGCTACGGTGGCGCGACGCTGCCCGACGATCTGTACCGTCGGCTGCAGACCCTCGCGATCCGCCATACCGGCCGGCGCATCGTGATGGTCACCGGCTGGGGCTGCACCGAGACCGCCCCGACCGCGACCTCGACCTACTGGAACACCGAGCGCGTCGGCCTGATCGGGCTGCCGTACCCGGGGATCGACCTCAAGCTCGTGCCCGTCGGCGGCAAGTACGAGCTGCGCATCCGCGGCCCGATCGTGATGAAGGGCTATCACCGCCAGCCGGAGCTGACGGCCAGGGCGTTCGACGACGAAGGCTTCTACCTGATCGGCGACGCGGCCACCTTCGTGGATCCTTCGGACCCGGCCGAGGGCCTGGTGTTCGCGGGGCGTGTCGTCGAGGACTTCAAGCTGACCTCGGGCACCTTCGTGCACGTCGGCACGCTGCGCGTGACCTCGATCGCCGCGGCCTCGCCGGTCGTGCAGGACGCGCTGGTCGCCGGCCAGGACCGCCACTACGTGGGTCTGCTCGCCTGGCTGAACGTGGCGGCATGCCGCGTCGTCGCGGGCCTGCCCGAGGCCGAGGTCGACACGCTGGTGCGGCATCCCGCGGTCATCGCGCGCATCCGCGAGGGCCTGCGCGCGATGAACGCCGCGGCCGGCGGCTCGAGCGGCCGCGTGGGCCGGGTGATGCTGCTGACCGAGCCGCCGTCGGTCGACGGTAACGAGATGACCGACAAGGGCTACGTGAACCAGCGCGCGGGGCTGGAGCGGCGGGCGGCGTGGGTCGAGCGGCTGTATGCGGAGCCGCCGGGCGAGGACGTGATCGTGATCGACTGATCCGGCGAGGGCCGGCCGGTTCAGAGCAGCTTGACGATGCCGGCCAGCAGCGCGGTCTGGGCGGTGAGGGCGCCCAGCATCCATTTGAGCAGGTCGGTCTTCGACTCGGCAATGCGGGCGGCCAGGTTCGCGTCCACCTTGTCGAGACGAGCGTTGACGTCGGCATTCAGCCTGTCGATGCTGTCGGTGACCCTAGCGTTTGTGTCGATGGCTCCCATCACCAAAAGCATAGTCACCCTGCCGCGACCCGGCAATCGGCCGGATGGCCGAGGGCGCGTGGTAGCCATGGAACGGGCTCGCCCGGCGGGCGGACCGGCGCGTTAGCATCCGCCACCGGCCGACCGAGCCGGACCCCGTGGAGAACCCCTGTGCGCCTGACCCTGACGTCCCGCCTCGCCGCTGCCGCGGCGGCCCTGCTGCTGTCCGCCTGCTCGTCGATGATGCCCGTGCCCGAGGTGCCGCAGCGCGCCGGCACCGACAACCCGCCGCGCTCGATCCTGTACGTCGGCAACAGCTTCATGTACTACAACAACAGCCTGCACACGATGGTGCTGCAGATCGCGCGCACGCTGCCCGACCCCAAGCGCGCCGCCCACCGGGCGACCTCGCTGACCATCAGCGGCTCGGGCATCGACTGGCACGACGTCGCCGCCTACATGAAGCCCGACCAGATCGGCCGCTACTCGTTCGTCGGCGACAACGAGATCCGCTTCAATCCGCCCGGCCGGCAGTTCGACGCGGCGATGCTGATGGACTGCAGCCAGTGCCCGGTCCATCCGCAGCTGCGCCCGGTCTTCTTCGAGTTCGCGAAGAAGCACTCGGACACGCTCAGGCGCAACGGTGTCGAGCCGATGTTCCTGATGACCTGGGCCTACCAGGACAAGCCCCAGATGACGCAGGGCCTGGCCGACGCGTACACCGAGGCGGGCCGCCTCAACCGCGCGCACGTCATTCCCGCCGGGCTCGCGTTCGCGCGCTCGATCGCCAAGCGCCCCGATCTGAACCTGTACGTCGCCGACAAGCGGCATCCGAGCCCGGCCGGTTCCTACCTGACTGCGGCGACCATCATCGCGTCGGTGTACGGCATCAGCCCGGTCGGCGCGACGTTCACCGCGGGCCTCGAGCCGGCCGTCGCGCGTCACCTGCAGGAGACGGCGCAGGAGACGGTCCAGGCCTACCGGCGCTGAACGCCTGGTATCCGACGCGGCGTCGTCGGCGGTAGCATGAGGGCGACGGCGGCACGAGCCCGCCGCGCCCCCTGCGGCCGGTCCTCCGGTCCTCGGGCACGACCGACACGAGAGGAGACAGCCAGATGACCCGCTTCCGTCCGAAGGGCGCCGCCGCGTCCGCGTCCGATGTACCGCAGGGCGAACGCCCCGCCTCGATCGCCCGCCGCGCGCTCGTCGGCGCGCTGCCGGCAGCCGCGCTGCTCGCGGCCGCCCCGCGCGTGCGCGCGCAGCCCGCGGGCTGGCCGAACAAGCCCATCCGGATGATCGTCGGCTACACGCCCGGCGGCTTCACCGACAACATGGCGCGCACCGTCGGCGAGCCGCTGGGCCGCGCGCTGGGCCAGCCGGTGGTCTTCGACTACAAGCCCGGCGCCAACAGCATGATCGGCACCGAGATGCTGGTGAAGTCGGCCCCGGACGGCTATACGCTGACCACCGTCATCGCCGCGCACTCGGCGAACCCGTCGCTCTATCCGAAGATGGCCTTCGACGCGCAGGCCGACGTCGTGCCGGTCGCGCTGACCGGCATCGCGCCGCTGATCCTGTGCGCGCATCCGGGCTTCCCGCCGACCACCTCGGCCGAGCTCGTCGAGTACGTGCGCGCGCGCCCCGGACAGTTCAACTTCGGCTCGAGCGGGCAGGGCGCGGCCGCCCACCTCGCGATGGAGCAGTTCATGGCGCAGCACGGGCTGAAGATGCAGCACGTGCCGTACAAGGGCACGCAGCCCGCGCTCACCGACCTGGGCGGCGGGCAGATCCAGCTGATGTTCGACACGCCGCTGTCCCTGGTGCCGCAGGTGCGCGCAGGTCGCATCCGCTCGCTCGGCATCGCCAACGACAAGCGTCTGGGCGGCTACCCGGATGTCGCGACGATGGGCGAGGGCGGCGTGCCCTTCACCGCGAACACCTGGTCGATGGTGCTGGCCCCGGCCAAGACGCCGCGCGAGCTGGTGCAGCGGTTCAATGCCGAGATCCGGAAGATCCTGGAGTCGGCGGAGGTCCGGACGCGACTGGAGAGCACGGGCATCGTGCCGGGTTCGGGGAGCGCGGAGGACGCGGCCGCGTTCCTGGCGTCGGAGGTGGAGCGCAACGCGAAGGTGGTGAAGACAGCGGGGATCCGGCTCGACGGCTGATCAGGCGTCGAGCGCGCCGGCGAGGAACTCTCGGACCGCAGGGTCCCGGGTCAGGGTGATCGCGGTCTGCATCGCCTCGGTGGCGGCCGGCCGGTCGCCGGTCGCGGCCAGCGACATGGCGAGCGTGACCCAGTAGGGCTGGTAGCCCGCGACCTCGGCGGCGACGAGTCGACGCAGGATCCCGAGCGCCTGCCCGGGCTCGCCGGCGTCCAGCCGCGCGGCAGCCTGTGCGACCAGGACGCCCGCGCTCGGCGCCCGTTCGGCCAGCAGGCCGTAGAGCGTCGCGAGCGCCGCGTGCTCCGTGCGGCCGGTGATCGGACGCTGCGCGTGCACAGACTGGATCGCGGCCTCGCACTGGTAGCGGCCGAACACGCCCGACCGCGACGCCGCGGTGAGCTGGCCTTCGGCCTCGATGATCATGTCGCGCGACCACAGCCGTGCGTCCTGTCGCGCCAGCGGCACGAAGCGACCCTCGGCGTCGCGCCGGGCCGCCCGTCGGGACTCGCAGTACAGCATCAGCGCCAGCAGGCCGCGTGCCTCCGGCTCGGCGGGCAGCAGCGACACGAGCAGGCGCCCGAGGAAGAGCGCCTCGCCCGCCAGGTCCCCCGCACCCGGATCGGCGCCGGCGACCGTGTCCCAGCTGGTGCCGTAGGCCGCGTAGACGGCATTGAGCACGTCGCCGAGCCGTTCCGGCATGTCCTCGGCGCTCGGCAGCTCGAAGCGCAGCCCCGTGTCGCGGATCTTGGCCTTCGCGCGCACCAGCCGCTGCCCCATCGTGGCCGGTGCGACGAGGAAGGCCGAACCGATCTGCACCGCGTCGAGGCCCAGCACCGTCTGCAGCATCAGCGGCGTGCGGATGGCCTCGTCGATGGCGGGGTGGGCACAGACGAACAGCAGCTTGAGCCGGTCGTCGGGCAGGTCCGGCACCTCGGGTGCGAAGCCGTCGTGCAGCAGGGCCAGCTCGATCGCCGACGCGTCGACCACGCTCCGATGCCGCGCCGCGTTGCGCAGCGTGTTGCGCGCCGCGGTCATCAGCCAGGCATCGGGGTTGTCCGGTACGCCGGTCTCGGGCCAGGTCCGCAAGGCCGCGACGAAGGCCTCGGAGAGCGCGTCCTCCGAGGCTGCGATGTCCCGGGAGCGCGCGACCAGGATCGACAGCAGTCGACCGTAGGAGGCGCGCGCCGCCGTCTCCGCCGCGCGTCGCGCGTCCCGCATGCTCAGGCAGCCGGCGGCGCCATCGGCGGCATGACCGGCCGGACCTCGACCGAGGCGCTCGAGGCCGCAGGGGCGCGCGCCGCCCAGTCCAGCGCCGTGTCGAGGTCGGGCACCTCGATCACGAAGTAGCCGGCGAGCTGCTCCTTCGCGTCGGCGAAGGGACCGTCCTGCACCAGTCGCTTGCCGTCCCGCACGCGCACCGTGGTGGCGGTGTGCGGGGGCTGCAGGCCGTCGCCGTTGACGATGATGCCGGCCTGCGCCAGCGCCGCGATGTAGGCGCTCCAGCCACCCCAGTAGGCGCCTGCCTGCGCCGGGTCGTTGCGCTTGGCGAATTCGCTCTCGGTCTCGGTGAAGATCAGCATGTACTGCATGGTCGACATCCTTTCGTCGTGTGTGGATCGAGGGGCGGGGGCGCGGGATGCGCCCTCCTGATCGCCTCTCGATGGGATGACACGCGAGGTCGGTCGATTTCGACAGGCGGCGAAGGAAAGATGATGCCCGGCCGTACCGGCGCCGTGTGCGATTCCAGGCATCGGCGCTGTCCTCGAGGCGAGGCCCGGTCAGTCCCGGTGCCGCCGGGCGCGAATGGCTCGCGTTCCCTCGGCCTCGGCGAACGCGAGGGCGAGCTCGCGGATGCCCGGCTCGATGCGCTCGACCGCGATCGATCCGAAGCCCAGACGCAGGCCGGTGCGCGGCGCGCCGCGCACGCCGCGCCAGAAGACCCCGCCCGCGTCGAACACGACCCCGCGGCGCAGCGCGTATCGGGCGACCGCGTCGACGTCGGTGCCCCCGGGCGCGAGCGCCCACAGCGACGAACCCCCGGCGGGCGGCTCGAAGCGCAGCCGGGGCAGGTGCCGGCGCAGCGCGTCGCACAGCACGGCGCTGCGCTCCGCGAGCGTTCGCACCAGCCGGCGGACCGCGGCATCGTGATGGCCGAGTGCGATGAAGCCGGCGAGCGCGCGCTGGTTGTTGGCCGGTGGGTGGCGCACCGTGAGGCGCCGGATCGCGCGCGCCTCGGCGACCAGCGGCGGCGCTCCGACGAGGAAGCCGAGTCGCAGCCCGGGCGCGAGCGTCTTCGACAGGCTCCCGACGTAGACGACGCGCTCGTCCTCGTCCATCGCCTTGATGGCTGCGTTGGCGCCCCCGTCGAATGCGAGCTCGCTGTCGTAGTCGTCCTCGACGAGGATCAGGTCGTGCTCGAGCGCGGCCTGCAGCAGCGAGCGCCGGCGCGCCGGCGGCATGGTGACCGTGGTCGGATTCTGGTGGCTGGGCGAGACCTGCACGACGTCGCAGCGGGCGAACCGTGTCGACACCCGCAGCCCTGCGTCGTCGAGCGGCAGCGCCAGCGTGCGAGCCCCGTGCAGCGTCCAGGTGTTCCACGCGTCCGGATAGCCCGGAGACTCCAGGCCGACCGTCGCGCCGCCGCGTGCCAGCGTGGCGGCCACCAGCGAGATGGCCTGCTGCGCGCCCAGCGTGACCAGGATCCGGTCGGGCGTGGTGCGGATGCCCCGGCGCGGCAGAAGGCGCTGCGCGATCTGCTCGACCAGCTCCGGGTCGTCGGCGTCGATGCGGTCCGCCGCCCAGCCCCGCACCGCCTGCGGCCTCAGCGCGAGCCGGGACGCCTCGCGCCAGGCGCGCAGCGGAAAGCCCGCGGGGTCGAGTTCGCCGTAGACGAACGGGTAGGGGAGGGCGAGCCCATCGCGCGGCTTGGCGACCTGCGGCATCGCGCGCACACCGGCGCCCAGCCGCGCCGACCAGTCGACGGGTCCCGCGCCCGCCTGTGCGCCCGCGGCGGGCTCGTGCTCGCGTCGCCAGCCGACCGGCACCGGCATGTCCGCCGCTGCCGGGTTCACCGCATGCCCGCTGCGCGCCGACGCCAGCAGCCAGCCTTCCTCGGCCAGCGTGCGGTACACCAGGACCACGGTGTTCCGGGCGACGCCGAGCTGTTCGGCGAGATCGCGGGTCGAGGGAAGCCGTGCAGCGGGCGGCAGCACGCGCGACGCGATGGCGCTCACCAGTCCGGCGCGAAGCTGCGCCTGCAGGGGCGCCACGGCCTCCCGGTCGAGCGGCAGGAGGGCGGCCCAGCGCGGGGCGCCGCGGGCGGACGACGATGCGGAGCGCGGCACGAACGGTTGGGGGCAGGTGAGTACGAACGCGGCGGTCGGCGTTCCGATGGATCCAGAACTTTCGATCGATGGTACCAGTCCAGGTAACCCGCGCCGAGTGCCCCGTGACGGCATTCATCATCGGCAGCCCTCACACACCGCCGGACGCCTCATGGACATCGACCTCGACTGGGACTACGACCGCACCGCCGAGCGCAGGCACCGCTTCCTGTCGCCGTCGCTGCGAACGTTCACCGCGTTCGAGCGTCCGCTGCTGCTGCAGCGCGGCGAAGGCGCGCACGTCTGGGACGCCGACGGCAAGCGCTACCTGGACTGCCTCGCGCAGAACCTGTGCATCAGCGTCGGCTACGCGCATCCGGGCGTCAGCGCCGCGATGACCGCGCAGATGCAGACGATCCAGCACGTCACCACGATGTACCACCACCCCGGCGCCGCGCAGTTCGCCGAGGAGCTGGTCGCCACCATGCCGAAGAGTCAGGACTGGGTGGTGCACCTCGTCAACAGCGGCGCCGAGGCGATCGACCTCGCGGTGCTGGTGGCGCGCCTGTACACCGGGCACTTCGATCTGCTGACGCTGCGAAACTCGTATCACGGCATGCATTTCGGCACGATGGCCGCGAGCGGTCTGGCGCTGTGCCACCAGCCGCTGGCGGGTGCCCCGGGCTACGTGCACGTGCACAACCCGGACCTGTACCGCGGGGCCTACAAGGACGACGTCGACGGCTACGTCGACGACATCCGCCGCGTCATCGACTCGTCGACCAGCGGCGCGGTCGCCGGCCTGATCGTCGAGCCGATCCAGGGCTACGGCGGCGTGATCCCGATGCCCGAGGGCTACCAGCGTCGGGCCGCGGAGATCGTCCGCGCGGCCGGCGGGCTGTACATCTCCGACGAGGTGCAGACCGGCTTCGGGCGCACGGGAAAGACGTTCTGGGCGTTCGAGCAGGAGGGCATCGTGCCCGACGCCATCGTGATCTCGAAGGGCATCGGCAACGGCTTTCCGATCGCCGCGCTGATCGTGCGCCGCGATGTCGCCGAATCGATGGCGCAACGCAAGTTCTTCAACACCTACGGGGCCAATCCGATGGGCTGCGCGGCCGGCCGCGCGGTGCTGCGGGCGATCGCCGACGAGGGGCTGCAGGCCAACGCCGATAGGGTCGGCGCGCTGTTCGGCGAGGCGCTGGCGCGCGCCGCCCGGCGCCACGAGGTGATCGGCCAGGTCCGCGGCATGGGGCTGATGCGCGGCATCGAGTTCGTCGCCGACCATCGGACCCGCGTGCCGGACGATGCCTCGGCCGCTCGCGTGCAGGAAGGCCTGCGGGAGCGGGGCGTGATCGTCGGGCGCAGCGGGCAGTACAAGAACGTGCTCCGGGTCAATCCGCCGCTGTGCGTGTCGGCCGACGACGCGGCGCAGTTCGGTGACGCGCTCGAAGGCGCGCTCGCCGCGCTGTAGACGGGCGGATCCCGCGCATCGACCGGGGAGAGTGGTGATCCCATGAAGACGCGACCCATCACGACCCGTTCGAGGCCGGACGCCCCCGCCGGGGCGAGCCGCCCCGCCTCGATCGTCGCGCGCCGAGCGGCGCTGCTGGCGATCCCGGCGGCCGTCCTGGCGGCCTGCCTGCCGCAGGACCGCCCGGTCGGGTCGGCGGCCCCGGCGTCGACCTTGCCGGGCACCGGCGCGGCACCGTCGGCACGACCGGCCGCGCCCGCGCGGCCCGCGCCGAACCCGGATCGCAGCGCCTACTTCGGCGACCTTCACCTGCACAGCAGCTGGTCGGCCGACGCCTTTGCGCTGGCCACACGGCTCTCGCCCGAGGACGCCCACCGCTGGGCCCGCGGCGACACGCTGCAGTACCGGGGCAACGCGATCCGCCGCAAGGCGCCGCTCGACTTCCTCGCGCTGACCGACCATTCCGAGTACCTCGGGGTGATCCCCGAGGCGGCCGATCCGAACGGCGCCTTCGCCGGCACCGACTGGAACCGCCAGCTCAACGACCCGAACCCGATGGCGCGCTTCGCGCTGTTCCGCAAGCTCGTGCAGATGGCGGGCGCGAACCAGCGGATCGACGAGTTCGAGGATCCGAAGATGCTGCGCAGCGTCTGGCAGCGCTACGCGGCGGTCGCAGATCGCTTCGACGACCCGGGCCGCTTCACCGCCTTCGTCGCATTCGAATGGACCTCCGCGCCGGGCAACCTGAACCTGCACCGCTGCGTGATCTTCCGGGGCGCGGGTCCCGCGCTGCCGTTCACTTCGCTCGACTCGCAGGACCCCGAGAAGCTGTGGAACTGGCTCGACCTCGAGCGCGCGCAGGGGCGGCCCGTGATCGCCATCCCGCACAACGGGAACATCAGCGGCGGGCGGATGTTCGACGCGCAGAAGACCGCCTCCGGCGCCCCGATCACCCGCGCCTGGGCCGAACGCAGGATGGCGAACGAGCCGCTCTTCGAGATGGTGCAGGAGAAGGGCTCGAGCGACACCCATCCGACGCTCTCGCCGAACGACGAGTTCGCCGACTTCGAGACCTACAACTTCCTCCTCGGCACGCGCACCGTCGGCGAGTTCCGCACCGGCAGCTACCTGCGCCAGGCGTACGGCGTCGGCCAGGAGATCGCCGAGCGGATCGGCGCCAACCCGTTCCGCTACGGCATCGAGGCCGGCACCGACAACCACGCCGGCATGTCCTCGACCGAGGAGTTCAACTTCCAGGGACCCCACGGCAACGTCGGCGATCGCCGCGCGGCCGTGCAGAGCACCGCCGACGACGCGCCGGTCTTCAACAGCCCCGGGGGCCTGACGGGCGTGTGGGCCGAGGAGAACACGCGGGCCGCGCTCTTCGACGCGATGCAGCGCAAGGAGACCTTCGGCACTTCGGGCGTGCGCATCCGCGTGCGCTTCTTCGGGGGCTGGTCGCTGCCGTCCGACCTGACTTCGCGGCCCGACTGGGTGCGCCAGGCGTACGCGAGCGGCGTGCCGATGGGCGGGGACCTGCCCGCGCGCCCGGCGGGCGCGAAGGCGCCGACCTTCGCGATCCACGCGGTCAAGGACCCGGACTCGGGCAACCTCGACCGGGTGCAGGTGATCAAGGTGTCGACCCGGGACGGCCGCAGCACCGAGCAGGTGTTCGACGCGCTCTGGAGCGGCGCTCGCCGGCCCGATCCGAAGACCGGCAAGCTGCCGGACGTGGGCTCGACGGTGGACGTCGCCCGGGCGAGCTACACGAACACGATCGGCTCGGTCGAGCTGATCGGCACCTGGACCGATCCCTCGTTCGACGAGAAGGCCCAGGCCACCTACTACCTGCGCGTGCTCGAGATCCCGACCCCGCGCTGGTCCACGCACTGGGCGGTCGAGAGCGGCGTGACGCCGCCGCCGAACGTGCCGGCGACGCTGCGCGAGCGGGCCTGGACCTCGCCGATCTGGTACGGCGCGTCGGTCGCGAAGCGTCCCTGATCGGCGTGCGCCTTCAGTCCGCGTAGACGCCGGTCTTGCGGATCAGCGCCCCCCAGGCCTCGGTGTCGGCGACGATGCGCTGGCGCAGCGCATCGGGTGTGAGCGGCTTCCAGAGCGACCACAGCCCCAGCCGGCGGGCGGTCCACTCGGGCGTCGCGTTGACCTCGTTGATCGCCGCGGACAGCCGCTCGACGATCGGCTGCGGTGTGCCCGCGCGCACGTAGTACGCCGACCAGCCCATCCGGTCGTAGCCGCGCAGTCCGAGCTCCGCGAAGGTCGGGATGTCGGCGACGAAGGGCGCGCGTTCGTCCCCGGTGATCGCCAGCACCCGCAGGTCGCCCTTCTGCATGAACGCCCGCAGGCTGAGCAGGTCGAGCATGGCGAAGTGGACGATCCCGGCCCCGAGGTCGGGCAGGAACTGCGCCACGGTCTTGTACGGCACGTGCGTGGCCTCCAGGCCGAGCTCCTCGCCGAGCTGGAAGCCGTACAGGTGCCCGACCGCGCCGTTGCCGACCGAGCCGTAGTTGAGCTTGCCCTTCTGGGTGCGCGCCCAGGCGGTCCATTCCGCATAGGTGCGCGCCGGGTGGCTCGCCGGGATCGCGAGCCCGATCGGCGAGAGACCGCCGAAGGCCACCGGGGTGAAATCGCGCAGGGGCGAGTACGGCAGCTTCCGGTAGAGCGTCGGGAAGATCGCCATCGTCGCATTGGCCAGCAGCACGGTGTAGCCGTCGGCGGGCTGCGTGACGATGAACTGGTGCGAGATCTGGCTGGCCGCGCCGGGCTTGTTGTCGACGATCGTCTGTGCGCCCAGCCGCGCGGCGACGGGCGTCAGGAGCTCGCGCAGTCGGGTGTCGAGCGGGCCGCCCGCGGCGTCGCCGGTGACGAAGCGGATCGGGCGGCTCGGCCAGTCCTGCTGGGCCCGCGACGGGCCGGGCAGGGCGGCCGCGGCGAGCGTGGCGGCGGTCGATCGCAGCAGGCCGCGTCGGATGGCAGTGCGGCGCGTGAGGGTCATGGTGGCATCCTCGGATGGGTCGGGTGATGGGTGTGCGGGCAGGGCCGAGTGCGGGCAGGGCGAACGGAACGTGGAGGGCTCGCCTTCAGCCGCCGGCGAGCCGCGCGCAGATGGCGTCGAAGACGGCCATCCGCAGCGGCCGCACGGCGGCGGTGGTGTCGGGGTCGGACGAGAGCTGCACGATGACCACCTCGGCGAGCGGCGCGACGTAGACCTCCTGCGCGAACTGACCGTGCGCGGCGATGCCGCCCCAGCGGTCGTGCCGGCACCACCAGTGGCGGCGGTAGGTGCCGCCGGGCAGGCCGGCTTCGGAGACGCTAGCCGCGAACGCCGCGCGGTCACCGCCGCGGGCGAGGTCGTCGAACACCGCCGGAGCGAACAGCTCGCGGCCTCCGACCACGCCCCGGTTGCGCACCATCTCGCCGAAGCGGCCCAGGTCGCGCAGCGTCGCGCTCAGGCCGGCGGCAGCCCACTCGACCAGGGTCGTGTCCAGCGCGAAGCCCGCGTCCTCCTCCGCGCCGATCGGCTGCCACACGCGCTCCGACACGAGATCGACCAGCGAGCGGCCGGTGGCGCGACGCACGACCCAGCCGAGCGTGTCCGTGCAGCCGTTGTCGTAGCGGAAGGCGCCGCCGTGCGGCCCCGCTGACCGGGCCGAGCGCAGCAGCGCGTAGACGCCGTCGGGGCCGGCGTAGTCGCGCGGACGGGGCCGCATGCCCAGTGCCTGCAGCACCGATTCCTGCAGCGTGCCGATCTGGTGGGTCTCGTCGGTGAAGCGGAACGACGCGCGCATGTCCAGCAGCTGGTCGATGGTCGCCTCGCCGAGCGGCGTGCCCTCGAGTTCCGGGACCCAGCGGCTCGCCGCGGAGCCGGCATCGAGCACGCCGGTCTCGACCAGGTCCGAGACGATCAGGCCGAACAGACTCTTGGTTGCGGATGCGATCGCATGCCGGTGCTGCGGCGCCATGCCGTGGAGGTAGGTCTCGTGGACGATGCGGCCGCGGTGGAGCACGAGCAGCGCGTCCGCATGGGAGCGCTGCAGGTAGGCGTCGAGGTCGCAGCGGCCCCACGGCGCGAGTTCGACCGCGATCGCGCCGAGCGGCCGGTCGCTCCGCGCCATCGGCGTCGCCGGACCCGGGCCGCGCCAGACGGGCGCGCTGGGCCTGCGCGACCACGGATGGGTCTGCAGCCAGCGCAGCCAGGGCAGCCGGATCATGTTCTCGGGGGTGACCTGCCACTGCGGCGGGGGCGGGAAGCCCTCCATCACCGGGGCGGGGCGTTCGGATTCCGCGGTCATCGTTGCGCTCCGGGCGACCCGGTGGGTCGCCGATGCGTCGACGCTAGCAGAGGGTCCGGTGTCCGGAGGCGCACGCTCCGGGCGGCGCGGCATCGTTCGACGCCGCGTGCATCGCGATCTGCGTCGCGGTTATGTCTGCAGGTTCTGCAGCGTCTGTGGAGTCTGCGGCGGCGCGAGCGGATCCGCGCCGAACGCCGTGCAGACGAGCGTCGCGGCGCGCATCGCCACCGACGACAGCGCCGCGCCCCGCCGCGTCAGCAGTCCGATGGTGCGGGGATGGGTCAGCGCGGGCACCGGGATCGCCCGCAGGCCCGGGACGGCCGCGGGCCCGTCGACATGGCCGCGTGGTGCGAACGCGATGCAGTCGGTCGATCCGACGATGCGCAGGATCGCATCGAACGAGTTCGAGGTCACCGAGAGCCCGGGCACGTCGAGGTCGGCGGCCCGCAGGCGGTCGCGCAGGTGGCGCCAGAACGTGGTGCCGGCGTCGGAGCCTGCGAGCGGGTGCCGGAGCACGTCCTCGGGCGTCGGCTCGGGCACGCGGAAGATCGGATGGCCCTCGCGCGCGACGGGCACGAGCTCGTCTCGACGCAGCGGGTGCACTTCGAGCAGCGCGCCGTGCCATTCGGGGACCGCGGCGACGACGAAGTCGTGACGGCCGTCTTCCAGTGCGGGCACCAGGTCGTAGTTGAGACCGGTGTCGAGCCTGAGCGTCGCGCCGGGCCGGTCCTCGAGGAATCTCGGGAACAGGGCGGCGTGGACCGGCGCGGCGAGCGTGTAGGCCACGCCGATGCGGACCGCGCCGCGCTGCCCGAAGGCGAGGTCGGTCAGGCGTGCATCGGCGTCGCTCGCCTGGCGTTCGATCGCGCTCAGCGCGGCGGTCAGCACCCGCCCCGCCTCCGTCGGCTCGACGCCGCGCGGGGTGCGCTCGAGCAGCCGCTGGCCGTGACGGGCCTCGAGCCGCTGGATCGCGCGGCTGAGCGCGGGCTGGCTCACCTCGAGCCGGGTCGCGGCGCGCCCGAGCCCGCGCTCGGCGACGATCGTCATGAAGTAGGCGTAGTCGCGTTCGATCAAGGCGGCGCGCTCCCGTGGGGTGCGGCGATCGTACCGCGCGTGGCGGGCGTACCGGCGCGCCGTCTGGGACGCCAGCAGGACGACGTCCGTGCGATTCGTCCGATCCGCGGGTCCGTCGTAAGCTGTCGTCACGATGGACCTGCGCGCGCTCCGCTATTTCGTCTGCGTCGTCGACGCCGGCAGTCTGTCGCGGGCCGCCGGCGTGCTGTTCGTCGCCCAGCCGGCGCTGACCGCGCAGGTCAAGCGGCTCGAGGACGAGTTCGGCGTGCTGCTGCTCGAGCGCTCGCACGCCGGCGTGCGCCCGACCGCAGCCGGCCAGAGGCTGTACGAAGACGCGGTGAGACTGCTGGCGGAGGCCGACGCGCTGCGCGGGCGGGTGCTGCGGCCCGCCGGGGAACCCGAAGGCACCGTCACGCTCGCCTTTCCGGGGCTGCTGGTGCCGGTGCTCCTGGGTCCGCTGCTGGTCCGCATCCGTGAACGGCATCCTCGCATCCGGGTCTTCGTCCTCGACTCGGTGAGCCTCGGCGTCCAGGAAGCGGTCCGCGACGGGCGCGCCGACTTCGGCCTGCTGGTCGATCCGCCGCAGGTGCAGTGGCTGACGCTGCGGCCGGTCGCCTCCGAGGCGATCTACTTCGCCGGCGTCGACCGGGACGGCGCCGTGCGCGAGCGGCTGCGCGCCCCGGGCGCGGGCCGCCGGGCGGCGCGCGCCGCCGCCGGCGAGCCCGACGAGGCGACGATCCGGCTGACCGATGCGGTCCGGTTCCCGCTGGTGATGCAGTCGCGCCGATTCGCGATCCGGCGTCAGGCGCAGGAAGCCGCGGCCTCGCTCGGCCTGCGGCTCGACGTCGTGCACGAGCACGATTCGGCGAGCGTCATCCGCGCCCTGCAGCGCAGCGGCGCCGGGTTCACCTTCACGCCCGGGTGTGCGGTGCCGGTTCGCGAGACCGACCCGACCCGCGTGCGCGCCCGCATCGTCGAGCCCGAACTGCGACGCGGCTACGCGCTCGGTTGGCTGACCGGTCGCCAGCTCGACGACGCGGCCCGTACCGTGCTGCAGCTGCTCCAGGACGAGATCGACGCTGCGATCGCCGAGCGCCGGTGGATCGCCCGGCCCGCAGGCCCGACGGGCGATCGCAAATCCTGATGGATCCAGATCAACGATCGGTATTTGTTCTCCCGGTCCGGGGCGCAGCAAGCTGAGCGCCGACGCCCTCGAAGGGCCCGGAGACAGATCCGATGAGCACGAACGATCCGGCGCACCCTGCGCCGTGCGCCTTGCCGGTCCTGAACGTCGGCGCGCTGACCGGCCGCTACCTTCGGCTCTTCGGACGCGACGAGGCGATCCGCACCGACACGGCATCGATGCGTGGTGCCGAGCTCGACCGCCGCAGCAACCGGCTCGCGAACGCGCTGCTCGCCCTGGGCGTGGCGCGCGCCGACCGCGTGGCGGTCTATCTCCCGAACCGCATCGAGGTCGTCGAGGTCGAGCTCGCCTGCTACAAGGCCGCGCTCGCCAAGACGCCGGTCAACGCCCGGCTGTCGCCTCCGGAGGTCGCCGCGGTGCTGGCCGACAGCGGTGCGACCGTTCTGGTGACCACCGCCGAGCGGGCCGAGGCGATCCGCCCGGCGCTGACGGGCGAGCCGCCGCGTCTGCTGCTGCTCGACGTGCCGCCCACCGACGTGTGCAGCTACGAGTCCGCGCTCGCGCGCGCGAGCGACGCCTTCGAGGCGCGTGCCGTCGGGCGCGACGACCTCGCGGTGCTGCACTACACCTCGGGCTCGTCGGGCGTGCTCAAGGCGGCGATGCAGACGTTCGGCAACCGGCTGGCGCTGTGGCGCAAGCTGATGCTGCGTCCGGACGGTCGCGGCGCGCCCGGCGACGTGATCGGGCTGGTCGGGCCGATCACCCACGCCTCGGGCATGCAGCTCGCGCCGGCGTTCTGTTCGGGGATGGTCGTGCGGCTGTTCGACCGGTTCGAGCCGGGCGCGTTCCTGCGCACGATGCGCGACGAGCGCATCACGCACACCTTCATGGTGCCGACGATGGTCGGCATGGTGCTGACCGAGATCGGCAACGGCCCGAGGCCGGCGCTGCCCGCCCTGAAGCGGCTGGGCTACGGCGCCGCGCCGATGGCGCCGGCCCGCATCCTCGAGGCGATGGACGTCTTCGGACCGGTGCTCACGCAGGGCTACGGCGCGGGGGAGACGACGTCGGCGGTGACCGCGCTGTCGGTCCATGACCACGTCGTCGCACGCGAGCGGCATCCCGAGCGGCTCGCCTCCTGCGGTCGGCCGTTCGCCGAATCGCTGGTCGAAGTGGTCGACGGCGCGGGACGCGCCGTCGCGCCCGGGGAGATCGGCGAGATCGTCGTCAGCGGCGAGGACGTCTTCGCCGGCTACTGGGGCGCACCCGACCTCACCGTCGAGGTGCTGATCGACGGTCGGTACCACACCGGCGACCTCGCGCGCGTCGACGCGGACGGATTCGTCTACATCGTCGACCGCAAGAAGGACATGGTCATCACCGGCGGCTTCAACGTCTATCCGACCGAGGTCGAAGCGGTGCTCTACCAGCACCCCGCGATCGCCGAGGCCTGCGTGTTCTCGGTGCCCGACGAGAAGTGGGGCGAGGCGGTCGGCGCCCACCTCGTCCTCAAGCCCGGCGCGACGACCAGCCTCGAGGAGATCGACGCCTTCTGCGCCGAGCGGCTCGGCGGCTACAAGCGCCCGCGCATCGTGAAGCTCGTCCCGCAGGTCGCGCGCAACGCCAACGGCAAGGTCGCCCGCCGCCAGGAGCAGGCGCCGTACTGGGCCGGCCGCAGCCGCAACGTCAACTGAACCCGGAACCGACGATGGACCCCCGACGCCTGGCCCCGCCCTTCGAAGGCTCCGACACCGCGCGCGAGCTGATCGCGCGGATCGGCCACTACCTGCGCGACGAACTCGACCCGCTGGCGGTCGAACTCGGCGTCACCCACGAGCACGGCGCCGACCGCGAGACGCTGCGCCGCGTCTGGAAGCGCTCCAACGAGCTCGGCTTCTACGGCATGACCCTGCCCGAGAAGATGGGCGGCGCGGGGCTGTCGGTGCTCGACCACGTGCTCGTCAAGGAGGCGATCTACGCGAGCGGCTCGCCCTTCGCGCCGCACGTGCTCGGCGAGCTGTCCGGGCCGCCACGCATCGGCGCGCTGGTGCGCACCGCGACGCCGTACCAGATGGAACGCTTCATCCTGCCCGTGGCGCGGGCCGAGAAGTCGATCTGCTTCGCGATCACCGAGGCCGAGGCCGGCTCCGACGCGGGCGCGCTGCAGACCAAGGCCGAGCGCGGCAGCGACGGCTGGACGCTGACCGGGCGCAAGCGCTACATCTCGGGCTCGCCGGTCGCCGAGCTCGCGGTGGTGATCGCCTCGACCTCGTCCGATCCCGCGGTGCGCGAGACCACCGCTTTCGTCGTCGAGCTCGACGCGCCGGGCGTGCGCGTCGAGGGGGGCTACAAGACGATGGCCGGGCAGTCGCACACCGCGGACATCGTCCTCGAGGGCTGCGTCGTGCCCGACGCGAACCGCATCGGCGAGATCGGCAAGGGGCTGGGTCTGGCGCTCGGGCGCATCACGGTCAACCGGCTGCTGCACTGCCCGGCGATGGTGGGTCTGGCGACGGTGGCGCTCGACGACGCCCGCGCCCACGCCATGAGCCGTCGGCAGTTCGGGCAGGCGATCGGCGCGTTCCAGTCGGTCCAGCACATGCTCGCCGACATGGCGACCGAACTCGCCGCTGCCCGCGCGCTGATGCTGGCGGTCGCGCGCGAGCTCGACGCGGGCGGCGATGCGCGGGCCAGCGCCTCGATGGCCAAGCTGTTCTGCTCGGAGACCGCCTTCAAGGTCGCCGACCGGGCGGTGCAGGTGCTGGGCGGTCAGGGCATCGTCCAGGGCAGCCGCGTGGAGTTCCTGTTCCGGATGCTGCGGATGTACCGCGTGCTGACCGGCACCAGCGAGATCCAGCGCAATACGATCGCCCGCGAGCTGCTGGCCCCGGCGAGGGCGGCATGACGGCGCCCGACGTCGGCATGACGGCCCCGGGGAGCGGTCCGCGGACTCGGCGCCGCGTCCTGCAGGCGGGGCTCGGCGCGTTCGCCGCCGCGGCGCTGAGCCCGATGCCCGCACGCGCCCAGGCCTGGCCCTCGCGCACGATCCGCTGGGTCGTGCCCTACCTGCCCGGCACCGCCCCCGACCAGACGGTGCGCATCGTCGGCGAGGCGATGGCCGAGGCGCTCGGGCAGCCGGTCGTCGTCGAGAACAAGGCGGGCGCCGGCGGCAACATCGGCGCCCAGCAGGTCGCCCGCGCCGCCCCCGACGGCTACACCTGGCTGTACTCGGCCACGCCGATGGCGATCAACATGCGGCTGCATCGCTCGCCGGGCTTCGACACGCTGAAGGACTTCACCCACGTCGGGCGGATAGGCACCTCCGATGTGCTGCTGGTCGTGCATGCCGATTCGGGCATCGCGAGCGCGCGGGCGCTGCTCGAGCGGGCGCGCCGGGAGCCGGGCCGGCTGAACTACGGCTCGGGCGGGGTCGGGACGCCGGCCCACCTGGGCGCCGAGCTGATGCTCGGCGTGGCCGGCGTCGAGGCCACGCACGTGCCGTTCAAGGGCGCGGTCGAGGCGGTCAACGCGCTCGTCGGACGGCAGATCGACTTCAGCCTGCCGATCTTCCACGTGGCGCTGCCGCATGTGCAGGCAGGGCGGCTGCTCGCGCTCGCCGTGGCCGGGCCCAGGAGAAACCCGAAGCTCCCCGAGGTGCCCACCCTAGAGGAGATCGGCCTCGCAGGCGTGTCGATGGTGTCCTTCGGCGGCCTGTCGCTGCCGGCGGGCGCGCCGGCGCCGATCGTGGCCCGGCTCGGCGCGACGCTGCGCACGGTGCTCGAGCGGCCGGACGTGCGGGCGCGGCTCGACACGGGCGGCGCGGTGTCGTGGAGCACGCCCGAGCAGTTCGTCGAGGACTTCCGCAGCGAGATCGCCAAGACCGAGCGGGCGATGAAGCTCGCCCGGCTCGAGCCGCAATGACCGGCGACGCGACGAGCGGGGCACCGCTCCGCGCCCCTATGCTCGGCCCGCTCGAGACGCGCATGCCCTCGCTCGGTCCTGCCGACCCGGTCGCGCTCGGCGTGATGCAAGGCTTCCCGCCGCCGGTCGACCGACGCGTCGGCAAGCAGAACGGGATGCAG
>RPRK01000071.1 GCA_003818495.1 Burkholderiales bacterium
AGCGGGCGAGTTTTTTTGCCGGCCCGTCGCGGCCCCCCGCCTCGCGGGCACCCTCGGGCCGCAGGCCCGAGGGCGCGGGGTCAGCGAAGCGATGCCCGCCCCCGGGCGACGACGGGCCGCGCCAACCGTCGCGAGCCCTTCGCCGCATCAGCCGAAGCTCGCGTCGCACCTAAGCCTGCGTCGGACCTACGCCTGCGGCGCGCCCAACCCCACCCCACCCATCGCCGCCGCCCACGCCCTGAACTGATTCCGGATCAGCCGCTCGTCCGTGCCGCCGACCTCGGCCGTCTCGCCGTCCGCCTCGGGCGCCATATGCCCGCGAACCAGACTCACCCACGGGTTGCCGTCCGCCCGCAACGCCTGCTGGATCGTCTCGAAGACATGCAGGTCGTCGTGCGCCAGCACCGACATCGGCGAGAACACCAGCCGGTTGTAGGTCGTCGCGCGGCGCGACAGCAGTTCGGGCGCGTCCACCGGCTGGAACGCCCACGCCTCCACCATCGTCAGGTCGACCGCGAGCGGGCGGATCACCCGGATCGCCTGCGGCATCGCCTTCATCGACACCGACGGATAGAGCACCGCGTTCTGCGGGGCGAAGGCGAGCACCTCGTGCGCGCGCGCCTCGCCGTGCGCGGCGATCAGCGCCGCCTCGTAGCCGTCGAGCCCCTCGTACGACGAGTGGATGCTCGACTGCGTGCCGAGCACGCTGTGCCCGCCCGGCATCACCCGCCCGCCCATCCGCTCGAAGAAGGTCCAGCCCGAGCCGAACGGCAGCAGCTGCTGCATCGACATCGGCTTCGGCGCATCCGGCGGCTGGTCGGCCCAGACCGCGCCCGCCGCATCGTTGGCCGACTGGTGGGTCGCCGGCGGATGCACGGTGTCGTTGATGTTCTCGATGTAGGTCTTCCAGTTCGCGCGGTACACGGAGCGGATCGGCGCGCCCGCGACGCGAAGGCGGCCGGCCGGCGAGCGGTCGGCGATCGCGTCGATCACCGCGCGCATCGGTCCGGCCCAGTCATCGAAGGACGGACCCGCGCCCTCCAGCCGCGCGAACACGAAGCCGCGGTGCACCGCGACGCCCGCCGGCGCCGACAGCCCGCGCGCCGCATCGGACGACGCGAGCGCGGTGCCCTCGTAGCCGCTGCGCAGCGGGATCGCACGCACCGCGCCGTCGAGGTCGTAGGCCCACGCATGGTACGGGCAGCGGAAGAAGCGGCCGACGTTCGTCGTGCCGTCGGAGACCAGCTTCGCGCCCTTGTGCGCGCAGCGGTTCATCAGCACGCGCACCGCGCCGGATTCGTCGCGCACCATCAGCAGCGGGCGGCCGGCGACGTCGAGCGTCGCGCAGTCGCCCGCGGCGGGCACCTGGCTCTCGTGTCCCACGTAGACCCAGCTGCGGGCCCACAGCCGTTCGCGCTCGAGCTCGAACACCTCCGCGTCGACGTAGACGTCGCGATGCACCGCGTCGTCGCGGACCAGCGCACGCAGCGCCTCGGGGTCGTCGCGGTAGCGCGATCGTGGGGCGGCGTTCATCGCCATCGTCAGTCCTCGTGCGCCATCGCAGGTCCTCGTCGGTCCTCGTCCGTCATCGCTCGTGCCCGTCCGTCCGCGTCGATCGTCCGGGCGCGCTCAGCACGCGGCCCAGCGTGCCTCGAACTCGCAGCGCGCCGCGCCGCAGGCGACGCAGCGCGTCTCGGTCACGTCGACCTCGATGCCGGTCGACACCGAGGCCACCGCACGCAGCATGCCGGCGATCGGCGCACAGACCGGTGCGTCGGCCGGTCCGTGGCCGACGGCGAACGGGCTGCCCTCGACGACGAGGCCGAGCCGCGCTCGACCCGGCTCGAAGCGCCACGCGCCCCAGCCGAGGTCGGCGGCGGCGGCGGCAGTGGTGGCGAGCAGCGCCGACGGATCCTCGCCGACCTGGCGGAAGTACGCGCGGATGCTGTCGACGCCGTTGTCCGCGACCGAATCGGCGAACGCGGCGAGCGCCTGCGCGCGCGCTGCCTCGGGCAGACGTCTCAGCACACCCATCAGCACGTCGGGACGCATCAGCAGGTAGCGGCGCGGGCCGTCGTGCACGGCGCCGTCGGGCGTCCAGCGCAGGCGCTGGCGCAATCCGCCGGTGACCGATGCGGAGACGGTCGCGGTCGGGTCGTCGCGGGTCGGATCGTCCATGGCGGGGCTCGCTCTCGATCGGGGTCGCGCGGGATCGGTGGAAGCCGGTTCACGGCGATGTTACTTGATGCCTCGATTATTGATGCCTAAACTTTCCGTCACGCTGCGGCGCCCGCCTCACCGACGTCCGGGGCCGGGCTCGCGCACGGAACCGGGAGATCGAACGATGCGCATCGCCGTGCTGGGCGGGGGACACGGCAGCTACGCCGCGGCCGCGGACCTGTCCGACCAGGGTCACGAGATCCGGCTGTGGCGGCGCGACGCCGTCGCGCTCGAGCCGGTGCGCGCCGCGGGTTCGATCGGGCTGATCGATCATTCGGGCCGGCGGCGGGTGCCGATCGCGCTCGCCACCGCCGACGTCGGCGAGGCGGTGCGGGGTGCCGAGCTGCTGCTGATGCCCTCGCCCGCGATCGCCCAGGACGACATCGCCGACGCCGTCGCGCCGCACCTGTCGGACGGTCAGGTCGCGTTCCTGCCGCCCGGCACGTTCGGCAGCGTCACGATGGCCCGACGCGTGCGCGCGGCGGGCTCGCGGGCCGACGTGCTGTGGGCCGAGACCGGCACCCTGCCCTACCTCGCGCGCAAGCGGGCCGCCGACGAGGTCGCGATCACGATCCGCGCGGTGCGACTGCCGACCGGCGTCTACCCGGCCCGGCGCGCCGACGAGGCGATCGCGGTCATCCGCCGCGCCTACCCGTCGGTGATGCCCTGCGGCGACGCGCTGTCGGGCGCGCTGATGAACGCGGGCCCGATCATCCACCCGCCGCTGATCCTGATGAACGCGGCGCCGCTCGAGTTCAACGAGCGCTACGACATCCACCTCGAGGGCACCCAGCCCTCGGTGCGCGCGGTGACCGACGTGCTCGACCTCGAGCGCATCGCGGTGAGGGAGGCGCTCGGCTGGGGCGCGCCGCACTTCCCGCTGCGCGACCACTACACCTCGGACCGCTGGATGTACGGCGACGCACACAAGCGGCTGACCGACTCGGGCGACTGGCGCGAGCACATCGACCTGCACGCGCACCGCTACATGACCGAGGACACGGTGCTGGGCCTGGCGTTCCTCGCGTCCTGCGCGCGGCTGGCCGGCGTCGAGGCGCCGGTGGCGAACGGGCTGCTGGCCGTCGCCGGCGCGATCCTCGGGCGCGACCTGCGGCGCGGGCCGCGGACCCTGGAGGCGCTGGGCCTGGCGGGACTCTCGCCGGCGCAACTTCGCGAGCGACTGCACGCGGGGACGGCATGAGCGGCGCCGCTCTCCCGCGCGCCCGCATCGCGGCCGCCGGCGCCGGCCGCATGGGCCGGGGCATCGCGATCGCCTTCGCCTGGGGCGGCCACGAGGTCGACCTGATCGACCTCAAGCCGCGCCCGGCCGATGCGTCCGCGCGCCTGGCCGCCGACGCGCACGAGGAGATCGCCTCGAGCCTCGCGATGCTGGCCGAGCTCGACGCGCTGCCGGCGGATGCGGTCGGACGCGTGCTCGCGCGCATCCGCTTCGTCGCCGAGCCCGAGGCGCGCGCCGCGCTCGCGGCCGCCGACCTGGTGTTCGAGGCGGTGCCCGAGACGCTCGAGGCCAAGCGCGAGGCGTTCGCGCGGCTGTCGGCCGACTGCCGGCCCGATGCGATCCTCGCCTCGACCACCTCGACAATCCTGGTCACCGACCTGGTGCCGATGGTCGTGCATCCGCAGCGGCTGCTGAACGCGCACTGGCTGAACCCGGCCTACGTCATCCCGCTGGTGGAACTCTCGGTGCACGCGGGCACCGACCCGGCGGCGGTCGCGCGGCTGCGCGCGCTGCTCGAGGACATCGGCAAGGTGCCGGTCGTCTGCGGACCGGCACCCGGCTACATCGTGCCGCGGCTGCAGGCGCTGATCATGAACGAGGCCGCGCGGATGATCGAGGAAGGCGTGGCCACCGCCGACGAGATCGACCGTGCGACCCGCTACGGCCTGGGGCTGCGCTTCGCCGCGATCGGCGTCGTCGAGTTCATCGACTTCGGCGGCAACGACATCCTGTACCACGCGAGCCGATACCTCTCGCAGACCCTGAGCCGCGAGCGCTACACCGCGCCCGCCATCGTCGACCGGATGATGCACGAGGGTCGCAACGGGCTGCGCAGCGGCGCCGGCTTCCACGACTACGCCGGACGCGATCTCGCCGCGTACCGCAAGGACGTCCTTTCACGTACGCTCGCGATGCTCCGGCACGCGGGCCTGCAGCGCCCGCCGCGTTGAGCCCAGCATCCCTTCCCACCCTGGAGACCCCCGCATGACCCGCACGTCCCGACCGTTCAGGATCCTGGCCGCCCGCGCGGCGCTGGGCCTCGCGCTGCTCGCGCCCGCCACCGCCGTGCTCGCCCAGGAGATCACCCTGCGCGCCGTCAGCGGCTTCCAGGAAGGCACCTACTTCAACCGGATGTTCGACCGCTGGGTCCAGAAGGTGAACGCCGAGGGCAAGGGCCTGGTGCAGATCAACTTCATCGGCGGACCGAAGGCGATCCCGACCTTCGAGCAGGGCAACGCGCTGCGCAACGGCGTGGTCGACCTCGCCAACACCACGACCTCGTTCACCGCGACCATCATCCCCGAGGGCCTCGCGCTGAACTACACCGAACAGTCGATGGCCGAGCTGCGCAAGAGCGGCACGATGGACTACCTGAACTCGGTGTTCCTCGAGAAGGGCCTGTACTACTACGCCCGCAGCGGCGAGGGCCTGCAGTACTACGTGTACTCGAACAAGAAGATCGACAAGCCGGACCTCTCGGGCTTCAAGCTGCGGATCGCGCCGATCTACCGCGACTTCTTCAGCAAGCAGGGCGCGAGCGTCGTGCAGATGGCGCCGGGCGAGGTCTACACGGGCCTGGAGCGCGGCGTGGTGGACGGCTACGGCTGGCCGCTGCTCGGCATCTTCGATCTCGGCTGGCACGAGAAGACGAAGTTCCGCCTGGAACCCGGCTTCTACACCGTGGAGCTCGGCATCCAGTTCGGCGCGAACGCCTGGAAGAAGCTCAACGCCGAGCAGCGTGCCTACCTGGAGAAGCAGGGCGCCTGGCTCGAGGCGCAGCTCCTCGAGCAGTCGAAGCAGGATTCCGCCGCCGAGATCAAGAAGCAGACCGACGCCGGCATCCAGGTGGTGAAGCTCTCGGACGCCGATGCGAAGGCCTTCCTCAAGAGCGCCTACGACTCGGCCTGGGACGGCGTCGTGAAGGCCAGCCCCACGCACGGCCCGAAGCTGCGCGGGCTGATGGCGCCGAAGTGATCGGCCTCTAGCGCATCCCGCGGCCGCCGTCGACGTCGACCACCTGCCCGGTCACGTAGCCGGCGGCGGCCGAGGCCAGCCACAGCACCGTCTGCGCCACCTCGTCGGCCCGCCCCGCGCGGCCGACGGGCACGGTGGCCAGCAGCGCGTCGCGACGCGCCGCGTCCACCGCCGCCCACTGCGGCCCCTCGATCGCCGACGGCGCCACCGCGTTGACGGTCACGCCGTGCGGCGCGAGCGCCATCGCGAAGCCGCGCGTCACCGCGCCGATGCCCGCCTTCGACGCGGCGTAGGCGATCCCGCTCGCCGGGCTCGCATGCTGCCCCGCGTACGACGACAGGTTCACGATCCGGCCCCCGCCCGCCGCGCGCAGGTGCGCGCCCGCGATCCGGCAGCCGACGAAGGTGCCGCGCAGGTTCACCGCCATCACCGCGTCCCAGTCGTCGATCGAGACGGTCCACGGCGACGCGGGCCCCATGATCGCGGCGTTGTTCACCATCGCGTCGATCCGGCCGAAGCGGCGCAGCGCGGCGTCGAAGGTCGAGACGAACGCGGCCTCGTCGCGGACGTCGAGCCCCCAGGCCGCGGCCCGCGTGCCGGTCGGATCGAGCCGGGCGGCGGTCGCGTGCACCGCAGGGTCGACGTCGGCGAGGGCGACCGACGCGCCGTCGGCGAGGAACGCTGCGGCGATCGCCTCGCCGAGCCCGCGGGCCGCGCCGGTGACGAACGCGACGCGGCCGGCGCCGGTGTCCGGCACGGACGCCCGACCGGACGCGCTCATCGCCGCCGCGCGACGATCACGCCGGCGGCGTCGCGGTCCCAGGTGCCGGGGCCGATGCCGCGCTCGCGCAGCACCACCTTGCGGACCTTGCCGTTCTCGGTGCGCGGCAGCTCGTCGACGAGGTCGAGGTAACGCGGCACCGCGAAGTGCGGCATCCGCGTCTCGCAGAAGCGGACCAGCTCGACCGGGTCGATGCGGGCCCCGGTCTCGGGCACGATCGCGACCATCACCTCGTCCTCGGCGAGCTCGGAGCGCACCGGGAAGACCGCGGCGGCCGCGACCGACGGATGCGACAGCAGCACCTGCTCGACCTCGTACGACGAGACGTTCTCGCCGCGCCGACGGATCGCGTCCTTCAGGCGGTCGACGAACCGGAACCGGCCTTCGGCGTCGCGCACCACGCGGTCGCCGGTGTGGAACCACAGGTTGCGCCAGGCCTCGACGGTCTGCTGCGGCATGCCCCAGTAGCCGGTGGCGAACGCGAAGGGTTCGTCCGCGCGCAGCAGCAGCTCGCCGGCCTCGCCAGCGGGCAGCTCGACGTCGTTCGCATCGGCGACCCGCGCCGAGAAACCGGGCTGCAGCCGCCCCATCGTGCCCTCGGCGCCGTCGCCCGGCCGCGCCGCGATCACGAAGTTGGTCTCGGTCGAGCCGTAGCCCTCGAGCAGCACGACGCCGGTGCGCTCGCGGAACCGCTCGTGCAGCGCCGGCGGCACGCCCGGGGCGAGCGCGATGCGCAGCCGGTGTCCGCGCTCGTCGGCGGCGGCGCCGCGGGCGAGCAGCATCGGCACCATCGCGCCGAGCAGATAGCCGACCGTGGCGCCGTGACGCGCCATCGTCGACCAGAAGCCGGACACCGAGAAGCGGGTCTCGACCACCTGCCGCGCGCCGCTCGACAGCGCCTGGAAGAAGCCGTTGAGCGCATTGACGTGGAACAGCGGCAGGGTCGTGCACAGCACGTCGTCGGGGGTCACGCCGAGCAGGCGGGCGGTGTGCTCGCCCCAGGCGATGAGCTGCGCGTGCGGGCAGCACACGCCCTTGGAGGGACCGGTGGTGCCCGAGGTGTAGAGGATCGCGACGGTGTCGCCGGGGGCGAGCGGCGCCGGCTCGGCGGGCGCGGCGGGCGCGGGCATCGCGACGGTGCGCGCGGCCCAGTGCGCGCCGGCGGACGCGAACCCGGACGATGCGTCGGACGATGCGTCGGGCGAAGCGTCGGGCCCTTGGTTCCGCGGCGACGCCGCGCCATCGAGCACCCACACCGTCTCGAGTGCGACCGCGGCCGGATCGACCTGCGCGAGTTCGGCGAGCAGCGCGCGCTCCACGCACAGCAGCCGCGCCCCGGAGTTCGCGAGGTAGTACTGCAGCTGCGGGCCGCGGCACGCGACGTTGACGGGCACCGCGACGGCGCCCAGCCAGGCGCTGCCGAGGAAGACGCCCATGAACTCGGGACGGTTGCCGCTGAAGAGGGCGACGCGATCCCCACGCGCGATGCCGGCCGCGGCGAGCGACCCCGCATGGCCCGCGGCCAGCGACGCGGCCTGCCCGACGCTCCACGATGCGTCGCCGCAGGTGAACAGCGGGCGGTCCGGATCGTGGGCGGCCCGGTCTGCGAGCAGCCCCGGTACGGTGCGCGGATGCGGTGGCATGGCGATTGCTCGATGGACGGTCATGCAGGGCCGCGTCCGCAGCGGCGGTCCATCGGGCGGTCGGCGATCCGTGCCCGAGCCGTTGCTTGACGCTTGAATAGTTGAACCATAAAGTAAACGAATCCCCGGAGGAAAGCGACCATGACGCCCATCACGATCCGCCGCAGCACGCTGCGCGCAGCCCTCGCCGTCGGCCTCGCGTTCGCCGCCGTCGGCACCCAGGCGCAGGAGATCACGCTGCGCGCGGTCAACGGCTTCCAGGAAGGCACCTACTTCGCGCGCAACTTCGAGCGCTTCGTGCAGCGGGTGAACGCCGAGGGCAAGGGCGTGGTGCAGATCAACTACCTCGGCGGACCGAAGGCGATCCCCACCTTCGAGCAGGCCAACGCGCTGCGCAGCGGCGTCGTCGACCTCGCCAACAGCACCGCCGCGTACACCGCGAGCCTGGTGCCCGAGGGCCTCGCGCTCAACTACACCGACAAGAAGATGGCCGACCTGCGCAAGGACGGCACGATGGAGTTCCTCAACTCGCTGTACCTGGAGAAGGGCCTCTACTACTTCGCCAAGACCGGCGAGGGCATCCAGTACCACATCTTCACGAACAAGCCGATCGACAAGGCCGACCTGACCGGCCAGAAGATCCGCATCGCGCCGATCTTCCGCGACTTCTTCACCAAGCTCGGCGCGAGCGTCGTGCAGATGCCGCCGGGCGAGGTCTACACCGCGCTGGAGCGCGGCGTGGTCGACGGCTACGGCTGGCCGCTGCTGGGCATCTTCGACAACGGCTGGCACGAGAAGACCAAGTACCGCATCGATCCCGGCTTCTACTCGCTCGAGCTCGGCATCGTGTTCAGCGCGGCGACCTGGAAGAAGCTCACGCCCGCGCAGCGCACGTTCCTCGAGAAGCAGGGCGCGATGCTCGAGGCCGAGCTCAACGAGATCTCGGCGAAGGACGCCGCCGCCGACATGAAGAAGCAGCAGGACGCCGGCATCCAGGTGATCAAGCTCGATGCCGCGCAGTCGAAGGCCTACCTGGCGGCCGCCTACGGTTCGGCCTGGGACGGCCTGGTCAAGACCAGCCCGGTCCACGGCCCGAAGCTGCGCGCGACGATGGAACCGAAGTGATCCGGACCGCCACCCTCCCCGACCTGCCGCTGCCCGCCGACTCCGACCGATGAAGGCCTGGTCGAGGCTGATGCAGGCCTGCGGTGCGTCGGCGGCCGCGATCCTCGGGCTGGTGACGGTGGCGGTGGTCTGGGACGTGGTGGCGCGCAATCTCGGCGCCCGCAGCCTGCCCTGGATCGTCGAGGCGACCGAGTACGCGCTGCCGCTGGCGACCTTCCTCGCCGCGCCGTGGCTGATGTTCCGCTACGAACACGTGCGCCTGGACCTGCTCGCGACGAAGCTCTCGCCGCGCAACCTGATGCGCGTCGAGCGCGTGACCGCGGCGATCTGCCTCGTGGTGAGCCTCGTCATCGCCTGGTACGCGGTGCGCGTGATCCTCGACACGAAGCAGGTCGGCGCGCTCGTGATCAAGAGCCTGATCTTCCCCGAGTGGTGGCTGTTCGTGCCGGTGCCGATCTGCTTCACGCTGCTGGCGCTCGAGTGCGCGCGCCGGCTGGTGTTCCCGCCGCCGCCCACCGGCTCGATCGCCGACGCCGGGCTGGCGGTGCCGGGCGAGGCCGCGGACGCCGCGGAGTCCGCGCGATGATGCCGTGGTGGGAGACCCTCGGGCTGCTGTTCGGCATCCTGACGATCCTGCTGCTGGTCGGACTGCCCGCCGGCTTCGCGTTCCTGACCATCAACCTCGTCGGTGCGGTGATCTACCTCGGCGGCGAAGCCGGCCTGATGCAGGCGGTGCGCAACAGCGTCGCCTCGGTCACCAACTTCTCGCTGACGCCGATCCCGTTCTTCGTGCTGATGGGCGAGGTCCTGTTCCACACCGGCGTCGCGATGAAGGCGATCGACGCCTTCGACAACCTGATCTGGCGGATGCCGGGCCGGCTCGCCGTGATCGCGGTGGTGGCCGGCACGGTGTTCTCGGCGATCTCCGGCTCGACGGTGGCCACCACCGCGCTGCTCGGCGGGCTGCTGCTGCCGCAGATGCTCGCGCGCGGCTACAGCCCGCGGATGGCGATGGGCCCGATCATGGCGATCGGCGGCGTCGACATGCTGATCCCGCCGTCGGCGCTGACCGTGCTGCTCGGCAGCCTGGCGGGCATCTCGATCTCCGGGCTGCTGGTGGCGGGCGTGGTGCCCGGCATGCTGCTGTCGGTGCTGTTCCTGGGCTGGATCGTCGGGCGCTGCATCCTCGATCCGACGCTCGCTCCGACCTTCGAGCACCAGCGCGTCACCGGCTGGGCGCGCTGGCGTCCGCTGGTGATCTACGTGACGCCGCTGGTGTTCATCTTCGTGATCGTCATCCTGTCGATGACCGCGGGCTGGGCGACGCCGACCGAATCGGCCGCGGTGGGCGCCGCCGCCACGGTGCTCGTGGCCGCCGCCTACCGGGCGGTGACGGTACGCGCGCTCGCGAAGTCGCTGATGGGCACCGCGGCCATCTCGGGCGTGATCCTGTTCATCATCATCGGCGCGACGACCTTCTCGCAGATCCTGTCGTTCTCGGGCGCGACCAACGGCCTGGTCGGGCTGGTGCAGGGCGCGGGGCTGTCGCAGTGGGTCGTCCTGCTCGGCATGATGGGCATCCTGCTGGTGCTCGGCTGCTTCGTCGACCAGGTCAGCATGATGCTGATCACGCTGCCCTTCTTCATGCCGCTGGTGCAGCACTACGGCTGGGACCCGCTGTGGTTCGGCGTGATGTTCCTGATCTGCATGCAGCTCGGGCTGCTGACGCCGCCCTTCGGCATGCTGCTGTTCACGATGCGCAGCGTGGCGCCCAAGGAGATCCCGACCCGCGAGATCTTCGCGGCCGTGATGCCCTACGTGCTGTTCGGCCTGCTGATGCTGTTCCTGGTGATGCTCTTCCCGGGCCTGGCGACCTGGCTGCCGTCGGTGCTGCTCGGGAAGTGACCTGAAGCGGGGCCGGCCGCGCCGCCGTCAGCGGCGCGGTGCGACGCCCGGCGCGGCCTTGGCCGCCGCCCGCGCCCGGTCGAATTCCGGGCCCCACGACGGATGGCCCGTCTCGGCCGGAGCGAGCTCGAAGGCCGGATCGAGCACCAGCAGCGCATCGAAGCTGCGTCGGCACGCCGGTCGGCGACCCGCCACGCACTGCGCGAACGCAAGGGTCTTGAGCGCCTCGGCGCGCACGGCCGGCCCGTCGGCGACGATCTCGGGCGACTCCTGGATCAGCCGGATCGCCTCGAGGAACTTCCCCTTCTCGTATTGGGCGACCGCGCGCTCGAGCACCCGGCGCCCCTCGCTCGGGTCGTCCGGGCGCGCTGCCGCAGCGGGAGCGGGGGACGCGCCCGCGCCGTCCTGCCCGGACGCGGTACCGTCGGGCGCCGCGAGCCCCGCACAGCCGGCGAGCAGCAGCGCCAGCGCCATCGTCACGATCGATGCCATGCCGCGCATCATCGCTTCTCGGGCGCCGCGAAGCGATGGCCGAGCTCGATCGTCTGGCCGGCCTTGACGTCGAGGCGCCGCACGACGGTCTCGCCGCCCGGGTTGCGCAGCTCGATCCGGCGCTCGCCCGGGTTCAGGGGGATGGACATCGTCGGCGGCGTGACCGCCCGCTTGCTGCCGTCCACCCACACTTCGGCCCACGGCGACACCGCCAGGCGCAGCGTCGCGGGCTTCGGCGGCACGGGTTTCGGGGGCGCGGCCGAGGTCGGTCCGGCCGCCGGATCGGGCGGGAGCAGGGTCGCGGCGCGCTCGTCGACCGGCAGGTCGGACGGGGCGTTCGGCGGCTCCGCGACCAGCCACATGCCGACGCTGACGGCGAGGACCGCGACCATCGCCACGGTCGCGACGGTCAGCCCCAGGATCCGGCGGGCGCGGCTGCGGTCGGCGGCCCGACGCTCGACGCGGCGGCGCTCGCTGCCGTCGTGCTCGGTGGCATCCACCGCGGCGGCGCGCGCGGCCTCGAACGGATCGAGCGGCAGGCCCAGGCGTTCGCGGAAGGCGGTGGCCGAGGCCGGACGGTCTTCGGGACGCAGCGCCATCGCCGCGTCGATCGCGGCGCTGAACTGCGGTCCGATGCGCTCGGGGCAGCGCTGGGCGAGCGCCACGCGGGTGTCGCGCATCACGCGCAGCGCCGACGGCGGCGGCGACTCGCCGCAGGCCGCGTGGTGCAGCACCGCACCGAGCGCGTAGACGTCGGACCAGGGCCCCACCGGACAGTCGGGGTCGTGCGCGTACTGCTCGATCGGCGCGTAGCCGGCCTTGAGCATCACGGTGGTGGCCCGCACGCGGTCCCCGATCTCGCGGCGCGCGGCGCCGAGATCGAGCAGCACGGCGCCCGCGTCGGGCCGCAGGATCACGTTGTCGGGGGACACGTCGCGGTGCACCACGCCGGCGGCATGCAGCGCGCCGAGCGCGCCCAGGAGCGGCGCCGCGATCTCGCGCAGCGTGGCCTCGTCGAGTCCGTCCGGATGGCCGGCGATCACGCGCTCGAGCGTCGGCCCCTCGTAGAGCGGCATCGCCATGTACGCGGTGCCCTGCGCCTCCCAGGCGTCGATCACCTCGACGAGCGCCGGATGACGCACCCGCGCGAGCAGCCGGGCCTCCTCGACGAAGGCCGCCAGGCCCGCGGCGTAGGTGTCGGCACCGCTCGCCGCGACCGGCCCGAGCGAGCCGTCCTCGCGGCGTGCGGCGAGCTGCGCCGGGAGGAACTCCTTGATCGCGACCGCAGCGCCGCCACCGACCTCCTCGGCACGATAGACGATGCCGAAGCCGCCCTGCCCCAGCACGCCGGTGACCACCCAGCCGCGCAGCGGCGTGCCGTCGGGCAGCGGCAGCGGCGGTCCGGCGACGAGGGCCGCCGCCTCCTGCGGCGGAGCCTGCAGGCGCGCGTTCATCGGACGACCTCCGCACGCTGCGTGCTCTCGCGGGCGGCCTGCTCGAGCGCGCCGCGCGCGGCGTGCAGCGGGGCGAGCGTGACCGGCCGCTCCAGCCAGCTCTCGATCGCGGCGGGCCGGTCGAACAGGTAGCCCTGCGCGTAGTCGACGTCGAGCTCGAGCAGGGCGCGCAGCGTCGCGGGCTCCTCCACCCATTCGGCGAGGCAGGTCATGTCCAGCTCGTGGGCGAGCCGCGCGATCGCCTGCACGATGCCGCGCTGGCGGGGGTCGCGCTCGACGCCGACGACGAACTGTCCGTCGATCTTGATCATGGAGGCGGGCAGGTGCTTGAGGTAGGCGAACGAGGTGTAGCCGGCGCCGAAGTCGTCGAGCGCGATCGAGGCGCCGGCATCGCGGAAGGCGTCGATGAAGCGGCGCGCGCCGCGCAGGTCGTAGACCGCCACGGCCTCGGTGATCTCGAGCAGCAGCTTGCCGGCGATGTCGCGGTGCGCGCGCAGCATGCCGACCGCGTCGCGCACGAAGCGCTCGTCGTTGAGCGACGGGCCGCTCAGGTTCACCGCGAAGAACTCCACGCCCGCCGCGTGATCGGGGTGCGCGGCGAGATGCTCGACGGTCTGCTCCAGCACGAACCGGTCGATCGCCGGCATCCCGCCCGAGCGCTCCGCCGCCTCGAGCAGCCGCGCCGGCCCCTCGATGCGGCCGTCGTCGCCGAGCGTGCGCAGCAGCACCTCGAAGGAGCACGGCCGATCGCCGCGCGCGATCGGCACGATCGGCTGGGCGAACAGGCGTAGCCGCTCGACCGGCAGCCGGGTCTTGAGCATGGAGCCGAGCCGCACGACCTCGCGCAGCTCGTCGAGCGCCTTCGCGTCGGGGCGCACCGCGGTGATCCGGGCGCGGCCGCCGCGCTTCGATCGCGCGCAGGCCTCGTCGGCCAGGGCGAGCGCCTCGCGGGTGCGCATCGGCGCGGCCACCTCGACCACGCCCAGGCTCGCCTCGACCGACAGGCGCAGCCCATCCCCGAGGAAGGGCGACGAGGTCAGCGCCTCCAGCATCTCGATCGCCACGCGGTGCGCGGAATCGAGATCGTGGCCGGGCAGCAGCGCGACGTACTCGTCGCCGCCGATGCGCGCGAGCGAGGCGTCCTCGGAGAGCACCGCGTCGAGTCGTTCGGCGACCTCGACGACCACCGCGTCGCCGACCGCATGGCCGAAGACGTCGTTGATCGCCTTGAAGCGGTCCAGGTCGATGTAGACCAGGGCAGCCGGCGTCTGGGCGTCGCCGGCGAGCAGCCCGTCGAGCGCCCGCTCCAGGCCCCGGCGGTTGAGCCGCTCGGTGAGCACGTCGTGGTGCGCCATGTATTCGAGCGACTCGGTCATCCGGCTGCGCTCGGAGACGTCGACGAGCGAGATCTCGACCGCATCGCCGACGGCGGATGCATCGACCGTCCAGACCCGCTCGGTCTCGCCCGCGCCCGCCCGCAGCTCGACCCGGTGCAGGCCGCGGCGCGCGACCTCGGCGAGGAGCGAGGCGGCGGGCGCCTCGCCCATCACCATCGCGAGCGTGTTCACGCGTCCCTTGCGCAGCCGGTCGGCGAAGCCGATGTCGGCGCGGTCGTTCCAGCGCAGCACCGTCCCCGAGGCGTCGGTCGAGACGAGGGCCACCGGCGCGCTGTAGTACAGGTGCCGGTAGTGCCGGGCGGACTCGATCGCCCGGCGGTGTCCGTCGTCGACCGCGGGCGGGTCGGACGCGCTGATCCGGGCACCCGCACCGAATCGCGCGAGGTGCGCGACGGCCGAGGCGAGGCTGCGCAGCGGCGAAGGCCGCCGGCTGGCCGGAGCGGTATCCGGTGGGCTGTCCAAGCTGGCTCCAGGGGGAATCGGGCGCGAGGGCGCGGCGGACCGCGACCCTTGCGAGCAGCGAGTCTCGCCCCGCAGCCCCGTCGGGGACAGATTCGCCGGACGGCCGGCGGCTCGACCGGAACGCACGGTCACGGCTGTCTCAGCGGTCGCACGCTCGGCCGCGGGGCGGCGCCCCGCGTCCGCCGATCAGTAGGTGATGCTGCCGACGCTGGTGCCGCCGCACACGTACAGCGACTGCCCGGTCACGAATCCGTTGTCCGGCGACATGAAGAAGAGCACCGCCCGCGACACGTCGTCGGGCAGGCCGACCCGCCCGACCGGGATCTTCGCGGCGGTCGCCTCGAGGGCGGCCTGCTCGCGCGGGATCACCTCGTGGAACATGTCGGTGACGACCGGCCCGGGCGCGACCACGTTGGCGGTGATGCCGTCGCGCCCGAGCTCGAGCGCCCAGGTGCGCGCCATCCCGAACATGCCCGACTTGGTGGCCGAATAGGCGGTGCGGGTCGCCAGGCCGAGCGCGGCGCGCGAGGACACCAGCACGATGCGTCCGAAGCGCCGGCGTCGCATCTCGGGCAGCGCGGCCTGGACCAGCACGAGGGGCGCCGACAGATGCAGCGCAGTCAGCGTCTCCAGGTCCTCGACCGCCACGTCGCCCAGCAGCGCCGGACGCATCGCGCCGGCGTTGTGGACGACCGCGACGACCGGCAGGCGCGCGCAGACCTCGAGCGCGGCGGCGCGGGTGGCCTCGACGTCGGCGAGGTCGACCTCGACCGAATGCAGCGCGGGATGGTCGATCTCGGTGGCACGCCGGGACATCGACACCACGCCCCAGCCCGCGTCGAGCAGGTGGCGGCAGATCGAGGCACCGATGCCGGCGCTGCCGCCGGTGACGATCGCGACGCGTTCGGGCATGGGGGACGCCTCCATCAGTGCGGACGCTTCTTGAGCGCGCGCGTGTCGATGCAGCCGGCGGTGCCGGGCAGCGTCGCGGCCAGCGCCTTCAGTTCGCCGCGCTGCACCTTCTGCGTCGGCGTCAGCGGCAGCGCGGCCAGGAACGCGACCCAGCCGGGCGCCTTGAAGTACGCGAGATGCTCCAGGCAGAGCGCGACGAGTTCGCCCGCGAGCACGGCGCGCGCACCGTCGTCGAGCGGTGCGACGGGCACCACGCAGGCGAGCACCTCGTCGCCGCGCACCGCGTCGGGCGTGGCCGCGACCGCGACCTCGCGGACACCGGGATGCCGGCGCAGCACCGACTCGACCTCGACCGCGGCGATGTTCTCGCCGCTGCGCCGGATCACGTTCTTGCGGCGGTCGATGAAGTACAGATGGCCGTCGGCGTCGCGCCGCACGACGTCGCCGGTGTGGAACCAGCCGCCCGCCCAGGCCTCGGCGGTGGCCGCCGCGTCCTTCAGGTACTCGCGGAAGAAGCCGCGCCGCGGATCCGCGCCGGCCGCCCGCACCAGCAGTTCGCCGGGAGTGCCGTCGGGCACGTCGACGCCGGCCTCGTCGACCAGACGCAGCTCGAGCGCGGGTTCGGCGCGGCCGAAGCACGACTGGCCGACGTGGCGCGGTTCGTGGTTGGCGATGACGACCGCGCCGGCGCCGGTCTCGGTCATCGCCCACGCCTCGAGCAGCGGGAACCCGAAGCGATCCTCGAAGCTCGACTGGTGACGGCGGTCGACGCCGGCACCGAAGCCGAAGCGCACGCGGTGCTCGCGGTCGGCCGGCGAGGCCGGCGCGCCGAGCAGCATCGCCGGCATCACGCCGAGGTAGTGGACGATGGTGGCGCGCGAGGCGCGCACCGCGTCCCACCACCCGCCGGGGTGGAATCGGTCGAGCGGCACGACGCAGCCCGCCGACAGCACCATGGCCATCGTCGAGTAGGCCATCGCGTTCATGTGGGTCATCGGCAGCGGCGTCAGCAGCCGGTCCTCGCCCGGACGGATCGCGCACAGGCCGCCGGCGCCGAGGTACCACTCGCCGGCGATCAGGTAGTACGCGTTGGGCAGCACGCAGCCCTTCGGGCGGCCGGTGGTGCCCGAGGTGTAGAGCAGCCCGCACTCGGTGTCGATGCCGGGTGCGCCGTGCAGCGGTGGCGGGGCGGCGGCGCGCAGGAGCTGCGCGAGGCCGCGCGGCGCGCTGTCCGCACCGCTCACCGCGAGACCGGCCGCCACCTCGTCGTCGAGGCTCGGCACCACGCAGACCTCGCTGCCGGTCCGCGCCGCGGCGGCCGCGACGTCGGCCACGCGCCCGGGCAGCACCACCGCCAGGCACAGCCCGCTGTGCGCGACGAGGTAGTCGAGCTCGGCGGCCCGCAGCTCGCCGTTGATCGGCACGACCGACACGCCGAGCGCGTTGAGCGCGAGCCAGGTGAGGAAGAACGACGGCCGGTTCTCCAGCAGCAGCCCGGCGCGGTGCCCGTGCCCGTAGCCGGCCGCGCCGATGCGGGCCGCGATCGCCTCGACCGCGTCGAGCGCACGGCCGTAGGACAGCTCGATCGGTTCGATGCCGTAGCGCGCCGCGACTTCGGGCAGGATCGAGAGGAACGGCCGCTCCGGGTTCGCGGTCGCGACGCGGCGGAACGCGTGGAAGACGGTGGCGTCGGCGGGCTGCGGCAGGAGCATGGGTCAGGGGGTCGGGGTCGGGTCCGGCTCAGAAGCCGTGAAGAAACCGTAGCGAGCAGGCCCGAGTCGGCGACGAGGAGCGCAGCCGTACGTGATGTACGGCGAGCACCGCAGTCGTCGAATCGGGACGCGCAGTAGGTTTATTCACGGCTTCTCACGGGAACAGCTGGATCGACGGCAAAGGCGCGTCGCAGTCGAGCAGGTCCACGCGCTTCAGGCGGATCCGCAGCGCGCCGTCGATCACCGACAGCGTGTGTCGCACCACCGCCGCGTAGACCTGCTTGCGCCCGCCCTGCGTCTCGACGTAGAGCTCGTTGGTGCGCATCGTCCAGCGCCCGGTCTCGACGTCGGCCGATTCGAGTTCGGGCTGCTGCAGCACGTGCAGGCAGCGCACCTGCGGATGCAGCGAATACGAGCGCGGATTGCCGAAGCGCTCGATGCGCAGGCGCAGCAGCAGCTTGTCCTCGTACATCAGCGAGGTGTGGTTTTCGCCGTCGGCCTGCCCGGGCACCAGCGGCACCCAGTAGTACGCGTCGTCGGCGTACAGCGCGTACCACTCGTCGAAGCGGCGGTCGTCGATCAGCCGCGCCTCGAGGTACACCAGGCGTGCGAGGTCGTCCAGGGTCGGCTTCATCGATGCTCCCCTTCGGTCATGCGCCCGCTCCTTCGGTGGCGTCCGGCGCCATGTGGCGCGCCCAGGCGCGGAACTGGTTTCGCATCGACACCTCGCTCGTGCCCTTGACCGTCCGGTCGCCCCCGGCGAGCTCGGCCGGGTCGAAGTCGCGGTGCAGGCTGATCCACGGGTTGCCGGACGCCGCGAGCCCTTCCTGGATCGCGCGGTAGCAGTGCAGGTCGTCGTGGCCGACCACCGACATCGGCGAGTTGATGAGACGCGAATACATCATCGTCCGCCGCAGCAGCGCGTCGGGCGCGCCGGCCAGCCGGAAGGTCCACGACTCGACGATCGTGCGGTCCGGCGCGATCGGGCGCGCGACGCGGATCGCCTGGATCGCGCCCTTGATCGTCAGGCTCGGGTAGTACACGGTGTTGTGCCGGACCTCGCCGAGGATGGCGTGCGCGCGCTCGGTGCCGTAGGCCGCGACCATCGCCGACTCGTACTCGGGCACCTGCGAATACTTCGAGTGGATCGAGCCGTGCACCCCGGTGTAGCCGTGGCCGTGGTCGAAGACGCGCACGCCCATGCCGTCGAAGAACTCGTAGCTCGACGCGAAGGGCACGAACTGCTCGATCGCCATCGGGCGGGGCGCATCGGCGGGCTTGCCGGCCCAGAGCTTCTTCGCGGTGCCGGCCGACGACTCGTGCGCCACCATCGGGTGCATCGTGTCGTTCAGGTTCTCGACGAACATCTTCCAGTTGCAGTCGTGGTCGTAGCGCAGCACGCCGCCGGCGACCTCGAGCCGGCCCTCGGGCGAGCGGTCGACCAGGTTGTCGATCGAGGTGAGCGACGCGCCGAAGTACGACTCGAAGTCGGGCCCGGCCTCGGACAGCCTGCTGAAGACGAAGCCGCGGTAGTTCACCGTGTGACGGACGACCGACAGCCCGCCGCTCGCCGCCGACTGCGCGAAGCCCGTGCCCTCGTAGCCGCCCTTGAGCGGAATCGCGCGCACGCCCCCGTCGAGGTCGTAGGCCCAGGCGTGGTACGGACAGCGGAAGAACCGGCCGACGTTGCCCGAGGGCTCGCTCACCAGCTTCGCGCCCTTGTGCGCGCAGCGGTTCATCAGCACGCGCACCGTGCCGTCCTCGCCGCGCACCATCATCACCGGGCGGCCGGCGAGGTCGGTGGTGGCGTAGTCGCCGGGGTTCGGCACCTGACTGTCGTGACCGACGTAGATCCAGGTGCGCGACCAGAGCCGCTCCATCTCCAGCTCGAACACCTCGCGGTCGAGGTAGACGTCGCGGTGCACCGCGTCGTCGCGCACCAGCGCGCGCAGCGCCCGGGGATCGTCGCGGTAGCGGCCCCGGACGGGCGGGGCGGCGGTCGTGGTGTCCATGGTCGTGGGTCCTCCCGATCGGATGCGGCGCGACGTGCTCAGGCGGCGCGGGCCGGCGGCGGCGCGGCCGCGGCGCCCGAGAGCGCGGCGAGCGCCGCGCCGAGCGCGGTCCCGCCCTCGTCGGCGAGCGCCGCGTCGCGCAGCGCGCGCAGGCCGTCGGCGCTCATCACGCCCGGCGGCAGCCGGTCGAGCGCGGTCATCAGACGCTCGAAGTTGCTCCAGCCGCGCGCATGCGTGTCGCCGTAGCCCTTGACCAGCCGCTGGCAGCGGGCGACCTCGAGCGCGAGCGCCGCGTCGCGGCCGGCGGTGGCCTCGACGCGCGCGAGCCAGGCCGCGATGCGCGCGCCCTCGGTCTCGAATCGCAGCGAGCGGCGGCGCAGCCCGCGCATCGCGGCGACCGCGTACAGCAGCAGGAAGCCGCGCACCGAACTCGTCTTCACGACGCGACCCTGGCGGGTGTGGCGACCGACGAATGCGCGCAGTCCCGGACTCGCGAGCAGCCGGCGCCCGAGCGCGGCCGGCAGCGTGTCGGCGATCTCCTCGACACGCGGATGCAGGAACTCGCCGATGTCGAGCAGCTGTCCGTCGGCCAGGCGCACCTCGGCGGCGACGCGCTCGAAGCGGCTGCGGCGGGTCTTGAGGTCGGCGACGCGGACAGTGTCCTCGTACGACATCCAGAGCGCGAGGTGACGCGCGGTCTCCGACAGCAGCGCATGGGGCGGCTCGCCGGGGACCGCCGCGCGCAGCGCGGGCATCGCCTCGAGCCGCGACAGGTAGTCGGCCGCCCAGGCCTCGTCCTGCCAGTCGGCCAGGCGCAGCACGCCGGCCCGCAGGACCTCGTGCACCTCGGCCGGGAAGCCGGCGACGATGCGCGCCTCGTGGGCACGCAGGCGCGGGCCGAGGACGGTACGGCGGGGGGACGCGGCGGCGGGCGCGGCGGGCGGCACCGCCGACGCGGACGC
>RPRK01000072.1 GCA_003818495.1 Burkholderiales bacterium
CGCTCGGCGCGCTCGGCGCACTGGGCGTCGGTCGGGCGATCGGAGCGGCCGGTGCGCTGTCGTTCGGACACGCGGCCCGCGCCGCGGGCAGCGACGCGGCCGCCCCCCCCCTCCCCCAGGGCGCGACCCTCCTCGAATCCGCCGACTCCCCCTTCAGTTCGATCCGCGTCTACGAGATCAATGGCGCGCGCCTCATGGCCTTCGACGGCCAGTCGAGCGGCAGCGTGCAGTCGGCCTGGCTGCCGGCGGATCCGGGTGCGCTGCTGGTCGGCTACACCCGGCTGATGACGCTGGCGCTCGTGTACGCCGATCGGCAGCGTCAGGCGGTGGTCGTGGGGCTGGGCGGCGGGCGCACGGCGGGCTACCTCGCGGCGACCTTCGCACCGCTCGAGGTGCATGCGGTCGAGATCGACCCGCAGGTCACCCGCCTGGCCGAGCGCTGGTTCGACCTTCGCACCGGCCCGCGCCTGTCGGTCACCCACGACGACGGACGGCGCTTCGTCGAGCGGCTGGCCGCGCCGGTCGATCTCGTCCTCGTGGACGCCTACCTCAACGACTCGGCGCCCCGGCACCTGACGACCCGACAGTTCTACGAGGCGATCCGCGACCGGCTCGCCCCGGGCGGCGCGATGGCGCTCAACATCGAGCCGCACTCGCAGGCGCTGGGCGACGCGCTGCTGACGATCGGGGCCGTCTTCGGGCACTACGACACCTACGGCGACGGCAGCAACGTGGTGCTGATCACGCGCCGCGGTCCGGCGCTCGACCCCGGCACGCTCGCGACACGGGCGCGGGCGCTCGACGCCCGGTTCGCGCCGCGCCACGGGCTTCGCGAGCTGCTCGATGCCCGCCAGCCGCTGACGCCGGCCCCGGGCGCGCGGATCCGGACGGACGCCTGAACACGCCCCTCCGGTCCGATGCCGGAACACGACCGTCGCGGGGATCCAGCCCGCGAAATGGGCGACGCGCCCCCCCGTGATCCGCGCTTAAGTTCTCCGGATCGCGGGATACCGTGGTGTCCGGCCATTTCGCCGACCACCTTGTGCCCCCGCAGGCCGACCATCATGCAGCTTCCTGCCGTCCATCTCGCCGTGATGCAGCCCAGCGGCTTCGTGCACTCGCTCGGCTTCCTCGACCAGGCGCGGTACTTCCGCTACCAGTTCCGCCGCCTCGGCGCGACGGTGACGCTCGGCAAGAACCGGCTGCGCGAGGACGCGGTGAACTTCGTCTTCGGCGCACACCTGGGCTTTCCCGCGGCGTGGCAGCAGCGCCACGCGTGCATCTTCGTGAACCTCGAGCAGCTCGACGGCACGTCGCACGCGCAGACCTACGTCGACCTGCTGGCGCGCAGCGCCGTCGTCGACTACGACCCGCTCAACCTCCCCGTCTACACGCGCGACCCGGCGAGCATCCCCCTCGTCCCGTTCCTGCACGCGCCCTATCTGGACGACCGCACCGCGATGCCCATCGCCTCGCGCCCGATCGACCTGCTCTTCTTCGGCAGCGTCAGCGGCCGTCGCAAGACCTTCATCGACCGGATCGAGGCCTGCGGCGTGCAGGTCACGCACTTCGACCGCCCGCTCTACGGGCCGGAACGCGACGCCTTCGTGCAGCAGGCCAAGGCAGTGCTGAACTGCCACTACTACGAGACCAGCCGCTTCGAGCAGGCGCGCGCCTTCCCGGCGCTGTCGCTCGGCACGCCGGTGATCTCGGAGCGCACCGCCTGCACCACGCCGGCCCCCGCCTACGAGGACGCGGTCTTCTGGGTCGACGACGCGTCCATCGAGCGCTTCTTCACGGAGGAGTTCCGCAGCCCCGCGTTCGCGCAGCGGGCCGAGGAGAAGCTCGCCGCGTTCCGTCTGCACGACCCGATCGACGCGTACGCCGAGCTGCTGTCGTTCGCCCAGGGCTTCGCGCAGGGGTTCGCCTCCACGCGCGCACCGGGCCCGTGGCGTCCGATCGCGATGAACCTCGGCTCCGGCCGGGACTACCTGCCGAACTGGCTCAACGTCGACGTCCTCGAGCGGGCCGAACCCGACGTGGTGCTCGACCTCTCCGAGCCCCTGGCGCTGCCGGCCCGGCTCGCGTCGCGCTCGGGCGGGCAGGTGCTGCTCGAGGCCGACTCCCTCGTCCGGGTGCACGCCGGCAACGTGCTCGAGCACGTGCGGGACCTCCCGACGCTGATGACGAACCTGCTGGCGCTGCTCGCCGAAGACGGCGAACTCACGGTCGAGGTGCCCTACGAGCACTCGCAGACCGCGTGGCGGGACCCCAGCCACGTGCGCGCCATGAACGAGAGCTCGTGGATCTACTACACCGAATGGTTCTGGCACCTGGGCTGGTTCTCGCACCGGTTCGAGATGACGGCGTCGCAATGGCTCGACCTGCAGACGAACCCGTGCGAACGTGCCGATGCCGCCTTCATGCGGGTCACGCTGCGCAAGGTCCGCACCTCGCCGAACGAGCGGTCCGTCGCGCGGACGATGCAGGCCGACTTCGGCAAGCTGCCCGACGACACGCTCTTCGCGGACGATCCGGTCGCGCAGGCCGTCGCCTGAGCGCGCGGCTCGATGACCCTACCGCACACGACGGGCACGGCTTCGATCCCGGCTCGACACGACACGCCCCATGCCGACTGACGACCTGAACGGACCCGCGCGCGACCCCGGCCACGGCGGATCGGGCGGACTGCGCCGGCGGACCGTCTGCAGAGGCTGCGGGTCGGATCGGCTCGGCCTGGTGCACGACTTCGGACCGCAGCCCCTCGCCGGCGAGTTCCCGCTGGTCCCGGAGCGCGAGCGGTCCGCGCGGAAGTACCCGCTGGATCTCACGCAATGCCGGGCCTGCGGGCTGCTCCAGGTCACGCACCTGCCGCCGATCGAGGACGTCTTCCACGACGACTACCGGTACGCCTCGTCCACGGTGCCGGACCTCGTCCGGCACTTCTCGGACTACGCCGAGTGGCTGGCCGGCCGGGTCCCGAAGGGCGCCTCGATCCTCGAGTTCGGCTGCAACGACGGCATCCTGCTGGCACGGCTGCGCGACATGGGCTTCGCCTGCACGGGCGTCGACCCCTCGAAGAACGTCGCGCGGATCGCGAGCGCGCTCGGCCTGGTCGTCCACACCGAGTTCATGACCGAGCGCTTCGTCCGGGAGCGCGGGCTCGCGGGCGCCTTCGACCTGGTCACCTGCTCGAACGTCCTCGCGCACATCGACGAGGTCGGCTCGGCAGTCGCCGGCGCCTGGCTGGCGCTGAAGCCCGACGGCCTGTTCTCGATCGAGGTGCACGACGCCGACGCGCTGGCCCGCGACGCCCAGTTCGAGACGATCTACCACGAGCACCTCACGTACTTCACCGCACGCACGCTGGGCCGCATGGTCGAGTCCGGAGGCTTCTCGGTCGTGGAGTGCGTGACCACGCCGATGCACGGTGGTGCGCTGAGGCTGGTCTGCCGCCGGCTGCCCGATGCCTCGGCAGCGCGCGCGGTGTCGGCCTGCGGCGAGAGCGAGCTGCTCGACGCCTCGCCGTTCGCCGCCGCCATCGCGCGCTGCGCGGACGAGACGCGGGCGCTCTTCGAGCGCTACGGACCGCTCGACGCCTACGGTGCGGCCGGGCGCTCGCAGATGTTCATCAACATGACCGGCACGGCGGCGCATTTCGCCCGGGTGTTCGACGACAGTGCGTTCCGCCAGGGGCGTTACATCGTGGGCACCGATCTGCCGATCCTCCCCTTCGGCGGGCCGGTCGGCCGGGCGTGCGTGATCCTCGCGTGGAACTACGCGCCCGCGATCGCACGACGCATCCGCGGCGACTACGAAGCCGTGTTCACGCTGCTGCCGCAGCGGACGGAGTGGTGATGCGCGTCCTCGTCCTCGGCGCCAACGGCATGCTCGGTCGCGCGATGTTCCGGCGCCTGAGCGCCGACCCCGCCCTCGAGACGCTGGGCGTGGTGCGCAGCCTGTCGACGGCCGCGACCCTCGAAGGGCTGCGGGCCTCGGCGCGCGCGACGCTGGTCGAGACGCCGTCGATCCTCGACGACGCGCGGCTCTCGGAGCACCTGCACGCATTCCGCCCGACCGCGGTCGTCAACTGCATCGGCTGGCGGGGGCAACCGAAGACCGACGCCGAAGCCGCCACCATGACCGAGGTGAACTCGGACTGGCCCCACCGGCTGGCCCGGATGGCCGAGGGCGTCGGCGCACGTCTGATCCACATCAGCAGCGACGGCGTCTTCTCCGGCCGCCGCGGGCAGTACCGGGAGACCGACACGCCCGACCCGACCGATCCCTACGGCCGCTCGAAGCTGCTCGGCGAACCGGTCGGTGCGCACTGCACCGTGGTGCGCACCTCGCTGATCGGTCATGCCTACCCCGACAGCAACCAGCTCGTCGACTGGCTCCTCAGGCAGACGGGGAGCGTGACGGGCTTCCAGCGCTCGATCTTCTCGGGCATGCCGGTGACCGAGGCCGCGCGGATCGTCCACGGGATCCTGCTGCAGCGGCCCGACATCGTCGGCATCGTGCACCTGGCCGCTCCGCCGATCAGCAAGTTCGACCTGCTGGTTCGGATCGCGGCGCTCTACGGGCTCGACCTCGAGGTCCGCCCCGCCCAGGAGCCCGTGCTCGACCGGTCGCTCGACGCATCCCGATTCGCATCGCTGTGCGGCTACGCCACCCCCGGCTGGCCGAGACTCCTCGAAGACATGAAGCGGGAGAGGTGACATGCCCGGAGAACGGATGAACTTCGCCGGAAAGACGCTGCTCGTCACCGGCGGCACGGGCTCCTTCGGCAACACGATCGTCCGATCGATGCTGCACCGGGGCTGGAGCGAGATCCGCGTCCTCAGCCGCGACGAGAAGAAGCAGGAGGACATGCGGAACGAGATCGGCAGCGACACCGTCAAGTACTACCTCGGCGACGTGCGCAGCTACGACAGCGTCTACGACGCGATGCGCGGCGTGGACTACGTGTTCCACGCGGCCGCCCTGAAGCAGGTGCCGTCGTGCGAGTTCTATCCGATCGAGGCGGTCCGCACGAACGTGCTCGGCGCCGAGAACGTGATGCGGGCCGCGATGGCGAACAAGGTCAGCCGCTGCGTGGTGCTCAGTACCGACAAGGCCGTGCATCCGGTCAACGCCATGGGCATGTCCAAGGCGCTGATGGAAAAGGTCATGATCGCCCAGTCGCGCTTCTGCCCGCCCGAGTCCACGGTGCTGTGCGGCACGCGGTACGGCAACGTCATCGCCTCGCGCGGCTCGGTCATCCCGCTGTTCCTGAAGCAGATCGTCGCCGGCAAGCCGGTGACCGTCACCGACCCGAACATGACGCGGTTCCTGATGTCGCTCGACGAGTCCGTGGCGCTCGTCCTGCATGCGTTCGAGCACGCCATGCCGGGCGACCTGATGATCCAGAAGGCGCCGTCGGCCCGGGTCATCGATCTCGCCCACGCCCTGATGACGATGGTCGGCCGTGAATGTCCGGTCGACATCATCGGCACCCGGCACGGCGAGAAGCTGCACGAATCGCTGGTGTCGCGCGAGGAGATGGCGCGGGCGGAAGACCTCGGGGACTACTACCGGATCCCCGCTGACAACCGCGACCTGAACTATCAGAAGTACGTCGACAAGGGGTACGGGAAGAACGCGGACCTCGCCGACTACGCCTCGAACAGCGACCGGACCCTGGGCGTGGCCGAGATCGTCAAGCTGCTCTCGGGGATCCTCGACGTCTCCAGGGAGATCGCGGCGCTCGGCGGCAGGGCCTGACCGGGCCGGCGAGGTGTCGGCGCGCTCCGCGCGCTGCGGCACTGCGGCACTGCGGGACCACAACGGTCGGACCGGCGGTCACTTCAGCCGCTTGGCCACGAACCGGACGAACGCGCGCGCATTTTCAGGCGCCATCGGCATGGGCAGCGTCAGGGCCTGGATGGTGTCGCCTTCCGGTATCGGCAATTGCCAGCCAGGCAGCAGATCGATCAGCCGGCCACCGCTCAGCAGCAGGCGCACGCTGTAGTCGGGTGCCAGGACCACGCCGCAGCCGGCCAACGCGAGACCCACCAGGCTGCCCAGATCGTCCGAGTAGACCTGACCCCCGGCTTCGACGTGCACCGGTGCGCCCGCTGCATCACACGGCATCCAGCGCAGGGTCACGGGATCGTCCCGCGAGGCACCGAGGAGAAGCAGCGGCGCACCCGCCAGCCGGAGAGGGCTGTCCAGGGGCGGCAACAGGCCCGGGCGCGCATAGGCGCCGACGCGCACCCGTAGCAGCGGCTGCGCGACGAAGTCCTCGGGGGGTCGGCGGGTCAGCCGGAACCCGACGTCGATGCCTTCGCGCAGCAGATCGATGCGCCGGTCGGTGAACAGCAGTTCGAAACGCAGGCCAGGGTGCGCCGCGCCGAACTCCGCCACCAGGGGAAGCAGCACACTCGCGCCGAACTGCGCCGGCGCGGTGATGCGCAGGCGACCGGCCAGACCGGCCCTGCTCGCGCGCAATGCGCCGCGCGCGGCATCGGCCGCTTCCAGCACGGCCCGGGCGCGTTGCGCCACGCGCCGGCCCGCCTCGGTGAGCGCCAGCGACCGCGTGGAGCGGACCATCAAGGGCTGGCCGATCAGGGCTTCGATGGCGGCGATGCGACGGCTCACCGCCGCCCGCGTCTGTCCGAGCCTTCGGGCGGCCGCAGCGAAGCTGCCCGCCTGAACCACGCGGGCGAACAGTTCCAGCGCGTTGGCATCCAGCGCCGACGCCTGCACCCCGTGGCGTCGAGGGTCGATTGTTTCCTTCTTGGAACCAGAGTGTGAAGCCACGTTGGTCTAGTCAATCTCGGATTGACTTTCTAGCCTACCGGATATCGATCCGATGCCGTACCTCGAATTCACGCAGCGAAGCGCAAGGAGCACGACATTGCAGACCCCTCTGGAGCGGGCCCGGTCCATTCTTGCGGCGCAGCCGTTCAGCCGGCTGCTCGGCACCGAGATGACCGAATACGGCGAGGCCGGGGTCGAGCTGCGGCTCGCGCTGACGGACGTCCTGCGCCAGCAGCACGGCTTCGCGCACGGCGGCGTGCTGGCCTACCTCGCCGACAACGCGCTCACCTTCGCGGGTGGCTTCGCGATGGGCGGCGGCGTCCTGACCGCCGACCTGAAGCTCAACTACGTCCGCCCGGCCGTGGGCCAGGTACTCATCGCCCGCGCGACGGCCATGACGTCCGGCAGGACGCAGGCCGTATGCCGCGGCGAGGTGATCGTGTTGAATGAGGGCGTCGAGAAGGTCTGCCTGATTGCCCAGGGCATGGTGCTGCGCGCCGCGCAGACGCCTTCGGGCCAGGCCCCGAACCCACAGGAGCACAGCGCATGAGTGTCACCTGCCACACCGCGGACCGGATCACCGTCGTGACGATCGACCGGCCGCAGCGGCGCAACGCCGTCGACCTGTCGACGGCGCTCGCCCTCGTCGAGGCCTTCAAGGCATTCGACAGCGCGTCCGATTCGGACGTGGCGATCCTGACCGGCGCCGGCGACGCGTTCTGTGCAGGCGCCGACCTTCACGCGCTCGCGGCGGGCGAGCGAAAGCCGTACAAGCCGGATGGCGACTTCGCGCCCATGGGACCGACGAGGCTGCGGCTGGGCAAGCCGGTCATTGCCGCGATCGAAGGCCCGGCCGTGGCCGGCGGCATGGAGCTCGCGCTCTGGTGCGATCTGCGTGTGGCGGGTCACTCCGCGACGATGGGCGTCTTCAACCGGCGCTTCGGCGTGCCCTTGGTCGATCTCGGGACCCTCCGGTTGCCGAGGCTCGTCGGGCACGGCCGCGCGCTGGAGTTCATCCTGACGGGACGCCCGATCGCGATGGACGAGGCCTTGCGCATCGGACTGGTCAACGAAGTGACCGCGGACGGGCACGCGCTGGCCCGCGCGCTCGAGCTTGCGCGCCTGCTCACCGGGTTTCCGCAGGCCGCGATGAGGAACGACCGACTGTCCGTCTACGAGCAGTACGACCTGTCGGAGCGCGAGGCGACGGCCAACGAGATCGCACGCGGACGCGCGACCCTCGACAGCGGCGAGACCCTGTCCGGATCGCGCCGCTTCGCGGAAGGCGCCGGGCGTCACGGCAGGTTCGAGACGCCCGGCAGCGGAGGTCGTCGTGAGTGAACATGTCGTGGTGACGGACGATGCCGGCGTGCGTCGGATCACGCATTCATGACGCGCAGAACCGCCGATTTCCCAGGGTTCGAATGAGCGGACGGCCCTCGCCCGTTCTCCTGATGAACGCGGCGCTGATGCTGAACGTCATCGGCTTCGCCAACTACGCTGCGGTGCTGCCGGCCCTGATGGCCGGGACAGGCTTCTCGGAAGCCGAGGCCGGGGTGGCGGGCGGTGCCTTCTTCCTGGCCTATGCCATCGGCTCGCCGATCTTCGCTGCCCTGACCGACAGCCGTCCGCCGCGACAGCTCTACATGCTGGGGGGGTCGCTCGGCATCGCGGGCGGGCTGCTCTTCCCGTTCCTCGATTCGGGGTATCCGGCGCTGGTCGCATCGCGCGCGCTGTCGGGCCTCGGGATGGCCGGCATCTACATGCCCGGGTTGCGCCTGCTGCTCGAAACCCTGCCTCCCGCCCTCCAGTCTCGCGGATCGAGCATGCATGTCTCCACCCTGACCCTGGGCCTCTCGGCCTCCTTTGCGGTCTCGGGCACGCTGCAGTGGATGCTGGGCTGGCAGGCAGCCTTTCTCGGCGCGTCGATCGCCGCCGCGCTCGCCATGGGGGTGGTCCGGCTGGGCATGCCTTCGCCGCGCCCCGCCCGTTCCGACGGCGCGCTGCTGGCGCGGCTGGGGAAGGTGTACCGGACCCGCGGTGTCGCGCTGCTGCTGTGCGCCGTCGCGGGAAACTCCTGGGAGGGGATGGCCTTCCGCACGTGGTGGGTGGCGCTGCTGGGCTTCGCGCTGCTGCAGCCCGGGAACGAGGGCCATGCGTGGCTCAATCTCGCGCTGGCGACGGCCTTGACCGGGCTGCTGGCCATGCCGCTGAGCAACTGGGTCGCGGCACGGGCGGAAGCGGGACGGCGGCATCGGGTGATCGCCATCGCCGCCGGCCTCTCCGTCGTGATCGGCATCGCGCTCGCCATGCTGCTCACGGCGTCGTTCTGGGTGGTGTTCGCGATCAGCGTGGTCTATGCCTGCTTCATCTTCTCCGATGCCGGGTCGCTGCCGCCGGCCCTGCTGGCACGCGTGACATCGGCCGAGCGGGGCGCCGCCCTGGCGCTGCTGGCCGCATCCGCCAACCTGGCGGCTTGCCTTGCGGTCATCACCTGTGGCGTGCTGCTGCACCTGCTGGGCGGAGCCACCTCGCTGATCGCCTGGCAGGTCACGTTGGGCGTGATGGCGGCGGGCTCCCTTGTCACCTCGCTCTGCATGCTCGTGCTCGATCGTCCGGAACGACCGCCCGCCACCGGTCGCCTATAGTGGTGCGCAACCCGCACACCCTCAGGTCGATCCCATGCGCGTTTCCGCCTCCCCCGTCTGGTTCATCACCGGCTGCTCGACCGGCTTCGGCCGAGAGCTCGCCAAGCTCGTGCTGTCGCGCGGCGGGTGCGCCGTGGTCACGGCCCGCGATGCATCGCGCGTCGCCGACCTCGCCCACGGCGCCGAGGACCGCACGCTCGCACTGGACCTCGACGTCACCGACGCCGCACAGATCACCGCGGCCGTGCAGGCCGCCGAGGCGCGCTTCGGCCGCATCGACGTGCTGGTCAACAACGCCGGGTACGGCTATCAGGCCTCGGCCGAGGAAGGCGAGGACGCCGAGATCCGCGCCCAGTTCGACGCGAACGTATTCGGTCTCTTCGCCATGACGCGGGCCGTGCTGCCCGGCATGCGGGCCCGCCGCTCCGGCCACGTGCTCAACGTCACCTCGGTCGCGGGCTTCATCGGCTACGCGGGCTCGGGCTACTACGCCGCGAGCAAGCACGCGGTCGAGGGCTGGTCGGACGCGCTGGCGGCGGAGGTCGGACCGCTGGGGATCAAGGTCACCTGCGTCGCGCCGGGGCCGTTCCGCACCGACTGGGCCGGGCGCTCGCTCAGGCAGACGCCGAGCCGGATCGACGACTACGCCGGCACCGCGGGCGCGCGCATGAAGCACACGGCCGGCGCCAGCGGCACCCAGGCCGGTGACCCGGTGCGTGCGGCGCAGGTCATGCTCGACATCACCGAGCACGACCCGGCGCCCCGCCACGTGGTGCTCGGCAGCTGGGGCATCGACGCGGTGGTCGCGCGGCTCGAGTCGATCCGCAGCGAGGTCGAGGCCTGGCGGGAGGCCGGGGTCTCCACCGACTATCCGAAGTCCTGAAGGCGAGGCGACAGACATGGAACCGAACGACGATCGGACACTGCGCCGCGTGGCGCTGGTCACCGGCGGCGCGCAGGGCATCGGCGCCGAGATCTGCCGCAGGCTGGCGGCCTCGGGCGTCACCGTGCGGGTGGCGGACATCGACCTGCCCGCGGCCGAGGCGCACGCCGCCGCGCTGCGCGCGCAGGGCGGACGGGCCTCGGCGCTGCACCTCGACGTGGGGTCCGCGGCCTCGGTCGGCGAGGCGTTCGCACGCGTGGCGGCCGAGGACGGGCGCTGCGACATCCTCGTCAACTGCGCCGGCATCGCCAAGGTCTTCCCCTTCCTCGAGTTCCCGCTCGAGAACTTCGTCGCGACGATGAACGTCAACGTCACCGGCACGCTGCTCTGCTCGCAGCACGCGGCGCGCATGATGGTGCGCGAGGGCTGGGGCCGGATCGTCAACATCGCCTCGGTCGCCGGCCTGCGCGCGGTGGGCACGGGCCGCACCGCGTACGGCACCTCCAAGGGCGCGGTGATCGCGCTCACGCGGCAGATGGCGGTGGAGCTCGCCGAGCACGGCGTCACCGCGAATGCCGTCTGCCCCGGGCCGGTGGACACGCCGATGACCCGCGTGCTGCACACCGATCGGTTCCGAGAGGCATACGCGAAGGCGATCCCGGTGGAACGCTACGGGACCACCGGCGAGATCGCGTCGGCGGTGATGTACCTGGTGTCCGAGGAGGCGTCGTACGTGACCGGCATCGAGATGCCGGTGGACGGCGGGTTCCTGGCCTCGGGCGCACGCGGGCTCTGAGACACTGCGACGGACCCATGGCCACCGACCTGCTCATCCGCAACGCCCGCCCCCTGGGCGGCCCCGCGACCGACCTGCTGATCCGCTCCGGCCGCATCGTCGAGCGCGCCACCGGCCTGTCGGCGCCGGGCGTCCCGATCGAGGACGCCGGCGGCAAGCTCGTGCTGCCCGGCCTCGTCGAGGCGCACACGCATCTCGACAAGACGCTGCTCGGCATGGGCTGGCATCCGCACGGCGCGGGGCCGCGGATCATCGACAAGATCGACCACGAGCGCGCGCTCAAGGGCCCGCTGGACATCGACCCCGCGCGCCAGTCGGCGCGGCAGGCGCTGCAGTCGGTCGGCTTCGGCACGACCCACATCCGCACCCACCTCGACATCGACACCGACTACGGGCTGTGGGCGGTCGAGGGCATCGCCGCGACGCGCGAACGCCTGCGCCCGGTCGTCGACATCGACCGGGTCGCCTTTCCGCAGTCGGGTCTGCTGCGCCGCCCGGGCACGCTCGAGCTGATGGACCGCGCGCTCGCGATGGGCGTGGAAGTGGTCGGCGGGCTCGACCCGTGCGCGATCGACCGCGACCCGAAGGGCCATCTCGATGCGGTCTTCGCGCTGTCGCAGAAGCACGGCCGGCCGATCGACATCCACCTGCACGAGCCCGGCGAGATGGGCGCGTTCTCGCTCGAGCTGATCTTCGAGCGCATCCGCGCGCTCGGGCTGCGGGGGCAGGTCACGGTGAGCCACGCGTTCTGCCTCGGTGCGCCCGATCGCGACCTGGTCGATCCGCTGATCGCGCAGCTCGCCGAGCTCGACGTCGCGATCATGACGACCGGTCCGGCGAGCCGCCCGGCGCCGCCGGTCGCGCGCCTGCTCGCCGCGGGCATCCGCGTCTGCTCGGGCTCGGACGGCATCCGCGACACCTGGAGCCCGTACGGCAACGGCGACATGCTCGAGCGCGCGATGCTCGTCGGGCTGCGCAACAACTTCCGGCGCGACGAGGACGTGGAACTCGCGTTCCACACCTGCACGCGCGGCGGCGCCGACGCGATGCGGATCGCGGGCTACGGCCTGGAGCCGGGCTGCGCGGCCGACCTGGTGATCGTGCCGGGCGAGACGGTGACCGACGCGGTGGTGTCGCGGCCGACCGATCGCGTGGTGGTGAAGCGCGGCGTGGTGGTGGCGCGCGGGGGCGTGTGCACGGTGGTCGCGCCATGACCGACGCCGCCCGCGCCCCGACCGACGCCCAGCTGCGCGACCTGTACGACTACTTCGCCGGCATCGCCGTCGAGAACTTCAACCGGCACGGCGCGGTCGGGCCGTCGCTGTTCGCGGTGCGCCTGGGCGGCGACACGCTGCTCGAGTCGGTGGTCGAGATGGAGGACCTGATGCGCGCACTCCAGGAGTCGGACGCGATGCGCGCGAAGTTCGCGCCGGTCGTGCAGGCGCTGCTCGACGAGGGCGGGGTCATCCGCGAGGACTTCCGCCGCAAGGGACTGCCGCTGCCGGACCTGGCGGTGCACATCGTCGAGAGCGTCGCGGCGGGCGCGGCGGACGGACCGGTGCACGAGGTGGTGACGATCGGGCTGCACACCGCCGCCGGGACGGTGCTCGGCCACTGCCGCATCGAGGGCGATGCGCCGCGGCAGGCGCGTCCGGGCACGCTCGACCCGGTCGCGGGGCGGCGCGGCGCGGCGAGCCTCTTCCCCGACACCGGGCCGGCCACCGGGCTGCACTGAGCGCGGGTCGCGGGCAGGCTCAGTCGGGCACCCGCAGCGCCGCGCGCACCGTCGCGCGGATCCAGCGTCCGAGCGGATCGTCGTGCGTGCGGGCATGCCAGCCCTGGTGCAGCACGAGCTCGGGTGCCTTGAACGGCAGCGGCGACGCGGCGATCGACGCCGGGCCGGCGAACGCCTGGGCGACGTGCGCCGGGACGGTCGCGATGAGGTCCGTGCCCGCCACCACCGCCGGCAGCAGCAGGAACTGCGGCACCTGCAGCACCACGTCGCGGACGTGGCCGCGTGCCGCGAGTGCACGCTCGAGCACGCTCGGCGGCGCCCCGGGCGCGCGCGCGATCGCGTGGCGCGACTCGAGGTAGTCGCGCAGCGTCGGCGCGCGCCGCAGCCGCGGGTGGTCGGCGCGGCGGATCACCAGGTAGCGGGTCGACTCCAGCCGCTGGCGGTAGAAGCCGGGCGCGGTGAGCGCGCCGAGGTTGCCGACGGCGAGGTCGACATCGCCGGTCTCGAGCGCACGCGGCACCTCGGCGGGCTGCAGCGGCACCGTCTCGACGGTCCAGCGGGGCGCGATGCGCTGCAGGTGCGCGACGATGCGCGGCAGGAACCGCAGCGCGCTGGCGTCCACGATCGACAGCCGCAGCGTGCCCGCCGACGCCGCGGGGTCGGTGATCGGCCGCGCGAGGATCCGCATCCGCACGGTGTCGAGCACCTCGCGCACCGCCGGCGCGATCTCGTCGGCGCGCGGCGTCGGCACCATGCCGGCGGGCGTCCGCACGAACAGCGGGTCGGCGAGCCGGCGTCGCAGCCGCGCGAGCGCCGCGCTGGTGGCGGGCTGGCTCAGGCCGACGCGCCGGGCGGCCCCGGTCACGCTGCGCTCGCGGTGGATCGCGTCGAAGACCGCCAGCAGCGGCAGGTCGATGTCGGCGGGAACGGTCATGCCCGAGCATATCGCGTCCATCCATCTCGTGAATGGTCCCCATCCACCGCGCCACATTGCGCGGCGAGGCCCCGGAGCCGGAGCATGGGACCACTGGGGAGTCGGGCGACATGGACGAAAGCCACGGCAGGTCGGCGCACATCGGGCACCGCACGCGCGTCGCGTGCCGCCGAGCGGGGCACTGACATGCTCGTGCTGTACGACAATCCGGCGTCCGTCGCCGCGCAGCGGGTGCGGCTGGTGCTGGCCGAGAAGGGCCTCGAGTGGCACACCGTCACGGTCGACCTGCGGGACGGCTCGGCGCTGCGCCCCGACTACCTCGCGCTGAATCCGGACGGCGTGGTGCCGACGCTGGTCGACGACGGCGGGCCGATCGTCGAGAGCAGCGTCATCTGCGAGTACCTCGACGACCTCGTGCCGGCGCCGACGCTGCGCCCGCCGACCGCGCACGGTCGGGCGCGGATGCGCGCCTGGATGCGGCGCATCGACGACGACGTGCACCGCGCGACCGGCAACGTCTCGATGGCCGTCTACATCCGCCACGCGCACCTCGCGCGACCGCAGGCCGAGCGCGACGCGCACTTCGCGGCGATGCCCGACCGGGACCGCGCCGCGCGCCAGCAGGCGGCGATCGCGCACGGGCTCGACGCGCCGGCGTTCGCGCCCTCGCTGCACGCGCTCGCGCGGCTGGTCGACGACGTGGACCGCACGCTCGCCCGCGGCGGCCTGGGCGCGTGGCTCGCGGGCGACGAGTTCGGCCTCGCCGACATTGCCGTCGCGCCCTACCTGACCCGGATGGCGATGCTCGGGCTGTCGCCGCTGTGGGCCCGGGGCCGCCGGTCCGCGGCGGCCGACTGGTGGGCCCGCGTGCGCTCGCGCGAGAGCTGGCAGCGCGCGGTCCGCGACGCGTTCCCGACCGCGGCCACGTCGGTCATGCGCGAGCGCGGCGAGGCCGCCTGGCCGCGCATCGCCGCGATCCTGGCACTGGACCCCGCGCGCCCCGCCGCGCGCGAGGACGACTGCTTCGCGACATGAGGAGCGAGAGCATGGATTCGGAACGCGATGCAAAGAGAGCCTTCTACACCGCCGCGGACGGACCCGCCCCGCAGCCCGGCCGTCGCCGGGCGATCGCTGCCGCGCTCGGCACCGCCGCCGCGGCGGCGCTCGCCGGCGTGGGCGGACGCGTGCGCGCGCAGCCGGCCCCCGAGGCGTACCCGTCGCGCCCGATCCGGCTGATCATGCCGTTCTCGGCCGGCGGCGGCCCCGACGTCGTCACGCGCTTCGTCGCGAAGGGCATGGCCGAGCGGCTCGGCCGCAACGTGATCGTGGAGCAGAAGGTCGGTGCGACCGGGCTGGTCGGCATGCAGGAGCTCGTGAAGGCCCCGCCCGACGGCTACACCATCGCGTACGTGAACATCGCGATCCCGGTCGCGGCCGAGCTGCTGGGCAAGGGCGCGTTCGACCTCGGTCGCGACGTGACGCCGATCGGCGGCACCAGCCGCTCCATCAACGTGCTGGTGACCGCGCCGGAGCTGTCGGTGCGCAGCGTGGCCGAGCTGGTGGCGATGATCAAGGCGAAGCCGGGCGGCTACTCGTACGCGTCGGGCGGCAACGGCACGCCGGCGCACCTGAACGGCGAGATCTTCAAGAAGCTCCAGGGTCTCGACGTCGTGCACGTGCCCTACAAGGGCCTGGCCGGCGCGATCAACGACATCGCGCGCAACGACGTGCAGTACATGTTCGGCACCTCGGGCTCGATGGTGCCGGCGATCCAGGGGGGCCGGGTGCGCGCGCTGGCGATCGCCGGCCCGCGCCGGCTGCCCGCGCTGCCGGACGTGCCGACGATGGCCGAGGCCGGCTTCCCCAACAGCGACGTGCAGAGCTGGGCGGGGCTGGTCGCGCCCGCGGGCACGCCGGCGCCCGTGATCGCGCGGCTGTCGCAGGCGCTCCAGGAGGTCCTCGGCGACGCGGGCACGCCCGCGTTCCTGCAGACCAACGGCTCCGACCCGTTCCCCACCACCCCGGCCGACTTCGGTCAGCTGCTCGTCTCGGAGACCGCGCGCTGGCAGAAGTTCGTCCGCGAGACCGGCCTCAAGGCAGACTGATGCGCGAGCGCCGCCCCAACTTCCTCTTCGTCATCACCGACCAGCAGCGCGCCGACCACCTCGGCTGCTACGGCCACCGGCAGCTCCGCACGCCCTCGATCGATGCGATCGCCGCGCGCGGCGTGCGGATGGACCGCCACTACGTCGCGATGCCGATCTGCATGCCCAACCGCGCGACGATCGTCACCGGGCGCATGCCGTCGACCCACGGCGTGCGGCACAACGGCATCGAGCTGCCGCTCGACGCGGTGACGCTGCCCGAGCTGCTGTCCGACGCCGGCTACCGCACCGCGCTCGTCGGCAAGAGCCACCTGCAGAACTTCACGCAGGTGCCGGAGCAGTACGGTCCCGAGCCCGTGCCCGAAGGCTGGCACGCGGGCGGCCCGGCGCTGCGCTCGGCACGCCGGCGCTACGGCGACGAGGCGGGCTACCGCCAGGAGGATGCCGACAGCTGGTCCGACCCCGCGTTCCGCATGCGCCTGCCGTACTACGGCTTCCAGCACGTCGACCTGGTGACGCGTCACGGGGACCGCTGCGGGGGCGACTACCTGCGGTGGGCGCGCGAGCGTGACCCGGCGTTCGCGACGCTGCCCGGTCGCGACCAGGCGCTGCCGGCCCCGGGCTTCACGACCCGCGAGGGCTGGCGCACCCGCGTGCCCGAGTCGCTGCACTCGACGACCTTCGTCGCCGAGCGCACGATCGAGCGGCTGCGCGACTTCGCGCGCACGCCCGACTCGCCGTTCTTCCTGTACTGCTCGTTCCCGGACCCGCACCATCCGTGGACGCCCCCGGGGCGCTTCTGGGACGCGTACCGCCCCGAGGACGTCGCGCTGCCCGATGCGTACTGGAACGGTCCGGCCCGCCTCGATCACCCCGCGCTCGACGCGTACCGCGACCAGCGCGACGGCACGGCCCCCGCGCCGGTCCGGCCCGGCTCGATCCCGATCCGCGGCGCCTACGCCTGCGACCGGCGCGAGGCGCAGGAGGCCATCGCGCTGACCTTCGGCATGATCTCGATGATCGACGAGGCGATGGGCCGCATCGACGGCACGCTCGCCGAGCTCGGTCTCGACCGCGACACCGTGATCGTCTACACCAGCGATCACGGCGACTACATGGGCGACCACCAGCTGCTGCTGAAGTCGAGCCTGCACTTCCAGGGCCTGGTCCGCACGCCGTTCGTGTGGGCCGACCCGGCCCGGCCCGACCAGCACGGCACCTCGCGCTCGCAGCTCACCGGCGCGATCGACGTGGCGCGCACCGTGCTCGAGCGCGCACGGGTGGCCCCGGCCGACGGCATGCAGGGCCAGGCGCTCGGCGAGCTGCTCCACGACCCGGGCGCCGCGACCCGCGACGCGCTGCTCATCGAGGACGAGGAGCACCGCACGCCCGCGTGGCGTGCCGGGCGGGGCCGGGTGCGTACGCTCGTCACCGAGCGCCATCGGCTGACCCTCTACGCCGGCACCGACTGGGGCGAGCTCTACGACCTCGCGGACGACCCGCTCGAGCTCGACAACCTGTGGGACGACGCGAATGCGGCGGCGCTGCGCGCCGGCCTGACCGAGCGGCTGCTCAGGGAGATGATCGACACCGTGGACGTGCTGCCGAGGCCGACCCGCTTCGCCTGAGCCGGCCGGCGGGGTCCCGGGCGGCACCACGAGCATCGACAGCGGACCGGGCCGGGGCTCAGCCGGAGGCCGGACGATCGCCCAGGAGGTCCTCCACGTACCACATCCTGACCATCACCATCCCGGCTGCGGTCAGCGGCGCCGCGAAGATCAGCCCGGCCGCACCCGCGATCACGCTCAGCACCACCTGGACCCCGATCGTGAGCGCCGGGGGCAGCTCGACCATGCGCTTCTGCAGCAGCGGCGTCAGCAGATAGCTCTCGACGGTCTGGATGCCGACGTAGAGCGCCACGACGTAGAGCAGCGTGTCGGGCCCGTCGACCAGCCCGATCAGCGCGGCGGGAACGAGCGCGATGATCGGACCGACGTTCGGGATGAACGACAGGAGGGCCGCGACGACGCCGAGGATCAGCGCGAGGTCGATGCCGATGAGCCACAGCCCGAGGGTCGTCAGCACGCCGATCGCGAGCATCGCCACGATCTTCGCGAGCAGCCAGGCGCTCAGCGAGGCCTGCACGGCCTCCAGGACCTCGCCGGTCCGGTGCCGCCGGGCGGGCGGCACCAGGCGCATCAGGCCGCCGACGTAGACCCCCGGGCCGGCCGCGAGGAAGAGGCCGACGGCGAGCGCGATGACGAAGTTCCCGAGCGCCCCGAAGGTCGACGAGAAGAAGCCGCCGATCAGCCCGGCGGCACGCTCGCCGTCCGGAAGGAACGATCCGATGCGGTCCCGCTGGTCGAGGAGGCCGTCGGCCCACTCCCACTCTCGCAGGGTCGAGCGCAACTGCCGCAGCGCCGCCGGCACGCGTTCGGCGAGCTGACCGGCCTGGTCCGCCACGACGGGTGCCGCCAGCCAGAGCCCGAGCCCGAGCAGCAGCAGCGGCAGGACCGTCGCGGCCGCGAGCGCGGCGGCATAGGGCAGGCCGGTCCGGTCCCGGACCCACCGCGCGGTGCCGTTGAACAGGATCGCGAGCAGCACGCCCCCGAAGATCGCCAGGAACGCCTCCGCGGCCCTGAGCAGCAGCAGGACCGCGAGCGCGACCAGTGCGACGACACTCGCCTGCACCAGCGTCGTCGTCGCCACACCCTTGCCATCTGACACGCCGCCTCCCGGTGCCGCCGGCGTCGCGGCTCCCCGACCACGGGGCAAGTTTCGACCCCGGGTCGGGGCGACCCGTCGCTCACCCGGAGGGCAGCACCACGCGCCCCCGGCAATCCATCGACCAGACGCGATCGATCAGCGCACGGGTGGACGGATCGGCGAGCCGCTGCGGCGAGCAGGCCGACCGCCTGACGCTGCCGTGAACCAGCGCGGCGCCGCCCCACCCTCACACCATCGGCGGATCCGTCTCCCGCTCGAAATGCCGGTGCCGCGCGATCGCCGTCGCGAACCGCTCCAGTCCGGCGCCGACGGCGTCGGCCTCGACGAGGACGATCCCGGGGTCCTCGCCGCCGTCGGGGGCCGTCGTCGGCACGCCGGCGGCCTCGAGCAGGAGCGCGCCGGCCCCGAGCACCAGGATCGGCTTGTCGTGACGGTACTGGGCGCGCACGTAGTCGCGCGCCTGGCCCAGGCTGGCCAGCGCCACGACGCCGTCCGCGCCGTCCGGCACGACGAGCGCGTCGAACAGCTCGGCGGGCATCGCCTCCATCGTCGTGTCGACGACGAGCGCGTCCCGCTCGCCGGCGAGGCCGCCGACGCGTCCGAAGCGCCCGCCGACGATGCGCGGCACCGCGCCCGCGGTGAGCAGCGCGTCGCGCGCCGCGACGAGCGGCTCGACCGCGACGCCGTCGGTCACCAGCAGCGCGATGCGCCGGCCCCGGATCGAGCCGTCGCCGGGCCGCGCGAACAGCGACAGCGACGGCGAGCGCTCGACCTCGACCGGACGGGTCGGGCGGCCCGCGAGCGGCAGCGCGTCCGGCACGTCCATGCCGAGGCCGTCGGCGACGCGCTGCGCGAGCGATCCGTCGACGTTCGCGAGCATCGCGAGCACCCGCTCGCGCACGGCCGCGGTCTGCACGCGCGACAGCTCGAAGCGGAAGGCGGCCGCGATGTGGTCCTGCTCGACGCGGGACTGGCTGAGCCAGAAGAGGCGCGCCTGCGCGTAGTGCTCCGCGAAGCGCTCGGCCTTGCCGCGCACGCGGTCCTCGCCCACGCCGGCGGCGAGCGCCGCCTCGGTGGCGGTCCGCGCCCGGGCCGACATGAAGCCGGCGCGCCCGGCCTGGAACGGGCAGCCCCCGGCGAGCGAGTTCGGCTCGTAGTTGACCCGGCCGCGGTTGATCGTCGCGCGATGCAGGCCGTCGCGCTGGTTGTTGTGCACCTGGGCGACCGACGCGTTGATCGGGATCTCGTGGAAGTTCGGTCCGCCCAGGCGCGTGAGCTGGGTGTCCTGGTACGAGAAGTTGCGGCCCTGCAGCAGCGGATCGTTGGAGAAGTCGA
>RPRK01000073.1 GCA_003818495.1 Burkholderiales bacterium
TCGGGCAGCGGTGCCGGGCAGCGTCTGTGGGTGGCCAATCCGGATGCGAACACCGTCACGGTGTTCGACGCGGCCAGCCGTGCCCGCCTCGCCGAGATCCCGGTGGGCGAGCAGCCGGTGACGCTGACCGTGGCCGGTGACGGCCGTGTCTGGGTGGCGAACCGCCGCTCGGCGAGCGTGTCGGTGATCGACCCGGGCTCGAACTCGGTGATCCGGACGATCGCGCTGCCGCCCGGCTCGCAGCCGTACGGCGTGGTCGGCCACCCGGGCGGCGACAGCGTGTGGCTCGCGATGGAAGGTACGGGCGAGCTCCACCGCTACAGCCCGACGAGCTTCGCGCGCACCGGCCGCACCAACGTCGGCGCGAACGCGCGCCACCTCGCGGTCACCGGCGACGGCCAGACCGTCTTCGCGACGCGCTTCATCACGCCGCCGCTGCCGGGCGAGTCGACCGCGAAGGTCGATCCCTACTGGGGCGGGCGGGTGCACGGCGCGCGGGTGATCCCGGTCGACGCCGCCACGCTGGCGGTGGGCACCCAGATCGTGCTGCGCCACAGCGACCGGCCGGATGCCGAGAACCAGGGCCGCGGCATCCCGAACTACCTCGGCGCGATGGCGATCTCGCCCGACGGCAGCCAGGCGTTCGTGCCGTCCAAGCAGGACAACGTGCTGCGCGGCACGCTGCGCGACAACGGCCGCGACCTCGACTTCCAGAACACGGTGCGGGCGGTGAGCTCGCGGATCGTGATGGCCACGCGCGCCGAGGATCCGGCCGCCCGCATCGACCACGACAACGCCAGCCTGGCGAGCGCGGCGGCCTTCGACCCGCTCGGCACGCTGCTGTTCGTCGCGCTCGAGACGAGCCGCGAGGTGGCGGTGATCGACGCCTACTCGCGCGCCCAGCTCATGCGCGTGCCGGTGGGCCGCGCGCCGCAGGGCCTGGAGGTCTCGCCCGACGGTTCGCGGCTGTACGTCGCGAACTTCATGGACCGCACGGTCACGGTGCTCGACCTGGTGCCGCTGCGCACGCGCGGGCGCTACGAGATGCCGGTGCTCGGCACGCTGTCGACGGTGGGCGCGGAGCCGCTGTCGCAGCAGGTGCTGCGCGGCAAGCAGCTGTTCTACGACGCGGCCGACGTGCGCCTGGCGCGCGACCGGTACATGAGCTGCGCGAGCTGCCACAACGACGGCGGCCACGACGGCCGGACGTGGGACCTGAGCGGCGCGGGCGAGGGCCTGCGCAACACGATCAGCCTGCGGGGTCGCGGCGGCATGCGGAACGGTCCGCTGCACTGGAGCGGCAACTTCGACGAGGTGCAGGACTTCGAAGGGCAGATCCGCCGGCTCGCGGGCGGCACCGGTCTGATGACCGACGCCGATTTCGCGGCGGGCACGCGCTCGCAGCCGATGGGCACGCCGAAGGCCGGCGTGAGCGCCGACCTCGACGCGCTCGCCGCCTACGTCGGCTCGCTGACGGCGGTCGACCGCAGTCCGCATCGCGCGGCCTCGGGCGCGCCGAGCGCCGCCGAGGCGCTCGGGCGCGAGGTGTTCGCCGAGCGCTGCGCGAGCTGCCACGCCGGCACCGCCACCACCGACAGCGCGCCGGGCGGCCTGCATGCGGTCGGCACGCAGAAGACCACGAGCGGCCGGCGACTCGGCGGTCCGCTCGCCGGCATCGACACGCCGTCGCTCGCCGACGTCTGGTCGACCGCGCCCTATCTGCACAACGGCTCGGCGCCCACGATCGCGGCGGCCATCGCCGCCCACGTGCCGGGGCTGGCGGACGGCGACCTCGCCGAGGTCGCCACCTTCGTGCGCAACGGCGCGGTCGACACCCTCGCACCGCCCCGGCGGCTCGAGGGCGCGGCGGTCCGCGCGGTCGGCAGCGCCACGGCGCGGCCCGACGGCTCGACGCGCCTGACCGCGACCTACAGCCAGGCCGGTGCGCTCTGGAGCACGCAGGCGTGGCCGACGGCGCAGCCCTTCACCACCGCCTTCGACTTCTCCATGGACGGCGCCGGACGGCAGGCCGACGGTCTGGCCTTCGTGCTGCACGGTTCGGGGCCGGGCGCGATCGGCGGCGCGGGCGGCTGCATCGGGATGTGCGGTCTGTCGAACTGGCTCGCCGCGACCGTGCGCACCTGGCTGTACAACGACGGCGGCTTCATGCACGACGGCCGTCCGGGCCGGCCGCTCGGCTTCGACGCGGGCGCCGCTCGGCGCATCGTCGGCCGCATGTCGGTGACCTGGAACCCGGCGTCGAACCGGCTGTCGATGACGGCGGCGATGCTCGTCGACGGCGTGCCGCGCTCGTTCGCCGACAGCATGACGATCGACCTGCGCGCGCGCTTCGGTGCGACGGTGACCGCCGGCATCACGGCCGGCACGGGTGGCGCGACGGCGGTCCAGACCGTCTCGAACTGGAGCACGGCCGCGATCGTCCCGGCGCCCCGCCGCGACGACGCCCGCACCGACTTCGGCGGCATCGCCATCGGCGCGCCCGAGTGCGTGTCGTGGGCCGAGGGTCGCGAGGACTGCTTCGTGGTCGGCACGGACGGTGCGCTCTACCAGCGCTTCCAGCCGGTGGGCGGCGCCTGGTCCGGCAGCTGGACCCGGCTCGGCGGTCGGCTCGCGGCCGGTCGGCCCTCGTGCGTGAGCGCCGGCGACGGTCGCCTGGACTGCTTCGCCATCGGCACGGACCGCGCGCTGTGGCAGCGCAGCTGGGACGGCTCGCGCTGGGTGGACTGGCGCTCGCTCGGTGGCGTGACCACCTCCGACCCGTCCTGCGTCGCCGTGGGCGGACGGATCGACTGCGCGGTCCGGGGGACCGACAACGCCCTCTACTCGCGCACGCTGGCCGCGGGGGCGTGGAGCGGCTGGCGCCGCCTCGGCGGCTCGCTGAGCTCGGCACCGGACTGCGTGGCCGACGCCCAGGGCGCCACCCAGTGCTTCGCCCGCGGGGCCGACGCGGCGCTGTGGCAGGTCCCGGTCGAGGCGGGTGCCGGCGGCGTGCGCTCGCTCGGCGGCTGGATCCACGGCGAGGCGTCGTGCGCCACCCAGGGCGACGGCCTGCTGCAGTGCTTCGTGCGGGGCAGCGACGACGCGCTGTGGCGCAACGCCTTCGACGGCGTGCGCTGGAGCGGCTGGCAGCAGGAGCGCGCCTCGGTCGGCCTGGTGCAGGCGCCGCCGCGCTGCGTCGCCTCGCCCGATCGCGCCGGCGTCGACTGCTTCGTGGTCACCAACGACGGCACGCTGCGCCACCGCGTGCGCGACGGCGGCGGCCCGGACGAGGGCGCCTGGCCCTGGACGATCGCGGCCACCGGGCTCGCGCCCGAGGCACCGGGCTGCGTCGCGCAGCGCGGCAGCGTGTCGTGCGCGGCGCGCGGCGCGGCCGACCGTCGTGTGCTGCACGCGGGCTGGTCGGTGGACTGACGCGCAAGGCGGGGCGGCCCGGGCCGGCCGCCCCCGGTCGCATCGGCGGTATCCTCGCTGCCGTCGATCCGATTCCGAGAGGCCCGCCGTGGACTCCCCCGAGACCGTCCTCGCCGAACCGGCCTGCCAGTCCGGCTTCGGCAACGAGTTCGCCACCGAAGCGCTGCCCGGCGCGCTGCCGGTCGGGCGCAACTCGCCGCAGCGCTGCCCGTACGGCCTGTACGCCGAGCAGATCTCCGGCACCGCCTTCACCGCGCCGCGCGCCGACAACCGCCGCACCTGGACCTACCGGATCCGCCCGGGTGCGCTGCACGGTCCGTTCCGGCGGATCGCCGACCGCGGCATCGTCGGCGCCTTCGGCGTGGCCGCCGGCGTCGAGACGCCGCCCTCGCAGCTGCGCTGGAGCCCGCTGCCGCTGCCCGACGCGCCGACCGACTTCGTCGACGGCCTGTTCACGATGGGCGGCAACGGCGACGCCGCCTCGATGACCGGCTGCGCGATCCACCTGTACGCGGCCAACCGCTCGATGCGCGATCGCTTCTTCTACGACGCCGACGGCGAGCTGCTGATCGTCCCGCAGCAGGGCACGCTGCGGCTGCTGACCGAGCTCGGCGAGCTCGTCGTGCCGCCGCTGCACATCGCGGTGGTGCCGCGCGGCGTGCGCTTTCGCGTGGAGCTGCCCGAGGTCGACGCGGGCGGCCCCGACGCCGACCGGCCCGGGCCGCTGGGGGCGGTGCGGGGCTACGTCTGCGAGAACTTCGGCGCGCCGTTCCGTCTGCCCGACCTCGGCCCGATCGGCTCGAACGGCCTGGCGAACCCGCGCGACTTCCTGTCGCCGGTGGCCCGCTACGAGGACCGCGAGGGCGTCTTCGAGCTGGTCGCGAAGTTCCAGGGACGGCTCTGGGCGGCCGACATCGGCCACTCGCCGCTCGACGTCGTCGCCTGGCACGGCAACCACGTGCCCTACCGCTACGACCTGCGCCGCTTCAACACCATCGGCTCGATCAGCTTCGACCATCCCGATCCGTCGATCTTCCTGGTGCTGCAGTCGGTGTCGGACACGCCCGGCGTCGACGCGATCGACTTCGTGATCTTCCCGCCGCGCATCCTCGCGGCCGAGGACACCTTCCGCCCGCCGTGGTTCCACCGGAACGTGGCGAGCGAGTTCATGGGCCTGATCCACGGCGTCTACGACGCCAAGGCCGAGGGCTTCTCGCCCGGGGGCGCGAGCCTGCACAACTGCATGTCGGGCCACGGTCCGGACGCGGGCACCTTCGAGAAGGCGAGCGCCGCCGACACCTCGGTGGCGCACTACGTGCGCGACACCATGGCCTTCATGTTCGAGACCCGCACCGTGATCCACCCGACCGCGCAGGCGCTCGCGCTGCCGACCCTGCAGCAGGACTACTGGCGCTGCTGGCAGGGGCTGCGCCGGCACTTCGACCCGACCCGCCCCTGAGTGCCTTCGTCCCCGAGTTCCCCCGTTCCGAGACCCCCATGAAAGCCGTCGCCTACCGCCGCTGCCTCCCCGTCACCGACCCGGAGAGCCTGCTCGACGTCGAGCTGCCCGACCCGGTGCCGGGCGAGCGCGACCTGCTGGTCCGCGTGCACGCGGTATCGGTCAATCCGGTCGACACCAAGGTGCGCCGCGGCGTCGCGCCGCCCGAAGGCGGCCTGCGGGTGCTCGGCTTCGATGCGGCGGGCGTCGTCGAGGCGGTCGGTCCGCGCGTCACGCGCTTCCGGCCCGGCGACGCGGTGTTCTACGCCGGCTCGCGGATCCGGCCCGGCACCAACTCTGAACTGCACTGCGTCGACGAGCGCATCGTCGGCCGCAAGCCCGCCTCGCTCGACTTCGCGCAGGCCGCGGCGATGCCGCTGACCGCGATCACCGCCTGGGAGGCGCTGTTCGACCGGCTGCAGCTGCGCCTGGGCTCGCCCCACGACGCGGGCGCGCTGCTGATCACGGCCGGCGCCGGCGGCGTGGGCTCGATCGCGATCCAGCTCGCGCGGCGACTGACCGGCGCGCGCGTGATCGCCACGGCGTCGCGGCCCGAGAGCCGCGCCCAGGCGCTCGCGCTCGGCGCCCACCTGGTGGTCGACCATGCGCAGCCGCTGTCGGAGGCGCTGCGCGAGGCGGGCGTGAAGTGGGTCGAGCGGATCTTCAGCGTCTCGCACACCCACGTCCACTTCCCCGAGCTCGCGAAGCTCGTCGCGCCCCAGGGCCGCATCTGCGTGATCGACGATCCGGAGCCGATCGACGTGCGGCTGCTCAAGGCGCGCTGCGCGTCGCTGCACTGGGAGGCGATGTTCACGCGCTCGGGCTTCGAGACGCCGGACATGATCGAGCAGGGCCGGCTGCTCGACGAGGTCGCCGCGCTGGTCGACGCCGGCACGCTGCGCAGCACGCACGCACAGACCTTCGGACGGATCGACGCGGCCACGCTGCGCGCCGCGCATGCGCAGGTGGAGTCCGGCCGCACGATCGGGAAGGTGGTGCTGGCCGGCTTCTGAGGCGGGGCCGGCCGGCGCGGCGTCAGACGAACACGATCCGTCCCAGCAGCGCCTCGAGGGCGACCTTCGGCGGGCCGACGACGCCGCCGGGTCGCGGCGCGCCGGTGACCACGCCGCGCCCGGAGACCGGCGCGAGGGTGTCGAGCTGGAAGCGCCCGGCGGTCTCGTCGCCGCGCAGGTAGCACTCCTCGTCGAAGTAGAGCCGGTCGCCGCCGCCGCGGATCTCGTCGGCATCGACGTGCGGAAAGCCGATCAGCGCGCGGATCGATTCGATGCTGCCATCGATCTCGACGGGCTCGATCGTTCGGCGGACGGGGTCGATCAGGAAGACGTTCATGCGGGCGGGGCCTGGCGGGACGGAGCGCGCCCGTCCGGGAGCAGGAGATCGGACATGCCCGGATTCTCGGGCGGGCAGGGCGATCGCGAAAACCGAATCAGACGACCGGCCCGATCGGCGGCCCGGCGGGCGGCCCGCCCGCGGATCGGTACCCGGCCCGCCGACGCACGGTCGGCCGGCAGCCGTGGTACGGTGCGCCGAGCCCGGCCGCGCGCCTCCCGCGCGCCGACCGGGCCGACCCTTCCGAGAGAGGAGACACACCGATGATCCGTCGTTCCCCCCGGGCGCGCGTCGCCGTCGCGCTGCTGGCGCTCGCCGGCGGGCTCGCCGCGGCGCCCCAGGCCGTCGCGCAGCCCTTTCCCTCCAAGCCCATCAGGATGATCGTGCCGTTCCCGGCCGGCTCGGCCACCGACACCATCGCCCGCGTGATCGGCGCGTCGGTCGCCACGTCGATCGGCCAGCCCGTGCTGGTGGAGAACAAGGCCGGCGCCGACGGCGCGATCGCCGGCGCCGAGGTCGTGCGGGCGGCGCCCGACGGCTACACCGTGCTGATGGCCACCAACAGCCCGATGTCGGCCGCTCCGGCGATGCGCAAGGTGCCGCCGTACGACCCGGTGGCCGATTTCTCGCCGATCACCGACATCGGCCGCTACACGTTCTTCATCGTCGTGCACCCGTCGGTGCCGGCGAACTCGGTGGCCGAGCTGGTCGCGCATGCCAAGGCCAACCCCGGCGTGCTGAACTACGCGACCGGCAACACCACCGGCATCGTGTCGATGGCCCTGTTCGCCTCGCTGGGCGGCATCAAGATGGTCCACGTGCCCTACAAGGGCGAGCCGCAGGCGCTGACCGACCTGGTCAGCGGCCGGGTGCAGGTGATGGTGGTCTCGGCCGGCACCTCGGTGCCGCACATCCGCGACGGGCGGCTGCGGGCGATCGCGGTGACCCTCGACAAGCGCAGCCCGGTGCTGCCGGACGTGCCGACCATCGCCGAGGCGGGCATGCCGCAGTTCAAGCTGACCTCGTGGGCGGCGGTGTTCGCCCCGGCCAAGGTGCCGCGCGACGTGGTCGATCGGCTCAACCGCGAGTTCAATGCGGCGATCGCCCGGCCCGAGGTGGTGCAGGCGATGGAGAAGCAGGCGTTCATCCTGACCGGCTCCACGCCCGAGCAGCTCGGCGGGCTGGTCCGCGAGCAGCTCGAGAGCTACAAGGCCACGATGAAGGCGGCGGGCATCGAGCCCGAATGAGCCCGGTGGGGGCCGGTTCGGCGACCGGGGGAGGCCCGGCGCGCGCCGGTCCGCCCGTCGAGGGCGGCGGAAGATCGGAAACCGTCATATAATTCAAGGTTTTCCGTCGTTCCTGAGCCCACCCGGGCGCCCCACCGCCATGCCGATCTACGCCTATCGTTGCGAACGCTGCGGCCATGCCAAGGACGTGATCCAGAAGTTCTCGGACACGCCGCTGAGCATCTGCCCCGAATGCGGCGCCGATGCGTTCCGCAAGCAGCTGACCGCCCCGTCCTTCCAGCTCAAGGGAAGCGGCTGGTACGTCACCGACTTCCGCGACAACGGCAAGAAGGCCGCCGCGCCCGCGCCGGCGGCCGCGTCCGAGACCTCGTCGGGCGGTGCCGCCGACAGCGCCAAGCCGGCGGACGCCGCCAAGCCCGCCGCGGCCCCCGCCCCCGCAGCCGGTGCGCCGGCCGCGAGCCCGCCCCCGGCCAAGCCCACATCCGAGTCCTGAGCGCGGCCGCGGCGCCGGCGCCCGGCGCCGGCCCGCGGTCGGAGCCGCCCCCTCACCCCCCTGTCGCATCGAGCAACCGATGTTCCGCCGCTACTTCATCACCGGCCTCCTGATCTGGGTCCCGATCGGCATCACGCTGTGGGTCATGAACCTGGTCGTGACGACGATGGACATGAGCCTGTCGCTGCTGCCCTCGGGCTGGCAGCCGGTGCAGCTGTTCGGTCGCCATCTCCCCGGCCTCGGCGCGCTGCTCACGGTGCTGATCATCTTCGTCACCGGCGTGCTGACCGCCAACTTCCTCGGCCAGCGCCTGGTGCGCGTCTGGGAGGGACTGCTGTCACGCATCCCGATCGTGCGCACCATCTATTCGAGCGTGAAGCAGGTCAGCGACACGCTGCTCTCGCCGCAGGGCAACGCCTTTCGCAAGGCGCTGCTGGTGGAATACCCGCGGCAGGGCAGCTGGACCATCGGCTTCATGACCGGCACGCCGGCCGAGGAGGTCAGGCGCAGCGTGATGCAGGCGGCACCGGTCGGCGCCGATGCCGGCGCGGGCGCCGAGATGGTGTCCATCTACGTGCCCACCACCCCCAATCCCACCTCGGGCTTCTTCCTGATGATGCGTCGGGAGGACACCATCGAGCTCGACATGAGCGTCGACGAGGCCCTCAAGTACATCGTGTCGATGGGCGTCGTCTCGCCCCCGACGCGGCCGCGCGGCGGCTCGCGCGGCCCGAACACCAAGATCCAAGCGGAGATCCACTGAGCATGCGTACCTGCTACACCGGCGAGGTGTCCCTCGACCGTCTCGACGACGTCGTGACCCTGTTCGGCTGGGTGCATCGGCGCCGTGACCACGGTGGCGTCATCTTCATCGACCTGCGCGACCGCGCGGGCCTCGCGCAGGTCGTCTGCGATCCGGACCGCGCCGACATGTTCAAGGTCGCCGAGAACGTCCGCAACGAGTTCTGCGTGCGCATCACGGGCAAGGTCCGCCGCCGCCCGGCGGGCACCGAGAACGCGGGCATCCGCAGCGGCCAGGTCGAGATCCTGTGCCACGAGCTCGAGGTGCTGAACGCCTCGGTGACGCCGCCGTTCCAGCTCGACGACGACAACCTGTCCGAGACCACGCGCCTGACGCATCGCGTGCTCGACCTGCGCCGGCCGCAGATGCAGCAGAACCTGATGCTGCGCTACAAGGTCGCGATGGCGGTGCGCAAGTACCTCGATTCGCTCGGCTTCATCGACATCGAGACGCCGATGCTGACCAAGAGCACGCCCGAGGGCGCGCGCGACTACCTGGTGCCGTCGCGCGTGAACGCGGGCCAGTTCTTCGCGCTGCCGCAGTCGCCGCAGCTCTTCAAGCAGCTGCTGATGGTCGCGGGCTTCGACCGCTACTACCAGATCACCAAGTGCTTCCGCGACGAGGACCTGCGCGCCGACCGCCAGCCCGAGTTCACGCAGATCGACTGCGAGACCTCGTTCCTCGACGAGGTCGAGATCCGCGCGATCTTCGAGGAGATGATCCGCACGGTCTTCCGCGACGTGCAGGGCGTGCAGCTCTCGGGCCAGTTCCCGACGATGACCTACGCCGACGCGATGCGGCTGTACGGCTCGGACAAGCCCGACCTGCGCGTCAAGCTGCAGTTCACCGAGATGACCGACGCGATGCGCGACGTCGACTTCAAGGTGTTCTCGGCCGCGGCGCAGATGGACGGCGGGCGCGTGGTCGCGCTGCGCGTGCCCGGCGGCGCCGAGATGCCGCGCAGCGAGATCGACGCGTACACCAAGTTCGTCGGCATCTACGGTGCCAAGGGCCTGGCCTACATCAAGATCAACGACGCCTCCAAGGGTCGCGACGGCATGCAGTCGCCGATCGTCAAGAACCTGCACGACGGCGCGCTCGACGCGCTGCTCGCCAAGACCGGCGCGCGCGACGGCGACATCGTCTTCTTCGGTGCCGACAAGGCCAAGGTCGTCAACGACGCCCTGGGCGCGCTGCGCGTGAAGATCGGACACTCCGAGTTCGGCCGCAAGCACGGGCTCTTCGAGGCCTCGTGGCAGCCGCTGTGGGTCGTCGACTTCCCGATGTTCGAGCACGACGAGGCCGAGGACCGCTGGGTCGCGGTGCACCATCCGTTCACGGCGCCGAAGGACGGTCACGAGGACTACATGGCGACCGACCCCGGCCGCTGCGTGGCCAAGGCCTACGACATGGTGCTCAACGGCTGGGAGATCGGCGGCGGCTCGGTGCGGATCCACCGCGAGGCGGTGCAGAGCAAGGTGTTCCGCGCGCTCAAGATCAACCCGGAGGAAGCCCGCGCGAAGTTCGGCTTCCTGCTCGATGCGCTGCAGTACGGCGCGCCGCCGCACGGCGGCATCGCCTTCGGGCTGGACCGCATCGTCACGATGATGGCCGGCGCCGAGTCGATCCGCGACGTCATCGCCTTCCCGAAGACGCAGCGGGCCCAGGACCTGCTCACCCAGGCGCCGTCGCCGGTCGACGAGAAGCAGCTCAAGGAGCTGCACATCCGACTGCGCGCGGTCGAGCCGAAGGCGCCCGAGGCGAAGGCCTGACGGGCGCGGTCGGCGGGCGGCAGGGCGCGGTACGGCCGGACGGCAAGGGGACAGGGCATCCGATGGGCACGAAGATTCCCGAATCCGTACTGGTCGTGATCCACACGCCCGCGCTGCAGGTGCTGCTGCTCGAGCGCGCCGATCATCCGGGCTTCTGGCAGTCGGTGACCGGCAGCAAGGATGCGCTGGATGAGCCGCTCGCCGAGACCTGCCGGCGCGAGGTGCTCGAGGAGACCGGCCTGGACGCCGCGGCCGAGGGCTGCGTGCTCGAGGACTGGGGCCTGCGCAACCGCTACGAGATCTACCCGCAGTGGCGCCACCGGTATCCCGACGGCGTCACGCACAACACCGAGCACGTGTTCGGGCTGCGCGTGCCGGGCGTCGTGCCGGTGCGCATCGCGCCGCGCGAGCATCTGCAGTCCCTGTGGCTGCCCTGGGAGGAGGCCGCGGGGCGGTGCTTCTCGATGTCGAACGTCGAGGCCATCCGCCAGCTGCCGACGCGCACGGCCGGGCACCGATGAGCGCGGCGGGTCCCCGCGACCGAGGCAAGCTCGATGCCGCCGACATCGGCGACGTCGGTCTGCGCGCGAGCTACCCGCCGGGCCCCGAGCGCACCACCGCCGACGAGCCGCCGACCGAGCGCGGCGGCGGCGGACTGCGGGTGGCGACCTACAACATCCACAAGGGCGTGATCCGCGACCTGTTCGGGCTGCGGCGCGTCTCGAGCGTGCACGAGCTGCGCGCGCGGATGCACGAGCTCGACGCCGACCTGATCTTCCTGCAGGAGGTGCAGGGCAAGAACGACCGGCATGCGAACCGCTTCGAGGACAAGTGGCCGGGCGAGCCGCAGGACCAGTTCCTCGCCCGCTCGCCGACGCTCAAGCACACCTTCGAGACCGCCTACGGCCGCAACGCGAACTACCTGCACGGCCACCACGGCAACGCGCTGCTGTCGCGCTTCCCGATCGTGCGGCGCGAGAACCGCGACTTCTCCGACCACGCGCTCGAGAAGCGCGGCGTGCTGCACTGCGTGGTGCGCTTCGAGCGGCGCAACGTCCACTGCTTCGTCATCCATTTCGGGCTGCTCGCGCGCAGCCGCGACCGACAGGCCGACGCGCTGGTCGACTGGATCGTGCGCGAGGTGCCGCGCCGCTCGCCGCTGCTGATCGCCGGCGACTTCAACGACTGGCGCGACCGGCTCTCGCGGCGCTTCGTCGAGGCCCTGCAGGTCACCGAGGTGATGGGCTCGGCGCGCACCTTCCCGGCCCTGGTGCCGTGGCTCCGGATGGACCGCATCTACACCCGCGGCTTCGACCTCAAGGGGGCCGACGTGCTGCGCGGACCGGCCTGGGCGCGGCTCTCGGACCACGCGCCGCTGGTCGCCGACCTGCAGCTGCTGCGCTAGGACGGCGGCCGTCATGGACGCGGCCGACACCGACGAGGCGGGCCTGCTCGAGCGCCTGTGGCCGCGCCCGCTCGGCGGCAACGAGGTCGTGCTGCTGCAGTCGGGCGCCGAGTTCTTCCCTGCGCTGGTGGCCGCGATCGACGCGGCCGAGCGCATCGTCCGGCTCGAGACCTACATCTTCTCCGGCGACGACGCCGGGCTGAGGGTGGCCGGCGCGCTGGCGCGGGCGGCCGAGCGTGGCGTCGACGTGCGCCTGATGATCGACGGCTTCGGCACCCGCGAGCTGCCGCCGGGCATCGCGAAGCGCCTCGCGCGGGCCGGCGTCCAGGTGGGGGTGTACGCGCCGATGCCGCGCCACTTCACGCTCGACCGCACGCGGCTGCGCCGGCTGCACCGCAAGCAGGCGGCCATCGACGGTCGCATCGCCTTCGTCGGCGGCATCAACGTGCTCGACGATCTCTGGGATCCGAACCACGGGGCGCTCGAGCATCCCCGCCTGGACTACGCGGTGCGCCTCGGCGGTCCGGTGGCCGCGTCGGTGGATGCGGCGATGAGCCGGCTGTGGTGGCAGGTCGCGGTCGCGCGGGCGCCGCTGCGTGCCGCCGGCGTCGCGCGGCCGCGCGTCGGCGCATCGGCCGGTGCCGACGGCGCCGCCGCCGCGCGCCTGCGGACCGGGATGCGGGCGATGCTCGTGCTGCGCGACAACATCGCCAACCGGCGGGCGATCGAGCGGGCCTACCTGAAGGCCCTGGGCGGGGCGCGCCGCGAGGTGCTGATCGCCAACGCCTACTTCTTCCCCGGCCGGCGCTTCCGACGCGCGCTCGTCGAGGCGGCGCGGCGCGGCGTGCGGGTGCGGCTGCTGCTGCAGGGGCGCGCCGAGTACGTGCTGCCGCACCTGGCCACCCAGGCGCTGTACGACCCGCTGCTGCGCGCCGGCGTCGAGATCGTCGAGTACCACCGCAGCTTCCTGCATGCGAAGGTCGCGGTCATCGACGACTGGGCGACCGTCGGCTCCTCGAACATCGATCCGTTCTCGCTGCTGCTCGCGCGCGAGGCCAACGTGATGGTGATCGACGCCGGCTTCGCGGCCACGCTGCGCGACCGGCTGCTCGCGTCGATGGCCGAGGGCGGCCGGCCGGTGCTGCACGACGAGCTCGCGCGCCGGCCCTGGACGCGCCGCCTGGCGGGATGGTTCGCGACGCAGATGCTGCGCCTGGGCGTGATGGTCTCCGGCCATCGCCAGCGCTACTAGGGGTATCGTGGCGATCCGATGCCGGCGAACTACGCACGATTCCTGACCGGCCGCGAGCGGACCGTCGAGGCCAACCGCCAGCTCGGCTTCGCGCTGGCGTTCGTCGCCGGCGGGATCAACGCCGGCGGCTTCCTCGCGGTCAGGCAGTACACCTCGCACGTGACCGGGATGGTCTCGTCGCTGGCGGACAACCTCGCGCTCGGCGAGTTCGCGCTGGTCGTGGACGCGGCGGTCGGCGTGCTCGCGTTCCTGTTCGGCGCGATGACCTGCGCGCTGCTGGTGAACTTCGCGCGCCGCCGCCGGCTGGCGAGCGAGTACGCGCTGCCGCTGATGCTCGAGGCGGCGCTGATCCTGCTGTTCGGGCTGATGGGCGCCCGGCTGGCCGCCTTCGAGGGGCTGCTGGTGCCGTTCACGATCGTGCTGCTGTGCTTCGTGATGGGCCTGCAGAACGCGGTGGTGACCAAGCTGTCGGGCGGCGTGGTGCGCACCACCCACCTGACCGGCACCGTGACCGATCTGGGCATCGAGCTCGGCAAGCTGCTGTACTGGAACCGCGACCGCGAGGCGTCGCGCTTCGTGCGTGCCGACCGCGACCGCATCCTCGTCCTCGCCGGGCTCCTCGGCGCCTTCCTCGCGGGCGCGATCGCCGGCGCGTTCGGCTTCAAGCTCGCCGGCTACGCGTCGACGGTGCCGCTGGCGGTCGTGCTGATCCTGCTGGCGGTGGTGCCGGTGCTCGACGACGTGCTGCGGGCGGCGCGGTCCCACCGGGGCTGAGCCGGTGGCCGCGGTGTCGTCCCGGATGCTGCTCGAGCGTCGGCCCGAGGGCCTGTACTGCGAGGCCGGCGACTTCTTCGTCGACCCGTGGCGGCCGGTGCGGCGCGCCGTGATCACGCACGCGCACGCCGACCACGCTCGGCCCGGCCACGGCGCCTACCTCGCGGCCGCGCCGGCCGAAGGCGTGCTGCGGGCGCGGCTCGGCGCGGGCATCGCGCTGCAGGTGCTCGCCTACGGCGAGACGGTCGAGATCGACGGCGTGCGCGTGTCGCTGCATCCGGCCGGTCACGTCCTCGGCTCGGCGCAGGTGCGCCTGGAGCACCGCGGCGAGGTCTGGGTGGTCAGCGGCGACTACAAGGTCGAGCCCGATCCGACCTGCGCCCCGTTCGAGCCGGTGCGCTGCCACACCTTCGTCACCGAGTCGACCTTCGGGCTCCCCATCTACCGCTGGGCGCCGTCGCGCGAGACCTTCGCCGGCATCGACGCGTGGTGGCGCGAGAACGCGGCGGCCGGGCGCGCGAGCGTGCTGTTCTGCTACGCCTTCGGCAAGGCCCAGCGCATCCTCGCGGGGGTCGACGCGTCGATCGGCCCGATCGTCTGTCACGGGGCGGTCGAGCCGCTGAACCGCGCCTATCGTGCGGCCGGCGTGGCGCTGCCGCCGACCTCGCTGGTCACCGAGGTCGCCGACAAGGCCTCGCTCGCCGGTGCGCTGGTGCTGGCGCCGCCGTCGGCCGGCGGCTCGACCTGGATGCGCCGATTCCCCGACCCGAGCGACGCGTTCGCCAGCGGCTGGATGGCGGTGCGCGGCGCGCGCCGGCGACGCGCGGTGGACCGCGGCTTCGTGCTCTCGGACCACGCCGACTGGCCGGGGTTGCATGCGGCGATCGGTGCGAGCGGCGCCGAGCGCGTGTTCGTCACCCACGGCTATGTGCCGGTGATGGTGCGCTGGCTCGAGTCCCAGGGGCTGGACGCGCAGTCGTTCGAGACGGAGTTCGGCGGCGAGGAGGGTGACGGGGACGCAGGGCCGGGCACGGGTGCCGGCACGGGGGCCGCTGCCGCTGCCGGGCACGACCCCGAGGCGCCGGCCGCACCGCGCCCCACGGAGCCGGCCGCGCCGGACCCCGCCCCCGGCGAGGCCGCGCCGTGAAGGCCTTCGCCGAGCTCTACACCGAGCTCGACGCCTCGACCTCCACGCTGCACAAGGTCGACGCGCTCGAGCGCTACCTGCGGCGCGCGGCCCCCGCGGATGCAGCCTGGGCGGTCTACGTGCTGGCCGGCGGCAAGCCGCGCCAGGCGGTGCCGTCGCGACTGATGCGCGAGGCCGCGCAGGAGGCCGCGGGACTGCCCGACTGGCTGTTCGAGGAGAGCTACCAGGCCGTCGGCGACCTCGCCGAGACGATCGCGCACCTGCTGCCCGAGGCGCCCGCCGCCGAGGACGTCGGCCTGTCGGTCTGGATGGGCGAGCGCCTGCCCTCGCTGCGGGGCGCGGCGCCCGAGGAGGCGCGCGCGACGCTGCGCCGCTGGTGGGCGGGGCTCGACTGGAACGGGCGCTTCGTGCTGTCGAAGCTCATCACCGGGGGCTTTCGGGTCGGCGTCTCGCGGCTGCTGGTGCTGCGCGCGATCGCGCGAGTCTCCGGGCTCGACGAGAAGCTGCTCGCGCAGCGCATGATCGGCTGGACCGACGCGCGCGCCGCGCCGGACGCCGCCCGGTTCCTCGCGCTGGTGGCGCCCGCCGACCCGTCCGCGCCGGCCGATCCGGCGCTGGCCGGCCATCCGTACCCGTTCTTCCTCGCGCATCCGCTGCAGGCCGATCCGTCGACACTCGGCCCGTCGGCGGACTGGCTGGTCGAGTGGAAATGGGACGGCATCCGCGCGCAGCTCGTGCTGCGCGCCGGTCGCGTCTGGCTGTGGTCGCGCGGCGAGGAGCTGGTGACCGAACGCTTCCCCGAGATCGAGCGCGCCGGTCGCGCCCTGGCCGCGGCGCTCGACGCCGGCGGCGCGGGGCTGGTGCTCGACGGCGAGGTGCTCGCCTGGGACGAGGCCGGCGGCCGACCGCTGCCGTTCGCCGCGCTGCAGAAGCGGGTGACGCGCAAGACGCTGACCCCGGCGGTGCTGCGCGAATCGCCGGCGGCCTTCGTCGCCTACGACCTGCTCGAGCACCAGGGCGCGGACTGGCGCGGCCGACCGCAGGCCGAGCGGCGCGCAACGCTCGAGGCGCTCGTCGCCGGCGCGGCGGTGCCCGGACTGAGGGTCTCGCCGCGCGTCGAGGCCGACGGCTGGACGGCGCTCGCGGCGCTGCGCGAGACCTCGCGCGAGCGCGGCGTCGAGGGCTTCATGCTCAAGCGCGCGAGCGCCGCCTACGGCATCGGCCGCACCAAGGCCGAGGGCGGCGGCGACTGGTGGAAGTGGAAGATCGATCCGTTCACCGTCGACGCGGTGCTGGTCTACGCGCAGCGCGGCCACGGCCGGCGCGCGAGCCTGTACACCGACTACACGTTCGCGGTCTGGGACCGGCCCGCGGACGCCGGCGACGCGGCCGGCCCGCGCGCGCTGCTGCCGTTCGCGAAGGCCTACTCGGGCCTCACCGACGACGAGATCCGCCGCGTCGACGCGGTGATCCGCCGCACGACCGTCGAGAAGTTCGGCCCGGTGCGCAGCGTCACGCCCACGCTCGTCTTCGAGCTCGGGTTCGAGGGCATCGCGCGCTCGCCGCGGCACAAGTCGGGCATCGCGGTGCGGTTCCCGCGGATGCTGCGCTGGCGCACGGACAAGCCGGTGACCGAGGCCGACTCGATCGACGTGCTGCGGGCGATGATGGCGGGCGCGCCAGCGGCGGAGGACGGGAACGACCGCGCATCGGGTATCCTCGCCCCCGGAGACGCCGGTCCGACCGGCTCGTGACGACCCCCCTGCGAGACGCCCCCGACGTGTCCCAGAGCGAAGATTCCGCGGTGTCCGCCGACGCGCTGCCGCGCTGCCCGGTCATCCCCGGTCAACCTGACTTTCCCGACGCTCCCGGCTTCCCCATGCGGCGCGACGACCCGCTCTCGCCGCCCGCTGCGTACGCCCGGGCCCGCAAGTCCGCAGGGCCGTGCCGCGTGACGCTCTGGAACGGTACGCAGGCGTGGATCGTCACCCGCCACGAGCAGGTCCGAGCCATCCTCGCCGACGACGCGCGCTTCTCCGGCCGGTTCGGCCAGGACGGGTTTCCGACGGTGACCGAGGCGCGGGTCGCGGTCGACCGCGGCGAACGCGCGTTCGTGGGCATGGACAACCCCGAGCACGACCGCTACCGGCGGATGCTGACGCAGGAGTTCAGCGTGCCGCGGATGCGGGCGCTCGAGCCCGAGATCGCGCGGCTCGCCGAGTCGCTGATCGACGAGCTCGTCGCCGCCGGGCCGCCGCAGGACCTGGTCGGGACGCTCGCGGTCCGCTTCCCGTCGCTCGTGATGTCGGCGCTGTTCGGCTCGCCGTACGAGGACCACCGCTTCATCATCGAATGCGCGGCCGCGCGCCACGGCCTGACCCAGTCGGTGGGCACGGCGACGTCCAAGGCGCGCGAGCTGGTCGACTACGTGCGGCGGCTGATCGACGCGAAGGAGGCGGCGCCCGGCGACGACCTGCCGTCGCGCGTGCTGCAGGCCCACGTGCACGCCGGCCGGATGACGAAGGACGAGCTGGCGGAGATCGGCGCGATGATCCTGCGCGCCGGGCACGACACCACGACGCACCTGATCGGCCTGGGCACGCTGCTGCTGCTGCGCGACGACGCGCAGCGCGCGCGGCTCGCGGCCGATCCGGCGGGCATCGCGCGCGCGGTCGAGGAACTGCTGCGGATGGTGAGCCCGGTGCAGTTCTCGCCGCGGCGCGTGGCGCGCGTCGACGTCGAGATCGGCGGCGTCACGGTGCGCGCCGGCGAGGGCCTGTTCCTGCTGCTCGGCTCGGCCAATCGCGACGCCGCGGTGTTCCCCGACCCCGACGCGCTCGACCTCGGCCGCGATGCCGCGCGGCACCTCGCCTTCGGCTTCGGCATCCACCAGTGCCTGGGGCAGACGCTGGCGCGCATCGAGCTGCGGATCGTCTTCGAGGCGATCCTGCGCCGGCTCCCGGCGCTGCGGCTCGCGGTGCCGTTCGAGACCCTGCGCTTCCGGGACGACATGCAGATCCACGGCGTGCACGCGCTGCCGGTGACCTGGTGAGCGGCGGCGCGGTCCGCATCGTGGTCGACGAGCACCGCTGCGTGGGTGCCGGCCAGTGCGCGTGGGTCGCGCCGAAGGTGTTCGACCAGCGCGCCGCCGACGGCGTCGTGGTGCTGCTGCAGCCGAGGCCCGGACCCGACGAGCTCCCCTACGCGCGCGAGGCGGCGCAGCTGTGCCCCGCCCGCGCGATCCGCATCGAAGACGATCCACACGAAGACGACCCACACGGAGACGCACCATGACGACGAAACGACAGTCCCTCAAGCTGCTCGCGGGCGCCGCGCTCGCACCCCTCGCGACCGGAGCCGCGGCGCAGGCCTTCCCCAGCAAGCCGATCCGGCTGGTGATCCCGTTCACGCCGGGCGGCGGCACCGACTTCGTGTCGCGCACCGTCGGCAACAAGCTCGCCGAGTCGCTCGGCTGGCAGGTGGTGCTGGAGAACAAGCCCGGCGCGGCCGGCAACATCGCGATCGAGCAGACCTCGAAGGCCGCGCCCGACGGCTACACCATCGTCATGGGCCAGTCGGACAACATGATGCTCGGGCCGTGGCTGTATCCGAACGTGGGCTACGACTCGGTCAAGAGCTTCGCGCCGATCGTGCAGGTGTCGGTCGCGCCGATGGTCATCGCCGCGGCCGCGGGCTCGAAGATCACCGGCCCCGCCGAGCTGATCGCCGCGGGCAAGGTCGGCAACGGCATCACCTGGGCGACCGCCGGCAACGGCAGCCTCGGCCACCTGTTCGGCGAGCAGCTGCGCCAGTCCACCGGCATGAAGCTGACCCAGGTCCACTACAAGGGCGCGGCACCGGCGATCACCGACGTGATCGGCGGGCAGGTCGACGTGACCATCCTCTCGAGCGGCTCGGTGCTGCCGCAGATCAAGGGCGGCAAGCTGCGCGCGGTCGCCGTCACGACCGGCCGGCGCTCGCCGGTGCTGCCGGACACGCAGACGATCGAGGAGGCCGGGCTCAAGGGCGTCGACGTGAGCATCTGGCTGGGCCTGTTCGCGCCGGCGGGCACGCCGCCCGATGTCATCGCGAAGCTCAATGCCGAGGTGAACAAGGTGCTGCAGGCGCCCGACGTGCGCGAGAAGCTCGCCGCCCAGGGCATCGCCCCGGCCGGCGGGACCTCCGAGCAGTTCGCGGCCTTCGTGCGCGAGGACTATGCGCGCTGGGGCAAGGTGGTCAAGGAGTCCGGCGTCAAGGCCGAGTGATCGGCTGAGCGGCGCGGCGCGGCGCGGGGCACGGCAGGGCAGGGCGAAGGCGGGGAGGCAGTCCATGCGGATCGAGTCGGTCGAGTTCTTCTATCTGTCGATGCCGGTGGTGACCACCGAGGCCGACGGCAGCCAGGACGCGCTGCTGGTGCGGGTCCGCGCGGGCGGCTTCACCGGGCACGGCGAGTGCGAGGCGGCGCCGCTGCCCTCGATCGCCGCCTTCGTGTGCCCGATGTCGCACGGCGTGTGCCGGCCGGTCGGGGCATCGGTGCTCGGGCGCACGCTCGACGGACCCGAGGACATCGCGCGGATGGCGGCCGACGTCGCCTACGACAGCATGGACCTGCTGCAGGCCGCCCACACCTGGTCGGGCGTGGAGATCGCGCTCTGGGACCTGCTCGGGCAGGCGCGCGGCGAGCCGGTCTGGAAGCTGCTCGGGTACGCCCGTTCGCACCGGCGCACGCCCTATGCGTCGGTGCTGTTCGGCGACACGCCCCAGCACACGCTCGAGCGGGCGCGCGCCGCGCGCA
>RPRK01000074.1 GCA_003818495.1 Burkholderiales bacterium
CATCCTCGCCGACGGCCGAAACGGGTTCTTCTTCCAGACCTTCGATCCGGCGATCCGGACGGAGGGCGACGTGTTCGAGGTGATCGACGTGCTCGCGCGTGAGGTCGGTGTCATCGGGATCTTCTCCGACTGGCCGGCGACGACGACGTTCTATGCGAACTGCATGGGGCTGCGCTGAGGCGTGGCCTCGACCCGCTCAGAGCGGCGGGGGCGACGGGTCGCCCGCCAGGCGCTGCCTGAACAGCGCCGCGCGCGCGAGCATCATGGTCGTCACCGGCACGGTGATCGACAGCAGCACGATGACCAGCACGGCGCGCAGCGACGGCTCGCCCGTGCGCGCCGAGACGTGGACGATCGACGCGAACGCGACGATCCACGCCGCCAGCGTCGCGGCGAGCGCGGGCGCGTGCATGCGCAGGAAGAAGTCGGGCAGCCGCAGCAGCCCGAACGCGGCGCTCAGCACGACCGCGCCGCTGGTCGGCAGCAGCGCGGCGACGACGACCTCGTGCCAGGGAATGTCCATGGCCCGTCCCCTACTCGATGACCTCGCCGCGAAGCAGGAACTTCGCGAGCGCGACGGAACTCACGAACCCGAACAACGCCATCAGCAGCGCGCTCTCGAAGTACATGCCGCTGTCGTAGCGGATCGCCAGCACCAGCATGACCAGCGTGCCGACGACATAGACGAAGTCGGCCGCCAGCACACGGTCCTGCGCGCGCGGTCCACGGAACAGCCGCACCAGGGCGATCAGCATCGCCAGGGCGTACATCACGAGCGTCGCGCCGATCGCGACCGACAGCATGGGCGTCACGGGAGGATCTCCAGAAGGGGCCGCTCGTAGCGGCGCTTGAACCGCTCGACGAATGCAGTCTCGTCGTCGAGGTCGAAGACGTGGAGCAGCAGCGTGCGGCGGTCCGGTGCGAGTTCGGTCCAGACGGTCCCCGGAATCACCGCGGTGATCATCGCCAGTGCCGCGAGGGCATGCGCATGGTGCAGGTCCAGCGGCACGACGACGAACGTGCCGCGGGGCGGCCGCCGTCGAGCGCGCAGCGCGCCGAACGAGACCTCGACGCCGGACACGATCACGTCCCCGAACACCGTGACGAGCAGCCGCGCGAGCCGAAGCGGATGCCGAACCGGGCCGGTCGCGGGTCTGAGCGGCGACATCAGCGCGGGCATCGCGAGCGCGACCGTCGCCGCGAGCAGCAGATGCCCCGGCGACGTCGACCCGTTCACGATCAGCCATCCGACGAACAGGCCGAACGACAGCAGCGGGGCCGGCAGCAGCCGTCTCATCGCGCCCACCCGGACGATGGCGCGGCCGCGGCGGCCGCGGCGCGCTCGACCACCCGCGCGCCGTTCACCGCATCGATGTAGCGGGTCGGCTCGTGCAGGGCCTCCGCCGCGCCGCGCAGGTAACGCAGGGCCGGCTCTCCCGCCACGACCAGCATCACGCACGCGCCGAGGAGCAGCCCGATCGGGACCGTCTCGGCGATGCGCAGTCGAGGCGGTGGACGCTCGCTCGGCGACCAGAAGTGCCGCATGCCCACGCGCATCAGCGCGATCGTCGCGAACAGCCCGGAGACGAGCAGCAGCGCGGACAGCGTCCAGGCGGCGGCGCTGCGCACCTCGAGCAGCGCCGACAGCAGGGCGACCTTGCCGACGAAGCCCGACAGGGGCGGCAGGCCGGTCACCACCAGCGCGACCAGCGCGAAGGCGACGCCGAGGAACGCGAGGGCCGAGGGAATCGCCCGCCCGACCAGCGCGGCCTCGACGGCGTCGCGCTTCACGCTCGCGTGCCGCTCGGATTCGGGGGCGAAGGTCAGCCCGCCGTCGTCGCGGATCGCCAGCGGCACCACCGCCCGCTGCCGCGACCGGCGCAGCAGCTCGACGAGCAGGAACAGCGCGCAGGCGGCCAGCGTCGAGCTCGCGAGGTAGAACAGCGCGCCCGCGGTCACCGCAGGCCGGTCGAAGCCGATCGCCGCGACCAGCGTGCCCGACGAGCCGATGACGCTGTAGGCGGCGAAGCGGTCCAGATCCTGGGTCGCGAGCATGCCGAGCGCGCCGAAGCCGAGGGTCGCGATGCCCCCCCACATCAGGACGTCTGCGCCGAACAGGGCCGAGGCGCCGGCGTCGGCCGGAAAGTAGAGCGTCCAGAGCCGCAGGATCGCGTAGCCGCCGACCTTGGTCAGGATCACGAACAGCGCGGCCGCGGGCGGGCTCGCCGCCGTGTAGGCCGGCGGCAGCCAGAAGTTCAGCGGCCACTGCGCGGCCTTCGCGAGGAACGCGACCCCGAGCAGCGCGGCCCCGGCGAGCAGCAGCCCGCGGTCCGAGTCCGGCACCAGCGACAGCTTCTGCGCGACGTCCGCCATGTTCAGGGTCCCGGTCACGCCGTAGAGCACCGCGATGCCGATCAGCAGCAGCATCGACGCGACGAGGTTGATGGCGATGTAGTGCAGCCCGGCCCGCACGCGTGCCATGCCGCCGCCGTGCATCAGCAGGCCGTAGCTCGCCGCCAGCATCACTTCGAAGAAGACGAACAGGTTGAACAGGTCGCCGGTCAGGAACGCGCCGTAGAGCCCCATCAGCTGGAGCTGGAACAGCACGTGGAAGTGGACGCCCGCGTGGTGCCAGCGGGCCAGCGAATAGAGCACCGAGGCGAGACCGACGCTGCCCGTCAGCACCGCCATCATGGCCGACAGTCGATCCACGACCAGCACGATGCCGAACGGCACCGGCCAGTTGCCGGGGAGGTAGGCCGTCACGTCCGTCCCCCCGCCCGACACCGACGAGAGCAGCACGATCGCCACCGCGAGTCCGGCCGCTGTGGAGGCGAGGTTCACCACCGCCTTGAGCCCGCGACGCTGTTCGCCGAGCGCCAGCATCGCGGCCGCGGTGAGCAGCGGCAACAGCACCGGCACCACGGGCAGATGCTGCGACAGCGCGAGTGCCCCGTCGGTCACGGCCGGTCCTCGCCGTCGACATGGTCCCCGCCGCTCAGCCCGCGCAGTGCGAGCAGCACCACGAGGAACAGGGCGGTCGTCGCGAAGCCGATCACGATCGCGGTCAGCGCCAGCGACTGCGGCAGCGGGTCGGAGTAGTGCTCGAGGTTCGTGGGGCGTCCGGCCTGCACGATCGGTTCCATGCCGATCGCGAGACTGCCGACGCTGAAGATGAACAGGTTGGTCGCATACGACAGCAGCGACAGGCCGATCAGCACTTCGTAGGTCCGGGGACGCAGCAGCAGCCAGGTGCCCGCCCCGGCCATCACGCCGATCGCCAGCGAGACGACCAGTTCCATCAGGCCCGCCTCCCGGCGGCGCGCGCCTCGCCCGTCACTGCACGATGGCGACGCGCGCGCAGCGACTGGTGCGCGATGGCGGTGAGCATGAGGAGTGTCGAGCCGACCACGACCATGAACACGCCGAGATCGAACAGCGCCGCGCTCGGGAGGTGGACCTCGCCGATTGCCGGGAGGCGGGCATGGACGGTGTGGGTCGTGAGGAACGGATGCCCGAACGCCACCGCGCCCAGCCCGGTGGCGACCGCGGTCGCCAGACCGACCGCGATCCAGCGCGCCGGCCGCAGCGGCATCCGGTCCTCCACCCAGCGCGTGCCACCGACCATGTACTGCACCAGGAACGCGATCGAGACCACCAGACCGGCGACGAAGCCGCCGCCCGGCTCGTTGTGGCCGCGCAGCAGGAGGTAGACCGACACCGTGCAGGCGACCGGCATCAGCAGGCGCACCAGCACCGCCGGCACCGCCAGGTAGTCGCGCTCCGTCTCGGTGCTCTCCGCGCTCTCGCCGAGGTCGCGACCGCCCTCGACGAGGCGGGCGCGCTGCTGCGTCGGCCGGGCGATCGTCTCGCGCGGCGGCCGGAAGCGGCGCAGCAGTGCATACACCGTCACGGCGACGATCCCGAGCACGGTGATCTCACCCAGCGTGTCGAACGCCCGGAAGTCGACCAGCATCACGTTGACGACGTTGGTGCCGCCGCCTTCGGGCAGCGCGCGCTCGAGGAAGAACGGCGAGATGCTGAGCGGCGCCTGACGGGTCTGCAACGCGTACGACAGCGCCGCCAGACCGGCGCCGATCGCGCCCGCCAGGACCACGTCGCGCCGGTGTCGCCAGCGCGAGGGCGCGGCGGGCTCGTCCTGCGCGAGCCGCTGGGGCAGCCAGCGCAGCCCGAGCAGGAACAGCACGGCCGTGACCACCTCGACCGCGAGCTGCGTCAGGGCGAGGTCCGGCGCCGAGAACCACGCGAAGGTGATGCACAGCACGAGCCCGGTGACGCCGAGCATCGCCAGCGCGACGACCCGGTGGAACTCGGCCTGCCAGGCGGCACCGACCGCGCAGGCGGCGCCGACGACCCACAGCAGCGCGAACTCCGGAGCGCCCTCGATGCGGGGACGGGAACCCCACGACAGCGGCACGATCAGCGAGGCGCCCGCCGCGGCCGCACCGGCGATCGCGACGATCCAGCACAGCTGCGGCTGCAGCCGGCGGGTGCCGAGCCAGCGCAGCACGCGCCGTGCGGAGCCGCTGCAGAACGCGAGCGTGTTCTCGAAGATCCGCTTGCCGTGCAGCGCCGGCAGCAGCGGGTCGGGCAGCTGCCTGAGCCGATCGCCCAGGAGCACGTAGATCGCGATGCCCAGCACGAGCGCCACCCCGCTCATCGCCAGCGGCATGCTGAAGCCGTGCCACAGCGCGAGGCTGTATTCCGGAAGGTCCCCGCCGACCACCGGACGGGCCGCCGTCGCCAGCGCCGGGCCGATCGACCAGGCGGGCAGCACGCCGACGACGATGCAGGCGAGCGCCAGTACCTCGATCGGCACGCGCATCCAGCGGACCGGCTCGTGCGGACGGCGCGGCAGGTCCGCCGCGACCGGGCCGAAGAACACGTCGTGACCGAAGCGCAGCGAATAGACGACCGCGAACACGCCCGCCAGCGTCGCGGCGACCGGCAGCACGAAGCGCATGGACGGATGCCCGTCGACGAACACCGTCTCGGCGAAGAACATCTCCTTCGACAGGAACCCGTTGAGCAGCGGCACGCCCGCCATCGCGGCGCATGCGACGATCGCCAGCGTGCCGGTGATCGGCATCGTGCGATACAGGCCGGTGAGCCGCCGCATGTCGCGGGTGCCGGTCTCGTGGTCGATGATCCCCGCGGCCATGAACAGCGACGCCTTGAAGGTCGCGTGGTTCATCATGTGGAAGACCGCGGCGACCGCGGCGATCGGGCTGTTCAGTCCGAGCAGCAGCGTCACCAGGCCGAGGTGGCTGATGGTCGAGTACGCGAGCAGGCCCTTCAGGTCGTGCTGCAGCATGGCCAGCCACGAGCCGAGCAGCAGCGTCGCCAGCCCGGCGCCCCCGACCGTCCAGAACCAGGCGTCGGTCCCCGAGAACACCGGCCAGAGGCGCGCGAGCAGGAACACGCCCGCCTTCACCATCGTCGCCGAGTGCAGGTAGGCCGACACGGGCGTGGGCGCCGCCATCGCGTGCGGCAGCCAGAAGTGGAACGGGAACTGCGCGCTCTTGGTCATCGCGCCGAGCAGCAGCAGCCCGAGGGCGAGCGGGTAGAGCGGATCGGCGCGGACGACGTCGCCCGACGCGAGCACGACGTCGAGCTCGTGGCTGCCGACGATCTCGCCGATCAGCAGCACCGCGGCGAGCAGCGCGAGCCCGCCGGTCGCGGTCACCGTGAAGGCCATCCGGGCACCCCGGCGCGCGTCGCGCCGGTGGTACCAGTAGCCGATCAGCAGGAACGAATAGATGCTGGTCAGCTCCCAGAACACCACCAGCTGGATCAGGTTGCCGGACACCACGATGCCGAGCATCGCGCCCATGAACCCGAGCAGCAGCGAGTAGAACCGTGCCACCGGATCGGACGGCGAGAGGTAGTACCGCGCGTACACGATGACCAGCAGGCCCATGCCGACGACCAGCAGCGCGAACAGCCAGGCGAAGCCGTCGATCCGCACGACCACGTCCAGGTCGAGCGAGGGCAGCCAGGCCAGCCGCTCGACGACCACCCCGCCGCCGGCGACCTCCGGGTACAGCGACGCGATCCGCAGCGCGGCCGCGAGCGCCACCGTCGCGGCCCAGGCCGATGCGGCGTTGCGGGCGCCGGTCGGGATCAGCGCGGCGATCGCGCCGCCGATGAAGGGGAGCGCCAGGAGGGCCAGCAGGGACACCGCCCGGTCCCTACGCCGAGGGGACCGCGGGCGGGTGGCCTGGGGATGGCCTGTGGCCGGGCACGTCGACGGGCAAGCAGCGGGACACGCGGCGGGACACGCCGCGGGGCAAGCAGCGGAGTACAGGATCCGGCCGCCGCATCGCGCCGTCGTCCGTGCCGAGCGCGCCGGCAACGCGCGCAGGCGACGTCGTCATCGACAGCCCGGCGCCCCGCTTCATGTCGTCCAATCCGTTCCCCCGTCCGCCCCGTGGTCGCATGCTCGCCGCCCGCTCGCCGCCCGCACGGGAACGGTGCGCGAGGCCGCGAGGGCCTGGGCGGGGCGCATGCCCCCGCCTGTATCGAGCGTACCGGTCGCGCCGTCGGTGCAGCGCGGGCCCGGTGTCGGACGGCGCCGCGCGTTCCTGGGGAAAGGCCCTGCAGCACATGCCGGACTTCGACGGGGCCGAGCGCTCGATGCCCGTGCATCCGCGAAACGCCGACAGGCCTGCTCGCGAGGGCGAGGGGCTCGGCGCTCACCGCTCACCGCGGGCGGCGGGCCTTGCCTGTCGCCACGGCCGCTCAGCCCACCTGCACGCACGAGCCGGGGGATCCATCAGATCGAAGGCTCCCCAATCCTATGTACATCTGTTGGATGAAGCCGTCGTGAGAACGTGCATACACGCAATCGCGCCTCTGAAAGAATAGGAATGGTTACGACGTCGGTCGACAGGCCCGCCAATCGTGCGTGGGCCGCGTGGTCCCCGGCGTCGGCTCATCGGTGTCCAGGTCTTGAACAGGGAGACGCTGTGTCTTTCGATGTGACCGGTATTCCTGGCGGCTCGGAGCGGACTGCATCCGCTGAAGCCGTCGCAGTAAGCAAGATCCACTTCCAGGTCTCGAATCGCGGATCCGGTGCGCCCGCCGCTCAGCACAGCTCTCGCCGCGATGCGAACCGAGCCACCACCGCACGCTTGGCCGAGTTGCTGCGCGACGACCCGCCGCTCGCCAAGCGCCTGCAGGATGTGACCCGCTTCGCGCGGCGTATTCGGGTGAGCGAGTACCACCTCACCAACGCCTGCAATATCCGCTGCAAGGGCTGTTGGTTCTTCGAGTACGGGCACGACAAGGAAACACGAGAAGCGAAGGATCTGGCGGACTGGGAGCGGTTCGTGATTCGCGAGCGCGATGAGCGGCGCGTGAATGCCGCCCTGGTCATCGGCGGCGAGCCGGCGATGTTCCTGGACCGACTGCAGGTCTTCGCGCGTCACATGAAGTACGTGACCGTGTCGTCCAACGGCCTCGAACGAATCCCGATGGAAGGCTTCGAGAATCTCACCGTCGGCCTCACGCTGTTCGGAGGCGGCCGACTCGATGACGAGTTGCGCGCAATCAAGCCGAGCGGGCGGCCGTTTGAGGGGCTGTTCGAAACCGCGCTCTCGAACTACGAGAACGATCCGCGTGCCGGGTTCGTCTACGCCATCACCGAAGACGGCATCGGCCACATCGAAGACACCGTGCGCCGCATCGGCGAGAACGGCAATATCCTCACGTTCAACTTCTACAGCAAGTACGGCCAAAGCGATCCGTCGGCGTTGGCGCATCAGAACGACCTGCTCGCCGAAGCGCTTCGAGTGCAAGCGAAGTATCCCCACGTCGTGGTGAGCCACCCGTACTACATCCGCGCGATGATCACCGGCAGCACGCACTGGGACACGTTTGGCTACGCGAACTGCCCGAGCATCAGCATCGATCACCCTGCTCACGTGGCGCGGCTGGCAAACGGCAACCCGAGCCTGCCGACGTTCAACACGTGGTCCGCCGACTTGAAGACGCTGAAGTTCTGCTGCACGTCGGGTCACTGCAACGGCTGCCGCGATAGCCAGGCCGTCATCAGTTGGCTCCTGGTCAGCATGGGGCAGTTTCTCGAGAGCAAGGCGATGCTCCAGACCTGGGTCGACGTCGCCGAGAGCTACTGGCGCCAGTTCTATTGGTCGCCCTACCACCGCTATGCCCGCACCGACGCTGAGGAACTCCAGGCCGCCACCGCGTGATCAGCACCGTGACCTCGCCGCGAGTGACCCGAATAAAGGTGACGACCGCCGATCGCGGACCGGTTCCGGGCGGCACTGCGGCGGGGTTCATGCGGCCTTGATCACTGCGTCGACACTCGAGATCAGTACGCGCGACGGGGCAACCCTCGGCGCGACGCTCTACGTCGCGACCGAGGTCGTACGCCGTGTCGTCGTCATCAACGCGGCGATGGGTGTGCCGCAGCGCCTCTACGCGCAATACGCCAAATACCTCGCCGGCCATGGTCTTGCGGCGCTCACGTGGGACTACCGAGGTATCGGTCGATCTGCGCCGAAGCGCTTGCGCGGATTTGCCGCCGACCTCGACGCGTGGGCGGAGCACGACCTTGCGGCGGTGATCGACTGGGTCGATCGGCGATGGCCCGATGCGCGGTTGTTGATGGTCGGGCAGAGTCTGGGCGGCCAGATCCTGTCGGTGCCGGCGAATCGCGATCGAATCGGCGCGGCGATGTTGGTGAGTTGCCCGAGCGGTCATTGGGGCCATTGGCCTGCCCCGGGACGCTACGGGATGTGGTCGCTCGCGACGCTCGGCCTGCCCGTCGGCGCCGCGGTGTTCGGCTACTTCCCGGCGAAGCGGCTGCGACTCGGCGAGGACCTTCCAGCCGGTGTCGCACGGCAATGGGCGCGTTGGATCCGCATGCCGCGCTATATCGCCGGTGAGCCGAGGCTACGCGAACGCATGGCGAGCCTGCGTATTCCGATGCGCGCCTACAGCTTTACCGACGACGGTTATGCCCCACTGGCCGCGGTCGAATCGCTGATTGCGGAGTACGCCAATGCAGCACTCGAGCATCGACGCGTGGATCCGTCGGCGCGGGGCATGCCGCAGGTTGGGCATCACGGTTTCTTTCGAGAGCGCATCGGCGGTGTGTTGTGGCCTGAGACCGCAGAGTGGTTGTCGCAGGTCTGACACTCGAACGGCTGGCCGAAAGGTCTCGTCCCGGGCCGAGACAGCCCGCCAGCCCGACCAGGATGAAGGCGTTGTGCAGCAGGCCCGACCCCGCGACCCTCTCGTCCTGGCCGTGGCGCTGGGGTTCGCATTCGGATTCGGGCTGACGATGCTGCCGCTCGTGCGCTCGGGCATTCCGTTTCGGCAGGCACTGAGGCTGGCGGTCGCGGCCGACCTGTTCTCGATCACCGTGATGGAGATCGTGGACAACGCGGTGATGCTTACCGTCCCCGGTGCCATGGCGGCCGGGCTTGCGAGCGGCGTGTTCTGGGCCGCGCTCGCGGCGGCCCTCGTCACCGCAGGCATCGTCGCGTTCCCGGTCAACCGCTGGCTGATCGCTCGCGGTCGCGACCATGCCGTTGTCCATGCGCATCACTGACGACGGGCTAGTTGTCCGGTAGCTTGTCCGGTCAGCGGCGTGCTGCAGGTCCGCTGCGACGACGATGCCCTCTCACGGCGTGAGGAAGTCGACGCGCCCAGGGATGGCGGCCTTGAAGACCCGTCCGATGCCTAGATGTCCGTGGCCGCCCGCGTCGCGTGGCGGCACGACTCGGATACGCTTCGATGCTCGAGCGACCGGGCGCCTCCGCGATCGGGCCGTCCCATCCCCCGCTGTTCCGAAGGAGTCGATCCCGATGCCCATCAGCCGGACGCCGCGCGGCGGCATCGTCCTCGGGTTCGACGTCGGCACCGGCTCGGGAAAAGTCTGTGCGCTCGACGAAGACGGGCGTGTGCTCGGCATCGAGACCGAGGGCTATCCGACCCGCACGCCGCGCACCGCGTGGGCCGAGCAGGACCCGTCGAGCTGGCTGCCGGCGCTGGCTCTCGCCTGTCGGCGCCTCATCGCGCGTCTCGAGCTGGATCCGGGCCGCGTCCGCGGCCTGGCCGTCACCAGCGCCGCCCACGTGGGCGTGCTGCTCGATGCCGCGGGCGAGCCCGTGCGTCCGGCGATCCTGTGGCACGACCAGCGCTCGCAGACGGAGGCGCGCGAGATCGCGCAGACCGCGGGCGACGAGGTGTTCGCGATCGGGAACAACTGGCCCACGCCGACCTGGACCCTGTCGCACCTCGCGTGGATGCGCCGCCACGATCCTCGCAGCCTCGAGCGGACGCGGCACCTGCTGCTGTCGAAGGACTACCTCGCGTTCCGGCTGACCGGCGAGCGGGCCACCGATCCGGCCGCGGCGGTCTCGGCGCTGCTGCTCGACGTCGCGACCGGTCGATGGTCCGAGCGCCTGTGCGCGCTCGCGGGCCTGTCCGTCGCGCAGCTCCCGCCGGTCCGCCCCATCGCGGCCGGTATCGGTCGCCTGCTCCCCGAACCCGCGTCGCTGCTGGGCCTGACGGCAGGCACGCCCGTCTTCAACGGGACGATGGACAGCACGGCCGAGACCTTCTCCGCGGGCGTGCGCCGCGAGGGCGAATGCGTGATCCGCCTGGCCAGCGCCGGCGGCATCCACGGCATCTCGAGCCCCGCTCGCGTGCATCCGAAGCTGATCTCCTATCCCTACCCGATCGCGCCGTACTGGCTGTCGCAGGCGGGCACCAACACTTGCGCGACGGCGGTCGCGTGGGCCTGCTCGCTGATGACCGGCGACCGGGACGCGCCGGATTTCGAGCAGTGGTCGGCTCTGGCCGAGACGTCGCCGCCGGGCTCGAACGGCGTGCTCTTCCATCCGTACCTGTCGGGCGAGCGGTGCCCGTACTGGGACGGCGACCTGCGGGCGAGCTTCGTCGGCCTGGGCCTGGACCACGGCCGAGCCGACCTCGCGCGGTCGGTCTACGAAGGCACGGCCTTCGCGCTGCGCGACGCGCTGTCCGTGCTGCAGGACCGCGGCTTCGCGCTGTCCGGCGTCAGGCTGGTCGGTGGCGGCGCGAAGAGCCGCGTGTGGAGCGGGATCGTCGCCTCCGTCCTCGACTGTCCGGTCCGCGCGGCGCCGCTCGCCGATTCGTCGGCCGGGGCCGGACTGCTCGCGCTGGTGGGGCTCGGCGTGTTCGACGGTCCGTCGTCCGCCCCCGCGGTGCAGACGGACGACGGCGACAGGATCCACGAGCCCGACCCCGGCTCGCGAGCGCTGTACGACGACGCGTTCGCCCGCTACCGGGACGTGCAGCGACGCCTGGCCGAGGTGTATCGGCGCGCGGACGGCTGACGGGTCGGGGGCTGTCCCACGGCGCTTCGGGATCCGTATTCAGGACGGCTGCGCGTGACCGTCGCTCCGGTCGAAGGCGGTGCGTCCGGTCAGCCACCGGAGCCGGAAAGAAGAAGGCCCGCTTGCGCGGGCCTTCGAGGTGATGGTGGAGCCGGCGGGAATCGAACCCGCGTCCGCAAGTGATCTACGTAACCGCTCTACATGCTTAGCCACGTCATTTGGATCTCGTCTCCGACCGCGCCGCCGGGCAGGCTCAGAAGGAGACCAGCCACCTATTTTTTAGCTTCCAGGCAAGTGACCCGCCCGGTCGCGATCCGATGTGTATGACGCTGCAGTCCCTTGCGGGACCCGGGCCATCGGCAACCCGGTGCAGCGGCTCACGCCTTAAGCGGCGAGAGCGAAACGCTCGTCGTTGGCGTTTGAAGTTTTCTCGGGGATTAACGAGACCACGAGAGTGCTCGGCATGCACTGAGACGCTTCACTACCCACGTCGAAACCAGGTCGGCCCCGGGTTCTCCTCGCAAGTATAGGCGCTCGGCGGGATTTCAAGTGACCGCGGGTCGGGCGACCCCCTGCATCGGCCGGGGCGACCGGTGCCGTGCGGCCCCGTGCGGCCACGCCGGCCCCTGCGGCGTCGGCTGGAGCGCCACGCCGATTCGGCGGATGATCCGGGCGATCCGAACTCGGCTGGAGACGTCCATGGGCATCGTACTGACGCAGCGCATCACCGGGCCCGCGGCCTGGACGGGCCGTGCGCTCGCGGGCGACGACTCGTGGTCGCACGGGCTCTCCGATGCGGCGATCGCCTCGCTCGACGCGGGCCTGCGTGCCGTGCAGGCGCGCGGTCTCGGGTTTCCGGGCTTCGGACGCGACGACTTCCCGGTCGATGCCGCGCTCGCGGCCGAGCTCGCCCGGCATGCCGACGAGCTGGAGAACGGCCGCGGCTTCCTGCTGCTGCGCGGACTCCCGGTGGCGCGCTACACGCCGGCCGAGCTCGACACCCTGTACTACGGGCTCGGCCTTCACCTGGGCACGCCGGTCCGGCAGAACCCGAAGGGCGAACTGCTCGCGGTGGTGGCGGCCGTCGGCGACCCGAAGGACAAGGCGACCCGGGTCTACCAGACGAACAACTACCTGCCTTACCACGGCGACCTGTCGGACGTGGTCGGGCTGCTCAGCGTGCGTCAGGCCCGGGCGGGCGGGGTCAGCAGCCTGGTGAGCGTGGCGGCGGTCTACAACGCGATGCTCGAGCGTCACCCCGAGTACCTCGGGCTGCTCTACCGGCCCTGGTGGTTCGCGCACCTGGGGGAGCCGGAGCCGACCGCCTCGCCGATCTTCAGCATCCACGACGGCAAGCTGAGCTGCCGCTATCTGCGTCAGTACATCGAGCTCGGCCACGAGCTGCGCGGCGCGCCGCTGTCGCGGGTGGAACTCGAGGCGCTCGATGCGTTCGACGCGATCCTGCTCGACCCCTCGATCCGGCTCGACATGATGCTCGAGCCGGGCGACATCCAGTTCGCCAACAACTACGCGGTGCTCCACTCCCGCACGGGGTTCGAGGACCACGAGGAGCCGGAGCGTCGGCGTCGCCTGCTGCGGCTGTGGCTGAAGATGCCGAACGCCCGCACGCTGGCGCCGGACTTCCCGGGGCGCAACGGGTTCCCGGCGCCGGCCGAGGCCGCTGCCTGAGCGCCCGGTGCGGAATCCCGGCGCGCCGCGAGCGCATCGCGCCCGGATCGGCTATGTTCGGCGGCACCCGGATCCGGACACGACAGAGGAGACACGCATGACCCAGGACCTGATCGAGACGCTCGAGGGCGGCATCGCCACGCTGACGCTGAACCGCCCCGATTCGCGCAACGCGCTGTCGCGGCCGATGATGGTCGGGCTCGCCGAGGCGCTGCAGCGCCTCGCGCTCGACCCGGCGGTCCGGGCGGTGGTGCTGACCGGTTCGGGCCGTGCATTCTGCTCGGGCGGCGACGTCAAGGGCTTCGCCAAGCGGGCGGACGGCGTGTCGGCCGATGAGCCGACCTTCGACATGAAGGTCACCGACCTGCGTGCCCGCATGGAGGCGGTCCGCTGGCTGCACGAGATGCCCAAGCCCACGCTGGCGGTCATTCCCGGCCCGGCGGCCGGCGCGGGGCTGTCGCTCGCGCTCGCCTGCGACCTGCGGATCGCGGCCGACGACGCGAAGTTCACCACGGCGTTCTCGAAGATCGGCGTCTCGGGCGACTTCGGCGGCAGCTACTTCCTGAGCCACCTGGTCGGCGCCTCGAAGGCGCGCGAGCTGTACTTCACCGGACGGGTGGTGCTGGCGGAGGAGGCGCTGCGGATCGGCCTGATCGACCGCACGGCGCCGTTCGAGCAGCTGCCCGCGGCGGCCGCGGCCTACGCGAAGGAACTGGGTGCGCTGCCCACCGTGGCCGTCGGCTATATGAAGCGCAACCTCAACGTCGCGCAGCGCGGCTCGCTGGCCGAGACGCTCGACTCGGAGGCGATCCACATGATCCGCACCTTCGAGACCGACGACCACAAGCGCGCGGCGAAGGCCTTCGTCGAGAAGCGCCCGCCGAGCTTCGAGGGACGCTGAGGGGCGCTCACGGGCGCCGGATCGGCCCGGGGACAGGCGCGGCGCGCGCGTCGAACCCCGGCCGGCCGCCCCGACGCCGGCCTCACAGGTCGAGCACGATCTCGCCGCCCGATCGCGCGGCGCGCGAGCAGCACAGCACCACTTTCCCCGCGCGCTCGCGTGCGCTCAGTACCAGGTCGCGGTGGTCGACCACGCCGGACCGATACGGCCGCGCGCAGACGCCGCACAGGCCGTCGGAGCATTTGGTGTCGATCGCGATGCCCGCGCGCGCGAGCGCGTCGGTGCCGTTCTCGTCGGCGGCGACCTCGATGCGCCGACCGCTCGAGGCGATCACCAGCGCGAACGGATGGCGCTCGCGCTCGGGGGCCTCGGGCACGCTGAAGTGCTCGCGGTGCAGCGCGTCGTCCGGCCAGCCGCGGACGCGGGCGGCCTCGAACACCGCGTCCATGTAGCGCGCCGAGCCGCAGGTGTAGAGGCGCAGGCCCTCGACCCACGGCGGCACCAGCGCCTCGAGGTCCGCGCGGCCGCCCTCGTCCTTCACGTGCAGGTGGGCGCTCGCGTGCCACGGCGCGTCGCGCAGGTCGTCGAGGAAGCCGGCGCCGCTGCGGCTCGGCACGCTGTAGTGCAGCGCGAACGGGCGGCCGATCGCATGCAGCCGGTGGGCCATCGCGAGCAGCGGCGTCACGCCGATGCCGCCGGCGAAGAGCAGCACGTGCGAGGCGCCTTCGTCGAGCGGGAAGTGGTTGCGCGGCGGCGAGACGAACACGCGCCTGCCTTCGCGGAACACGCGGTGCATCAGCGCCGAGCCGCCGCGCCCCTTCGGTTCGCGCAGCACGCCGAGCACGTAGCGCGAGCGGTCGGCCGGGTCGCCGGCGAGGCTGTACGGCCGCAGGTACTCGGGCGCGACCACGACGTCGACGTGCGCGCCGGCGTCCCAGGCCGGCAGCTCGCCACCGTCGACCGCGACGAGCTCGTAGCGGGCGAGGTCGGCCGCCATCTCCTCTCGGCGGCGGAGCACCACCGGGAACACCGGCGGCGGCGTGTCGGGCAGGCGGAACGGCGGCGCGAGCCCCTCGGTGTCGCCGGCGGCCAGCCGCCTGCGGTATTCGGCGGGCGTGAGCAGCGCGCGATAGCGCTCGATGCCGCGCTCGCGGTCGACCGGCTGCGCCACCGGCCAGGGCGCGGGCATGGTGTCGGCCGGATACACCGCGAGCGTCTGGTCCTCGTGGCGCAGCACGAGATCGGGCTGCAGGCCGCGCGCATTCGCCTGCGCGGCGCGCACGTAGCGCCCGCTCGCCGGATCGAGCACGAGGTCCCACCACCACTTCTTGACCGGATTGATCTCGCCGCGCCCGAACAGGTCGTCGAGCCGCGCGAGCATCGGCGCCGTGCCCGGTGCACGCATCGCGACCTGGCGCGCGATCGACTCGGCGAGCAGGCCCTCGGCGTTCCACGGGCAGGTCTTCATGCAGCGCCCGCACATGCCGCCCGCGGCGTTCGTGATCCGGTAGCGCGCGCACTTCTCGGCGTCGGACTTCCAGATCTCGTAGCCGTTGTACATCACCTTCGGGCCGGCGGTGATCGCGCCCGACGGGCATTCGCGCGCGCACTTGTTGCACGACTCGCAGAAGCGCTGCAGGCCGAAGTCGATCGGTGCGTCGAACGCCATCGGCATGTCGGTGGTCACCGTGCCCGACTTCAGCCGGGGGCCGAGGTAGGGGTTGAGGATCACCTCGCCGATGCGGCTGACCTCGCCGAGCCCGGACAGGAGCAGCAGCGGCGGCTGCAGCACGTCGCCGTCGATCACCGAATGCACGCGCGCCGAATACCCGAGCCGGCGGATCTGCTCGCCGAGGATGCCGCCGAGCAGCGAGAAGCGCAGGTACGCGCGCATGCTCTGCGCGACCGAGATCCAGTCGTCGCCGCTCGCGCCCTCCATCGTCTCGTGGCCCTGGTCGAGCAGCAGGTTGACCGCGTTCCGATGGTAGGCGGGCATCGGGTTGCCGCCCGCGTCGTGCGAGTAGTACGCCCACTCGGGCACCGCGCACAGGCCGGCCGCGTCCACGCCCAGCCAGTAGGCGGCGGCCTTCAGGTTGTCGGCGTTGCGGGCCGGGTCGAGCGCCTCGGGCGACACGGGGCCGCGCGCCTCGCCGAACTGCAGCAGCAGCAGCGCCCCGAGCGCCCGCCGCGCGCACGCGCCGATCGGGCTCTTCATCACGTACATCGCGTTCTTCGACGCGTCCTGGGTCGCCCGGCCCAGGTCGCCGAACAGCGCACGCGCGAAGAAGTCCGCGCGCTTGGGGAAGCGCGGCACGCGCGCGTGGTCGATGAAGGTGGTGGGCTCGGTGCGGCGCGGGATCGACTCGAACGGGTGGGCGCCCATCCGGAACTCGCGGTCCGCGTAGGGCTCGTGCGCGAACGCGGACTTCGAGGTGCCCAGGCCGACCCACCAGGCCGGGCCGTGCGAACGCATCCGATCGGTCAGGCCACCCGCGGCGGCGAGCGGTGCGTCGGCCGCGAACGCGAGCGTGGTGGTCACCGCGGCGAGACCGAAGCGTCGGCCGACGTAGGGGTTGCTGGCCACCGCCGCGCCGTCGGCGTCGCGCTCGATGCGGGCGAGGCCCGCGGCGACCGCGAGCCGCCCGAGGTCGACGTCGCTGCAGCTCGCGGTGTGCGAACGTGCCGAGTGCCCGAGCAGGCGCATGTAGCTCGCCAGCAGCACGGCGGTCTGCGCGGCGAGCACCGCGGCGCGCTGCGGCTGGATGCCTCGGATCCAGTCGCAGCCCGGCTCGTCGTCGCGCGGGTCGCGCGGGTACTCGACGAGGCAGACGATCGCATGCGTGTGCGCGTCGATCGGCGTGTGCACCGTGCGCGCCGAATCGAGCACGTCGGCCAGGATCATGTCGATGCCGGCCGCGAAGGACTTCGGCTGCGAGCGCTCGAGCTCGGCGGCCAGCGCACCGACCATCGGATTGCGGATCGGCGCGGTCAGACGGGCCGAGGCGGGCAGCAGGCACGTGCCGACCATCGTCGCGTCGAAGTAGTAGGCGGCCGACTTCAGGTGGTCGGCACGCTCGGTGGCGTCGTCGGGGATCTCGGCGGGCGCGGCCGCGACCGGGCCGTCGCGCACGACGTCGAACATCCCGGCGTGGCGCGCCATCGCATTGACCAGCGAGTGCGGCCTCGCGTCGTCGACGTACTCGAGCCCGCGCATCGGTGCGAGCGCCGACAGCTCGGGCTGTCCGTCGCTCCGGCGCAGGCGCTCGAGAGGATAGGGCCCGAGGTGGACCGGGCGATCCCGGTAGGAGAACAGTCTCATGGGCGTGGCGGGACTCGGCCGAGGCGGTGCGTCCGGACCCGCAGCTTCGCAGGCGGCGCGGCCCGGGTCGAGCCGCGCGCTCAGCGGTGCCGGTTGATCTCGTCGATCTGGCCGTTCAGCGTCCAGAAGTCGTAGAGCCAGCCGATGAGGAAGAGTCCGCCGGTGACCAGCCACAGCAGGCCGGTCAGCCACTTGCCCATGTACAGCCGGTGCAGGCCGAACACGCCGAGGAAGGTCTGCAGCAGCCAGGCGATGCTGTAGTCGACGCGGCCTGCCGCGAAGCGCCGGTCGGCGCTGCGGTCCATGCCGGGGATCAGGAACAGGTCGATCAGCCAGCCGATGCCGAGCAGCCCGAGCGTGAAGAACCAGATCGTGCCGGTCACCGGCTTGCCGTAGTAGAAGCGGTGCGCGCCGGTGAAGCCGAAGATCCACAGCAGGTAGCCGATGGTCTTTCGATGGGTGTCGTTCAGGGTCGCGTCCATGCGGCGGCTCACTTGAGGGTGAAGTCGGTCCGGCGCGGCGGCAGCGTGCCGCCCTCGTCGGCGATGCGGGGGGCGAGCAGGTAGAGCCGCTCGTTGGGGATGCCGCGCTGGTCGCGCAGGTAGTCGCGGGCCACCTGCGCGCGCTGCTGTGCGACCTGCTTGACCTCTTCGGTGGCGACCGCGGCGCGCTCGAGCAGCAGCCGCTCGATCTCCTCGGGCGGCGGCACCTTGCCGCCGCTGCCCGCGTCGAGCTTCGCGTCGCGCCAGGCGCGCTCCAGCAGCAGCGGGCGCTCCGCGGCATCGAGCACCAGCTCGGACACCGGCGGCAGCTCGGCGCCCGGGCTCGCCCGGCGCATCTGCGCGAGCTTGGTGCTGCGCAGCGTGCGCTCCACGCGCTCGTGCTGCATCGCGTCGCGGTCCGCCCTGGGGTCGCCGACGCCGGCGATCTCGATCGACAGTTCCGGCCGCTGCACGAGCGCCTTCGACAGCGCGTCGAGCCGCTTGCGGTCCTCGTCGTCGAGCGCGCTCGCGCCGGCGGCGAACTCGATGTGGCTGAGTTCACCCGCCTCCACGCCGCCGCCGCCGAGCGAGGCGAGGAGGGTGAACGGCGAGGTGACGACCCGGGTGATCAGGTTGCCGATCGCACGCCAGAGCAGTCCGCCGACCGAGAACTGCGGGTCGGAGATCGTGCCGGAGATCGGCAGGTCGAGGTCGATGTTGCCGTTGCGGTCCTTCAGCAGCGAGACCGCCAGGCGCACCGGCAGGCTGGTCGCGTCCTTGCTGTCGATCTTCTCGCCGAAGGTGAGCTGGTTGATCGTCAGCTTGTTCTCGGCCGCGAGCCGGTCGCCCTCGATCCGGTAGCGCACGTCCGCGGTCAGCTTGCCCTTCTCGATCGCGTAGCCGGCCCAGCGGCCGGAGTACGGACTGAGCTTGGGCAGGTCGAAGCCGCGGGCGATGGCGCGCAGGTCGATGAAGCTCGTCGGGGCGAGCGGGTTGACCTTGCCGGTGATCTCCAGCGGCGTGTCGTCGTCGACGCGGCCGGTGATCAGCACGTCCGACGGCGCGGCCCGGTCGCTGGCGATCGCCTCGATCGAGCCGACCAGCTGCGTGAGGTTCGCGGTGTAGTTCGGACGGATGAACAGATCGGTGAAGTTCACGTTGCCGCTCGCGATCCGGACGGTGCCGACGCGGACCGTCGGACGCGGGCCAGCCTGCGGGGCAGGGCGGGCGGTGGCCGTGGAAGCGGCAGGCGTCGGCGCGCTCGCCGTCGGCGGCGCCGCGGTCGAAGTCGCCGCGGTCGGAGCGGCCGCGGGCTGCGCGCGCTCGACGCCGCCCGGCCCGGTCGCGACCGGCGCCGCGGTCAGCGAGCGGGGTGTCCGGTCGCGCTCGGGGTCGACCAGGATCTCGGTCAGGTTCACCCGTCCCTCGGGAGACAGGATGATCCGCGCGTAGAAGTCCACGAAGGCGACCGCACCGATCTCGATCAGGCTGTCGGCGGGTCGGCCGGTCCGCCAGTCGACCTTCACCGAAGGCAGCGCGAGCGCGGTCCAGCGCAGGAAGTCGTCGCCCGAGACCTGGTCGATCGCGCGGAAGTCGTTGGCCGAGAACTCGCCGTCGAAGCCGATCCGCGCGATGCCGCCGTCGCGGTCGCCGGTGACGCGCAGCCGGCCGTTGCTCCACAGCTGACCGCTGGCGAGCGCGAGATTCACGTAGGGCGCGACGTAGGGCTCGACGTTGGTGACGCCGAAGCGCGTGAGCCGTACCTGCGCGTCGAGCGCGAGCGGGTCGGGTCGCAGCGAGCCTCGCGCCGACAGGCGCGAGCCGTCGGCGATCGCCACCGCCGCCTCGAAGGGCATCTCCTGCGTGCGGTCCGTCGTGACGTTCGACACCTTCGCGTTCAAGGTCAGTCGCGGCAGCTTGCGTGCCTTCGGGATCGCCGCATCGTCGTAGTCGATCTCGAGCGCCGCGACCTCGGCCTGCGCGACCTTGACCGACCACGGGGGCGGCGCGTCGGCGGAGGCGGTCGGCGCCGGCACCCACCAGTCCTGGAGGTCGATCCGGCCGTCCGGTGCCCGCCGTGCCTGCAGCGTCGCGCCCGCGAGCTTCACCGAGCCGAGCTCGACACGACGCACCGCCGGATC
>RPRK01000075.1 GCA_003818495.1 Burkholderiales bacterium
CACCGAGAAGTAGACGGCCACCAGCACCACCGCCACCGGGGCGCCGTACGCGTAGCGCACCAGGCCCGCGCCGTTGACCGTGAGCTCGCCGCGCAGCCGGTGCTGCAGCGCGGTGCGCCAGGCCTGGAAGAGGCCGGCGAGGAGGGAGGCGGGGAGCCAGACGAGCATGGGACGGCGAGGGTGCCACGTTGCGGGCGGTCTGTCGCCGGGGCGCTTCGTTCCGCGCTTCGTTCCGCGCTTCGTTCCGCGCTTCGCCCGGGTCCGCGCGGTCCGTGCGCCGCCCCGGCCCGCGTCGTTCCGCGAGCCGCCCCCGCGGGCGCGGTGCGACGGCCGGCCTCGCGTAGCATCGGTCGCCCCCACCCGTCCGGACGCACCCGCCATGACCCCTGCCGCCGTCTCCGAAGCCGCCACCCTGCTGTGGAAGCACTGGTCCGCCGGCGGCCGCATCGAGGCGCTGCCGCCGTCGTGCCGCCCCGCGGACCGCACCGAGGGTTATGCGGTGCAGGCTGCGCTCGCGCTGCGTTCCGGCCAGCCGGTGGTCGGCTGGAAGATCGCCGCCACCAGCGTCGCCGGCCAGCGGCACATCAACGTCGACGGGCCGATCGCGGGCCGGATGCTGCGCGACCGCGTGCTCGGGCCCAGCGCGGTCGTGCCGCTCGCGGGCAACGCGATGCGCGTCGCCGAGGTGGAGTTCGCCTTCCGCATGGGACGCGCGCTGCCGATGCGCGACGCGCCCTACTCGGTCGAGGAGACGATGGACGCGGTCGCGTCGCTGCATCCCTCGGTCGAGGTGCCCGATTCGCGCTACGAGGACTTCGTGCGGGTGGGCGCCGCGCAGCTGATCGCCGACGACGCCTGCGCCTGCTGGCTGGTGGTCGGGCCGGCGACGACCGACGACTGGCGGGCGCGCGACCTCGCGCTGCATCCGGTGCGCGCCGCGATCGGCGGGCGCACGGTGGCCGAGGGCACCGGCGCGGCAGCGCTCGGCGACCCGCGCACCGCGCTCGCCTGGATCGCCAACGAGCTGCGGGTGCACGGCCCGGGGCTCGCCGCCGGCGACATCGTCACCACCGGCACCTGTGTCGTCCCGGTCGCGGTCGCGCCGGGCGACGCCTTCGTCGCGGACTACGGGCCGATCGGCTCGCTGGCGCTGTCGTTCTCCTGAGGCAGGGGGGGGGCGAGCCCGCCCGCCCGACTCCGGCGCGCTCATTTACAATACGCATGTAATGTCCAACGCCAAGTCCGCCGCGCCTGTCCTCGCGCCCCTGCCCGCAGCGTCCCGCGCGCGCGCCCCGCGCCGCTCGCATGCGGAGCGCAGCGCGGCCACCCGCGAGCACCTGCTCGCGGCGACGCTCGACGTGGTCCGCACGCGCACCGTCGCCGGTGCGTCGATGTTCGAGGTGGCCAAGGCGGCGGGGGTCACGCCCGGCGCGCTGCAGCACCACTTCGGCACGAAGGCGGAGCTGATGCTGCAGGTCGTCGAGCGCCTGCTCGTCGAGCAGGACGGCGCGGCGGTGCCCTGGCCGTCGGCCACGCTGCCGCTGTCCCGCCGGGCCCGGGCCTATGTCGATGCGCTGTGGTCGACGCTCTACGAGCCCGAGCGCTTCCTGGCTGCCTGGGCGCTCTATTTCGGCAGCGTCGACGACGACGCGGTGCGGGCGCGCATCGTCGCGCGCCGGCGCACGGTGTCGGCCACGATGCACCGGCGCTTTCGCGCGACCTTCCCCGAGGCGGGCGATGCACCGGGCGTCGACGCCTTCGTCGACCTGCTGCTGTCGGCGCTGCGCGGGCTGGGCGTCGTGCGCCTGTTCGGCCCGATCCCCCGCGACGTCGAGCGCCAGCTGGCCGCGCTCGCGGCGACGATCGAACTGCACTGCGCCGCTGCTCCGGCGCCGGTCCGGCCGCGCCGTCCGCGGTCCCCTTCGAGAGGCTCCCGATGACCGACCGCAACCGACCCTTCGACGGCTCGCGCCGCGCGCTGTGCGCCGCGCTCGCCGCCGCCCCCTTCGCGCCCGCGCGCGCCGCGCTCGGCGACAAGCCGATCGTCATCGTCGCGCCGTACCCGCCCGGCGGCGCCGCCGACACGCTGAGCCGCATCGTGGCGCGGCACCTCGCCACGCGGCTCGGGCGCCCGGTGATCGTGGAGAACAAGGCCGGCGCCGGCACGGCGATCGGCGCGGGTGCCGTCGCGCAGGCCGCCCCCGACGGCCACACGCTGCTGCTCAGCTCGAACACCACCTTCACGATGCTGCCCGCGCTGCGCCAGAAGCTGCCCTTCGACCCGGCGCGCAGCTTCGAGTCGATCGGCGGCATCGGCGCGATCCCGCTGGTGCTGATCGCGAATCCGTCGACGCCCGCGACCTCGGTGAAGGAGGTGATCGCGCTCGCGAAGGCCCGGCCCGGCGCGCTGTCGTACGCGTCCTTCGGCATCGGCACCTCGTCGCATTTCGCGGGCGAGGCGTTCAAGTCGGCGGCGGGCATCGACCTGCTGCACGTGCCGTACAAGGGCAGCGCGCCGGCGATGCAGGACCTGATCGGCGGCCAGGTGCCGCTCGCCTTCGACACCAACGTGCCGACCGTGCCGATGGTGAAGGCCGGCCGCGTGCGTGCGCTCGCGGTCACCACCGCGAAGCGGGTCGCCTCGCTGCCGGACGTGCCGACGCTCGCGGAGTCCGGCTTCCCGGGCTTCGACCTCTCCGCATGGATCGTGCTGGTGGCCCCGCGCGGGCTGCCGGAGCCGGTGCGCGCGACGCTGGTCAAGGGGCTCGCCGACGCGATGGCCACGCCGGCGATGCGCGACGAGCTGACGCGCGCCGGTCTGGAGGTCGCCCACGAGCCGCCCCCGGCCTACGACGCACGGGTCGCGCGCGAGCTGCCGCAGATGCGCGCGCTGGTCCACAAGGCCGGCATCTCGTCGGAATGAGCGTGCGCGACGACGGGCTGGTCGCGCTGGGCGCGGTGGCGCTGCGCGCGATGATCGGTCGGCGGCAGGTCTCGCCGCTCGAGCTGATGGACGCCTGCATCGCCCGCATCGAGGCACTGAACCCGGCGGTCAACGCGATCGCCGCGACCGACTTCGCGCGTGCCCGCGACGCGGCCCGCGCGGCCGAGGCGCAGGTCATGCGCGGCAATGCGCTCGGCCCGCTGCACGGCCTGCCGCTCGGCGTGAAGGACCTGCTCGACACCGAGGGCCTGCTGTCGACCAGCGGCAACGTCGGCCTGCGCGACCACGTGCCCGCGGCCGACAACAGCCTGGTGGCGCGCCTGCGCGCGGCGGGCGCGATCGTCACCGCCAAGACCAACGTGCCCGACATGGGCGCCGGCGCCAACACGCGCAACCCGGTCTGGGGCGCGACCGGCAATCCGTTCGATCCGCGCCTCAATGCCGGCGGCTCGTCGGGCGGCTCGGCCGCGGCACTGGCCACCGACATGCTGCCGCTGTGCACCGGCTCCGACACCGGCGGCTCGCTGCGGATCCCGGCGGCGCTGTGCGGCGTGGTCGGGCTGCGGCCCTCGCCCGGGCTCGTGGCCAACCGCAGCCGGCCGCTCGGCTGGTCGGCGATCTCGGTGCTCGGTCCGATGGGGCGCGACGTGTCGGACACCGCGCTGATGCTGTCGGCCTGCGCGGGCTTCGACGCGGGCGACGCGCTGTCGTACCCGAGCGAGCCGGGCGCCTTCTTCCCGCTCGTCGAGACCGATCTCGCGCGGCTGCGCGTCGGCTACACCGAGGACTTCGGCGGCACCTGCGCCGTGGATCCCGGGATCCGGCGGGCGTTCCGCGCGCGCGTCGAGGCGATCCGGCCGTGGGTGGCGTCCTGCGAACCGCTCGCGATCGACGCGTCGCAGGCGCACTTCGCGTTCGACACGATCCGCGCCGAGAGCTTCGTCGCGGCCTTCGCCGACGCGTACGCGAGCGCGCCCGAGACGCTCGGGCCGAACGTGCGCGCGAACGTCGCGATGGCGGCCTCGATCACGCTCGCCGACCGGGCCCGCGCGCATCTCGCGCAGACCCGCATCCATGCGGCGTTCGCGCAGGCCTTCGAGCGCTTCGACCTGCTGCTCGCGCCGGTCACGCCGGTCTCGCCGTTCCCGTGGACCGAGCTCTACGCGACGACGGTCGAGGGCCGCGCGATGCGGACCTACTACGAGTGGCTGGGCCTGTGCTACGTGGTGACGCTGGGCACGCAGCCGGCGCTGGCGCTGCCGGCGGGGACCGACGAACACGGCATGCCCTTCGGGCTGCAGCTGGTGGGGCCGCTGCGCGGCGAGGCGGGGCTGCTGCGCGCGGCGCTCGCGCTCGAGCGTGCGTTCGCGGCGGACCCGGCGCTCGCGAGACCGCGCCCGGACCTCGCCCGGCTGCGGGTGCCGCGACCGGAGCTGAAGTCGATCGTCACCCACCCGCCGGGCGGCGGCGGGCCTGCGGACGCCGCGACCGTCACCGCGGTCTGAGCGCCTCCCTGGCCGCGGCCGGCAGGTCCGCGTCCACCCGCGCGCGCGCCGCCGCGGGCAGCGAGCGGTAGGCGTCGCGCAGTTCGGCCAGGCAGCGCACCTGATACTTGAACGTGCCCTGCTCGTAGCGCAGGCCCCAGGCCTCGAACGCGAAGGTCTCCTGTCCGGCCGCGATCGCCGCGGCGTTCGCCTCGAGGAACGGGAAATAGACCTCCGCGGCGAGCGCGAGCAGGCCGGCGATCGCGGGCGAGGTCGGCGCGGCGGCCGGGCGCCAGTCGCCCTCGACGCCCGAGGCGTCGTCCAGGTGCATCAGCCAGCGGAGCACGAACGGGAATCGCGCGCGCAGGTGCTCGCACGCGGTCGGGTCGTTGGCGAGCTGGGAGAGCTGCCCCATCCACGCGAAGTCGGCGATGGAGGGGCGGCCGCCGAACAGGAAGCGCTCGTCCATCACGTGCGCCTCGAGCAGCGCCATCACCCGGTCGGCGCTCGCCTCGACCAGCGGGGCGTTCGCCGGCGTGCAGCCGACGAGCGCCATGCGACCGACCTGCCGATCCCTGAACCGCGACGCATGGCCGAGGATCGCCTCGCGCCCCTCGCCCGCGAGGCGGTCGAACGCGAGCCATTCGCTGGTCTGCGCCTGGTCGCGCTCGCGCAGCCATCGGTACAGGAACATCGCCTTGGTGCCCCACTCGTCGGCCATGTCCTCGAGCAGCGCGGCGAGAAAGGCCTGCGCCGGGTCGTCGGGCACGACCGAGCGCGCACCCGGGTGCAGCCGCTCGAGCTCGCGGATCAGCGGCGTGGAGTCGTTGGCGTGGCGGCCGTCGGGGAAGCGCAGCACCGGGATCACCGGCACCTTCACCCGGGTCAGCACGTCGGGCGTATCGGGCGTGCCGAGCTGGACCCAGTCGTGCGGCAGGCGCCGGTAGCGCAGCACCGCACGCATCTTCATCGAATACGGCGAGCCGAGGCCGCCGTAGAGCACGTAGCGGGCGGGCGGGGTCGTGTCGTCCAAGGCGGTCTCCTGCGGGCATCGGTGGGCGCGCCCGGCCGATCATAGTCGTGCGGCGCGTCCGCCGGCTTGACGAGGGGGCGGTGCGCCCCCATCTTGAAACGCAGGCCGCGCCGCGGCCGAACGAAAGAAGGGGCCCTGATGGACACGCTGCTGTGGGTCGTCGCCGTCGTGCTGATCGTCGCGGGCGTCGCGGGCACCATCCTGCCGGCGCTGCCGGGCACCGCGCTGGCCTTCGCCGGCATCCTGCTGGCCGCCTGGATCGACGACTTCGCGCGCGTCACCGGCTGGACGGTGATGATCTGCGGCCTGCTGATGCTGCTGGCCTGGGGGGCCGACTACGCGTCGGCGATGGTCGGCGCGAAGAAGGCCGGGGCGAGCAAGCTGGCGGTCGCGGGTGCGGCGATCGGCACGGTGGCGGGCATCTTCACCGGCTTCATCGGCCTGCTCTTCATGCCGCTGGTGGGCGCCGCGGTCGGCGAATACCTGTCCGACCGCGACGCGGCACGGGCCGCCCACGTCGGGGTCGCCACCTGGATCGGACTGCTGATCGGGACGATCGTGAAGGTGGTCATCACCTTCGTGATGATCGGTCTGTTCGTCGCGGCGCTGCTGATCGCCTGATCCGGCGTCGGCCCGGGCGGAACCACCGCCGGCGCCGGCGGTGCCCCGGGGCCGCCGGCCGGCGGGCGAGCGTCGGCACCGGACCTCGCAGAGGTCGCCGCGCATCGACGCGCAAGGACCGTCCGTGCCGTGCCGCTCGACCGCGCACCGTCCGAACGGGAATGCTGCCGGGATGAGCGCCGTCCTGCCCGCCTCCGTCGCGCCACGCCCCCACGACCGTTCGGCCGTGCGGGCGCTGATCGTCGACGAGAATGCGGCGACCCGCGTGGCGGTCCGCGGCCTGCTGCAGGGGCTCGGGATCGAGCAGATCCAGCAGGCCGGCGACCCGGTCCGGGCGATCCGGATGATGGAGTTCGAGGCCTTCGACCTCGTGCTGTGCGAGGCGAGCTTCCGCTCGCAGATGGACGGCAGCCAGGTGCTCGAGTACGTGCGCACCCGGCGCCTGCTCGCGCCCGCGGCGGCCTTCCTGCTGATGAGCGCCGAGGCGATGCGCTCGCTGGTCGCCTCGGCCCGCGACTGGCAGCCCGACGGCTTCGTGCTCAAGCCGCTCACCGCGGCCGCCCTGGGGCCGCGCATCGAACATGCGCTGCGCCGCCGCGCGATCCACGCGCCGCTGTTCGAGGCGGCCGATGCGGGCGACCCCGAGGCGACCCTCGCGCACGCGCGCCGGCTCGCGGCCGAGACGGGCGGCAGCTCGCTCGAGCTGCTGCGCTGGCAGGCGAAGGCGCTGATCGAGCTCGGTCGCTTCCGGGAGGTCCGCGAGGTCTGCGACCGGGCGCTGGAACTGCGTGTCGACCTGTCGTGGGCCGCGGTCGCGCTCGCGCACTGCGAACGCGCCGAGGGCCGGATCGACGAGGCGATCCTGAGGCTGCGCGCCACCGTCCGCCTCCATCCGGCCGCGGGCGAGGCCTACGACCTGCTGATCGACCTGCTCCAGGAGCAGGGGCAGCTGGCGCGGGCGCTGGCGGTCGCGCGCCAGGCGCTCGAGCAGCTCTCGACCACGCAGCGCCTGCGCTCGCTCGGCGAGATCGCGCTGGCGCAGGGCGAGCTCGAGCAGGCCGAGTCCTGCTACACCGAGCTGATCCGGCGCACGTCGAGCTCGCTCACCCGCAGCCCGCTCGACACCTGCATGCTCGGGCAGGTCTTCGTCGACCGCGGCGCGGCCGACAAGGCGCTGCGCGTCGTGTCCACCGTCGAGGGCGAGGTCGACCTGCCGTCGCGTGCGCTCGCCGCCGCGGTGCAGGCGCAGGCGCACGTCGTCCAGGGCGACCCGGTCGCCTCGGAGGCCGCCGCGCGTCGCGCCATCGGCCTGGCGAGCGGATCCGAGCCGTCGGAGACGGTGCTGCTGCTGGTCGCGCACGGCGCGTTCGCCGCCGGCCTGCACGACGAGGGCCGGCGCACCGCCGAACGCGCGGTCGCGCTGCGCCGGCGGGCCCGCGGACCGGGCGCGCTCGCCCGCCGGGTGCTGACCGAGGCCGGCATCGAGCCGGAGGCGTTCGCGCGCGACGCGAGTCCGCTGCCCGAGCCGCTGCAGGCCGCGGTCGGCGGCGGCGCCGCGCCGGTCCCGGGCGCCGCCCATGCACCGCCGGTCGCGGCGCCGCCCGCGGTCGGCACCGCGGCCGACGACGTCGCGCAGGCGATGGCCTCGCTGCACCGCGCACGCTTCGACGATGCGATGTGGCACATCGCCAGCGCCCGCGAGAAGCTGCCCTCGAATCCGATGGTGCTGATGGCCGCGGTGCAGGTCCACATGCTGCGCATGCGGGCCAAGGGGTTCGACGACGCGTCCGCGGAGGACGTGCGCGCCTGCCTCGCCGAGCTCGACCGGCAGATACCGGGCGAGCGGCGGGTGTTCCCGTCGGTCCAGCCGCCCGGCTGAGGCCGACCCTCGGCCCCCAGCCTCGGCCCCCAGCCTCGGCCCCCAGCCCCGACCTCGGCCCGACCTCGGCCCGACCTCAGCCCTGCGCGACCGCCTCGGCGTAGAGCGCGGCGTAGCGGGCGGCCGGCACGCGCCACGAGGTGTCCTGCGCCATCGCGCGTCGCACCACCTGCTGCCAGGCGGCCGGATGGTGCCAGCCGTCGAGCGCGTGCCGCAGCGCGCGCGCGAGCGCATCGGGCGTCGCCGCGCCGAACACGAAGCCGGTGGCGCGGTCTTCCCGAAGCGCCGCCTCGTCGGCGTCGACGACGGTGTCGGCCAGCCCGCCCACGCGGTGCACGACCGGCAGCGTGCCGTAGCGCAGGCCGTACATCTGCGTGAGCCCGCAGGGCTCGAAGCGCGAGGGCACGCCGATCAGGTCGCAGCCCGCGACCATCCGGTGCGCGAGGCCCTCGTCGTAGCCGATGTGCACGCCGACCGCATCGGGCGCGGCCTGCGCGGCGGCCCGCCAGGCGTGCTCGAGCGCCGGGTCGCCCGAGCCGAGCACCGCGACCTGCCCGCCGGCGCCCAGCCACTGCGGCAGCACGGACAGCAGCAGGTCCAGGCCCTTCTGCGGCGTGAGCCGGCTGACCACGCCGAGCAGGGGCGCGCCCGACTGGCTCGCCAGGCCGAGCTCGCGCTGCAGCGCGAGCTTGCACGCGGCCTTGCCCGCGAGGTCGCTGGCGTCGAAGGTCGCGGCGATCGCCGGATCGGTCGCAGGGTTCCACACCGCATCGTCGATGCCGTTGGTGATCCCGGACAGGCGATCCGCGCGGTGGCGCAGCACGTCGTCGAGCTCGTGACCCTCGGCGGGCGCGAGGATCTCGCGGGAATAGGTCGGGCTCACGGTGGTGATCCGGTCGGCGAACATCAGTCCGCCCTTGAGCAGCCGCAGGTCGCCGTGGAACTCCACGCCCGCGGGGCCCGCCATCCAGGCCGGCAGCCCGAGCTCGCCGAAGCGCTCGAGCGGGAAGCGCCCCTGGTAGGCGAGGTTGTGCACCGTCAGCACGGTCCGGGCGTGCGCGCCCTGCGCGCCGGCGGTGCCCCGTGCGGCGAGATAGACCGGGACGAGGGCGGCGTGCCAGTCGTGCGCGTGCACGACGGCCGGTGTCCACTCGGGGTCGAGGCCGCCGGCGGCGATCTGGGCGGCGGTCCAGCCGAGGAGCCCGAAGCGCTGGAGGTTGTCGGCCCATTCGTGGCCGTCGGGGCCGAGGTACGGGTTGCCCGGCCGGTCGTAGAGCCAGGGCGCGTCGATCAGGTAGGTGGGCACGTCGGAGCCGGGCAGCGTGCCGCGCAGCAGCGCCACGCGCGCCGCGCCGAACGCCGCACCGATGGGGGCGACCTCGACCGTGCCGGCGAGCGCCTGGCGCAGCGCCGGGTAGGCGGGCAGCAGCAGCCGCACGTCGAGCCCGGCGGCACGCTGCGCCGCCGGCAGCGCGGCGACCACGTCCGCGAGCCCGCCGGTCTTCACCAGCGGGAAGCACTCCGCGGCCACGTGCAGCACGCGCAGCGGCGCGGGTCGGCCCGCGCCCTTCCGGACCCGAGCCATCACGCGAGGCGGGCGAGCATGTCCCGAGTGATCAGCGTGACGCCGCGCTCGGTTCGGTTGAAGCGGGCCGCGTCGGCCACCGGGTCCTCGCCGACCACCAGCCCGTCGGGAATCTCGCAGCCGCGATCGACGATGCACTTGGTCAGGCGCGCGCCGCGCCCGACCTGGACCTCGGGCAGCAGCACCGACCACTCGACCTTCGAGAACGAGTGCACGCGGCAGCTCGAGAACAGCAGCGAGCGGTTGAGCGAGCCCGAGATGATGCAGCCGCCCGAGACCATCGACTCGGTCGCCATGCCGCGACGGTCGCCCATGTTGTGCACGAACTTCGCCGGCGGCAGCTGCTCCTGGTAGGTCCAGATCGGCCAGTCGCGGTCGTAGAGGTTGAGCTGCGGGTCGGTCGCGGTGAGGTCGATGTTCGCCTCCCAGTACGCGTCGAGCGTGCCGACGTCGCGCCAGTACGCGCCCTTGCCGGGCTCGCCGACGCAGCTGCGCGAGAACGGGTGCGCGATCGCCCGGCCGCCCGCCACCATCGCCGGGATCACGTCGCGGCCGAAGTCGTGGTGCGTCAGGTCGCCGCTCATGAACTTGGGCAGCTCGTCGTAGAGGAACTCCGCGTCGAACAGGTAGATGCCCATGCTCGCGAGCGCGGTGTCCGGACGGCCCGGCATCGGCTCGGGGTTCGCCGGCTTCTCGGCGAACTCGAGGATGCGGTCGTTCTCGTCGACCTTCATCACGCCGAAGGCGCTCGCGTCGGCGAGCGGCACCTCGAAGCAGCCCACGGTGCAGGGCACGCCGCGCTCGACGTGCTCGGCGAGCATCATCGAGTAGTCCATCTTGTAGATGTGGTCGGCCGCGAGGATCAGCAGGTACTCGGGCCGGTGGTGCCGGATGATGTCGAGGTTCTGGAACACCGCGTCGGCGGTGCCGCGGTACCAGGACACGTCGTCGAGGCGCTGCTGCGCCGGCAGCAGGTCGACGAACTCGTTGAGCTCGCCCCGCATGAAGCCCCAGCCGCGCTGGATGTGGCGCAGCAGGCTGTGCGACTTGTACTGCGTCATCACCGCCATCCGCCGGATGCCGGAGTTCAGGCAGTTCGACATCGCGAAGTCGACGATCCTGAACTTCCCGCCGAAATAGACCGCGGGCTTGGAGCGGATGTCGGTGAGCTGCTGCAGGCGGCTGCCTCGGCCGCCGGCCAGCACCAGCGCCATCGCCCGCCGGGGCAGCTGCAGGCGCGCGAGCGCGTTCTCGGTCATCGGGGAGGCTCCCGGAGGGAAGTCGCGTTGGGATGGGACGAGTGTACGGAAAAGCCCGTCGCGGCGCGCGTCCCGATCGTGCCTCGATCGTGCCGGCGGCAAGCGGTCGCCCGGCAGCCCGCGGATCGCGCCGCCGTGCACGGGCACGGGCACGGGGCTTGCCCATGCGGCCGGGTCGCCACGGAGTCCCCATGACCCCATCGCAGCAGGCGTTCACGGAGCAGCCGACCTTCTCGCGCGCGGACCGCCGCATCGCGCAGCGCGTCGCGCGTCGGCTCAGCTACTACGCGATGCGGCCCACCGAGATCGGGCCGCGGCTCGCCGAGCTCGACCGGGAGTGGCCGGTCGACCGGATGCTGATGGCCAACGCGGCGACGCTATCGATCGCGGGGCTGCTGGCGGGCGTGCTGGGCGATCGGCGTCTGCTGCTGCTGCCGGCGGCCGTCGCGGGGTTCCTGCTTCAGCACGCGCTGCGCGGCTGGTGCCCGCCGCTGCCGCTGCTGCGCGGGATGGGCGCGCGCACGGCCGAGGAGATCGCGCTCGAGCGCTATGCGCTCAAGGCATTGCGCGGCGATTTCCGCGAGGTGCCGCGGGCCGGCGCCTGGCTGCCGGCGCTGGAGCTGGGCGCGGTCGAGCCGGGCACGCCGGCCGCGGTGCAGCTGCACGACCGCGCGGCCGCCGCGCTCGAGGCCGCCCGGCGCTGAGGGGCGGCGAGGGGCGCGCTCAGCCCGGCAGCACCACCTCGAACGCCGCCTGCCATCCCCCGTCGGCGACGCGCACGAAGTCGGCCATCAGCCGCTCGCGTGCGTCGGGCGCGAGCCGCGACAGCAGGCCGTCGCGGGCATTGCCCGGCTCGCCGCGCACGTAGAGCTGCGTGGTGAGCGAGCGGCCGTCGGGCGCGGTCAGCAGCAGGTGCAGGTGGGGCGTGCGCCCCGGGTAGGGCACCGGCCGGACGGTCCGGAACCGCCAGCCGCCATCGGCGCCGGACGTGCTGCGGCCGTAGGCCAGGAACAGCGGGTCGATCGGTGCCGGGTTGTCGTCGCGCGGGTGGTGGTAGCGGCCGTCGGCGTTGCACTGCCACAGTTCGACGCGCGTGCCCGGCAGCGGGCGCCCGCTCGTGTCCACGACCCGGCCGGCGAGCCGCAGCAGCTCGCCGCGGGCCCGCTTGCCGTCGCGCTCGAGGACCAGGTCCTCGCCGGCGTCGCGCGGCGGATCGGGCGGATAGAACGGGCCGCGCGTCTGCGAGGGCGTCGGCGTCCGCGGGCCCGACTGCGCGGCGACCGGCGGGACGGCGAACCCGAGCGGCACGAGGCCCGCACCGAGCAGGCGCCGGCGCGCCACGAGCCGCGGATCGCGCGGGCCGCTCATCGCGGCCCCCCGGCGGGGTTCCGGCCGAAGGGGTTCCGGCGGGCGGGGCCCCCGCCGGAGGAACGCCGGACGACGGCCTCAGCCGGCATCGCGCGCATCCTCGCCCGCCTCGTGCGGACGGGCGCCGCGCCGCACCTCGTCCATGTCGAGCGCGCGCACCTGCCGCAGCACGTCCTCGACCGCGCCCTTGGGCAGCGCGCCGGGCTGCTGGAACACGATCACCTGGTCGCGGAAGATCATCAGCGTCGGGATCGAGCGGATGCCGAAGTGGCCGGCGAGCGCGCCTTCCTCGTCGGTGTTGACCTTCACGAACGCCACATCGGGGTTGTCGGCCGCGACCGCCTCGAAGGTCGGCGCGAAGGCCTTGCACGGCCCGCACCAGGGGGCCCAGAAATCGACGACGACGATGTCGTGGCCCCCGACGGTCTGATCGAACCGGTCGGTCGTGAGTGACTCGACGGACATACGCATCTCTCCGAGGAAGTTGTGCACTGGGAGCGGGAAGCGTACCCGGCTTCCGCGCCGACCGACTCCGCGCGCGGCGCCGTGGCAGAATTATCCATGTAACCGGGATCAGAGCCGTGTCGATCGAGGTGCCAGCAGGGGAAGACGCGGCCGAGCCGCCGCACCGCGCCTCGCGCCTCGGCACGCATGCGGCGCGGGGCCTGCTCGTCGGCGCGCTGTACTTCGTGGCGGCGGCATTCGGCCTGCAGCTCGCCTTCGCCGATTCCAACGTCAGCCTCTTCTGGCTGCCCACCGGCGTCGCGGTCGCCGGACTGATGCTGTGGGGCGCGCCGGTCCTCGCGGTGCTGGTGCCGACGGTGCTGGCCCTGCACATCGGGCTCGGTGCGCCGGCCTGGGCCGCCGCGGCGATCGCGCTCGGCGTCTGCAGCGGGTACTGGCTGGCGAGCCGGATCCTGATCCGCCTGGGACTCGCGCCCGACTTCCGCAGCACCGACGATTTCCGAACGCTCGGGCTCGCCGCGGTCATCGGCATGCTGGTCCCTCCGAGCGCCGGCATCGGGATGCTGGCGCTGGCCGGCAAGGTTCCCGCGGACCGCATGCTCGAAGGCTGGCTCGGCTGGTATGCCGGCGACGTGCTCGGCGTGCTGCTGGCCGCGCCGCTGCTGCTGGCGCTGCACGAGCGCTGGCGCACCGGCACGCTGCCCTGGCAGCCCGCGGGCCGCGCGGCCGCGAGCTCGCACGACATGCGGCGCGACGGATACGCCGCCACGGCCGTCGCGGCGCTCCTCGCGCTGGGGGTCGCGCTGACCCTCTCGACGGCCAGCGCCTACGCGACCCTGGGCATCGTGGCGATGCTGGTCCTGCAGCTCGCGACGACCGCGGCCTCGGCGTGGCTCGGCATGCTCGGCGCCTGGACGGCGCTGGTCGCGGTGGCGCTCGCGGTCGCGGTGCCGGCCGCGCTCGGTGTCGGCCCCTTCGTGCGCGCGCAACCCGAGGAGGGCGAGTGGGTCGCGTGGCTGTTCCTGCTGATCGCGACGCTGTTCGCGGTGCTGACCCTGGGCGCGCGCCGGCGGCTGGAGGCGGTGCAGGACACGCTCGGGCTGCGCGAGCGCCAGCTCCGGGCGATGTTCGAGCAGTCGAACGCCGCGCTCTCGGTCACCGAGCGGGGTCGCTACGTCGTCGTCAACGACGCGTTCTGCGAGATGGTCGGCTATCCGCGCGAGGCGCTGCTGGGCCTGGAGGGCGCGCAGATCACCCATCCCGAGGACCGTCACCTGCACGCCGCGGCGCTGCGGCGCTGGGCGGCCGGCGGCGGCACCAGCGGCGTGCTGTTCGAGAAGCGCTATCTGCATCGCGACGGGCGCGTCGTCTGGAGCCGGATCGCGATCAGCGTGATCACGCCCACGCCCGGCGCGCCGCCGCAGGTGGTCGCGGTGAAGCTCGACATCACCGGCCACAAGCGCGTGGAGGCGTCGCTGCGCCGTCAGCGCGAGCAGCTCGCGCTGGTGTTCGCCGCCACCGGCTCGGGCATCTGGGACCACGATCTGGTGGGCGGGCGGCCGTTCTATTCCGACTCGTACCTGCAGATGCTCGGCCACGCGCCCGGGACGCAGCTCTCGCGACTGTCGGCGGACGCCGAGCGCCTGCACCCGGACGACCGCGCCCGGTTCACCGCCGACCAGATCGCACTGCTCGAGCGGCGCGTGCCGCTCGACGCCGAATACCGGCTGCGCCGGGCCGACGGCGGCTACCTGTGGGTGAGCGCGCGGGGCTTCGCCGCCTGGGACGACGCCGGCCGCGCGATCCGCAGCTACGGCGCGATCGCCGACATCTCGGCGCGCAAGGCGGCCGAGGCGGCGCTGGTCGACAGCCGCGCCCGGCTGTCGGCGGTCATCGACTCGGCGATCGACGCCATCGTCGCGATGGACGCGCGCGGGCGCATCGTGCTGTTCAACCCCGCCGCCGAGTCCCTGTTCGGTCACCGCGCGTCCGACGTGCTCGGGCGCAGCCTGCTGTCGATGGTCCCGCCCCGTCTGCGTGCCGGTGCCGTCGACTACCTGGTCGGGCTGGCGAGCGGAACGGCGACGGCCGGCGCCGTGTCCGGCAGCGGCCGCACGACGCTCCTCGCGCTGCACGCCGACGGCATCGAGTTCCCCGTCGACGCATCGGTGGCGCTCGTGAGCGTCGACGCCGGGCAGCTGGTCACGCTGGTGATGCGCGACGCCCGCCAGCGGCGCCGCATCGAGGCGGCCGAGCGCGCACGCGCCGAAGCCGAGGCCGCGAGCCGCGCGAAGTCCGACTTCCTGTCGAAGATGAGCCACGAGCTGCGCACGCCGCTCAATGCGGTGCTCGGCTTCGCGCAGCTCATGGAGATCGACGCCGACGAGCCGCTGGGCGCCGTGCAGCGCGAGCGCGCCCACGCCATCCGCGAGGCCGGCGGCCATCTCGGCGCGCTGATCGACGAGCTGCTGGACCTGACCCGCATCGAGGGTGACCGCATGCGGCTCGCCAGCGAGGCGATCGACGTGCTGGCGGTCTGCCGTCAGTGCCTGAGGCTGCTGTCGCTGGCGGCCGCCGATGCGGGCGTCACGCTCGTGCCGCCCGCGGGCGACGACGCGCGCCTGGGCATGCTCGGCGACCCGACGCGCCTGCGCCAGGTGCTGGTGAACCTGCTGTCGAACGCGATCAAGTACAACCGTCGCGGCGGGACCGTCTGGCTGCGCGCCGGCGATTCGGACGACGGCACCACCTGGATCGCGGTGCAGGACGACGGGCCGGGCATCCCGCTGGCCCAGCAGTCGCGGCTGTTCGAGCCGTTCGAGCGCCTCGGTCGCGAACACGGTGCCGTCGAGGGCTCGGGCATCGGGCTGGCGCTGTCGCGCCGCCTCGTCGAGCTCATGGACGGCAGCATCGAGGTCGACAGCGAGCCCGGTCGGGGCTCGGTGTTCCGGGTCAGGCTTCCGAGCGCTCCGCCGCCTTCGACGCCCACGGCGCATGCAGCGCCAGGTCGACCAGCGTCAGCTGACGCGCGACGAGTTCCTGGCCCAGCGTGAACGGGGTCGCCGGCGGCAGCTCGATCCAAGCGTCCGTGTCCACGCCTTCGACGAGCACGCGCATGTCGGCCTTGCGGGCGATCCGGCGCATCGCCTGGTTCTCCGACAGGCAGTGGATGAAGAGCTCGACGATGCCGCGGTTGCGGGCGTGCAGCACGCCGCGGTCGAAGAGTGCCGAGGCGACCCCCCGCTTGCGCCGCGACGGCACCACCGACAGGCCGAGTTCGGCGGCGCCGTCGAACAGCGCGACGTGCGCCGCCCCGATGATCGTCGCGCCCTCGCGCACGCCCAGCACCGCGTCGCGGGCGAAGTCGATGCCCTCGACGTAGAGCCTGAGCCAGGCCGCGTCGGGCAGTCGTCCGAATCGCATCCGCAGGTCCTGGGGGTCCAGGGCCGCGAAGTGCTGGTGCAGTGCGTCACGATCGGCGACGCCCAGCACATGGACCAGATGAGGCATGGATGCTCCTTCTCCGGCTTGCCGGTCGACACAGCCTACCACCGGGGTGCTGCGCTGCAATATGAACTTGCACCTGTTGACACCCTCGGGTGCCACGGCCGGAGGGAGCAACCGGCGTGCCCGGCCCGCAGATGCACCGGACGGCCCCGCACGGATCGCCGGTCTGCCGGCGGCGACGGGTGGCGGCCGGGCCGTGTCAAGCGGGCCGGCGCCCGGCCGATAACCCGGGGAGATGGCGGCGACCGAAGGCAGAACGCCCACGGGCCGCACCGGAGACAAGGCGATGTCCGCCAGACACCAGACGATTCCAGCCCCCGCCACGACCCCCCCGCCGCATCGGGCACCGAGCCTGCCGACCTCGGCGCTGGTGACCCGCCTGATCCGGCCCGGCATCGACTCGGCCAAGCGTCGCATCCGTGCCCGGCTCCTGCTCCTGTCCGACGCGCATCTGCAGTCGGGGCTGGGCCTGTCGAAGGCCGACATCGGTGCGCTGAGGGGGGCCGGTCTCGCGGACAGCCTGCTCGCCGGCGCGCAGCACGAGCCGGTACGACTGTCCAAGCGCGCCCTGCGGCCCAAGGGATTCAAGGTGCCGCAGCGTGCGTCGATGCCCAAGCCGGCCCCTCTGAACGCGCGGCTTCCCGCCGCGCCCGTCGCGCTGATCCGGGCCTGAGCGCCGCCGCGGCGATCGGCCTGCGCGGCATCGCGCCACGCATCGAACGACTCGCTCGGGATCCTCCCCTCCGGGGCCCCTTCGGCCGTCCCCTCCGGCTGCCCCCTAGAATGGCGGTCGCACGGGCCCGCCTGCGGCCCTCGATCGGGGATCCCGAACCATGCCGACGCATCCGAACCCCTACCGCCAGGGACTCGACCGCACCCCCGCGAACCACGTTCCGCTGACGCCGCTGTCGCTGCTCGACTGGGTGGCCGACGTCTATCCGGAGCGCTGCGCGGTGATCCACGGGCCCCTGCGCCGCACCTGGGCCGAGGTGCGCGAGCGCTCCCGCCGGCTCGCGTCCCGGCTGGCCGCGATGGACCTCGGCGACGGCGACACGGTCGCGGTCATGCTGCCGAACACGCCGCCGATGGTCGAGGCGCACTTCGGCGTGCCGATGACCGGCGCGGTGCTCCACTGCATCAACACCCGCCTGGACGCCGCCACGGTCGCGTTCGTGCTCGAGCATTCCGACAGCCGCGTGCTGATCGTCGACCGCGAGTTCGCGCCCGCCGCGAGCGCCGCGCTGGGCCTGCTGCGCGATGCCGGCAAGCGCGTGCCCTACGTCGTCGACGTCGACGATCCGGAACACGGCGGCGGCGGCGAGTGCTTCGGCGAGATCGAGTACGAGGCCTTCGTCGCCGGCGGCGACCCCTCGTTCGCGCCGCGGATGCCCGCCGACGAATGGGACGCGATCGGGCTGAACTACACGTCCGGCACCACCGGCAATCCGAAGGGCGTGGTGGTGCACCACCGCGGCGCCTACCTCAACGCGGTCGGCAACGTCCTCGCCTGGAACCTGCCCCGGCATCCGGTCTACCTGTGGACGCTGCCGATGTTCCACTGCAACGGCTGGTGCTTCCCGTGGACGCTCGCCGCGGTCGCGGGCACCAACGTGTGCCTGCGGCGCGTCGACGCGGCGCTGATCTTCGGGCTGATGCGCGAGCATCGCGTGACCCACTACTGCGGTGCGCCGATCGTGCATGCCACGCTGATCTCCGCGCCCGAGTCGCTGCGCGAGGGCATCGACTGGACGGTCAGGGCGATGGTCGCCGGTGCCGCGCCGCCGGCCTCGATGATCGAGGGCATGGCGCGGATGGGCTTCGACGTCACCCACGTCTACGGCCTGACCGAGGTCTACGGACCGGCCGCCGCCTGCGCCAAGCACGAGGACTGGACCGCGCGGCCGCTGGCCGAGCAGGTCGACCTCAACGGCCGCCAGGGCATGCGCTACCAGGTGCAGGAGGGCTGCACGGTGGTCGACCCGCAGACCATGCAGGAGGTCCCGCGCGACGGCACGACGATGGGCGAGGTGGTCTTCCGCGGCAACGTCGTGATGAAGGGCTACCTGAAGAACGAGACCGCCACGCGCGAGGCCTTCCAGGGCGGCTGGTTCCACACCGGCGACCTCGGCGTGCTGTACCCCGACGGCTACGTGAAGCTCAAGGACCGCGCCAAGGACATCATCATCTCCGGCGGCGAGAACATCTCGTCCATCGAGGTCGAGGACGCGCTCTACAAGCATCCGGCGGTGATGGCCGTCGGCGTCGTGGCCAAGCCGGACCCGCGCTGGGGCGAGACCCCGCTCGCCTTCGTGGAGCTGCGCGCGTCGCAGCGGCCGGCCGATGCGGCCGCGGAGCAGGCGCTCGCGGCCGAACTGGTCGCGCACTGCCGGCAGCACCTGGCGCACTTCAAGTGCCCGCGCGAGATCCGCTTCGTCGAGCTGCCCAAGACCTCGACCGGCAAGATCCAGAAGCACCTGCTGCGCGCGCTCGCGAAGTCGGCTGCGGCGATCGGCTGAGCGGCGCGCCGCGGCGCGGCCGACGCCGCGATCGCGGCCGTCGCCCCTCGGCGCCGCATCGCGGTTGACCCAGGTCAAGCGCCATGGGCTCGGGCGCCGCGTCGCTTGACCTCGGTCAGGTTCGGGCAGGGCGGCCGGGTGAACACTGGTCCGAGACGTCGCCGATCCATCCTGGCATCGGCGCCGCACCGGAGACGCCCATGAACGCCCGTACCCTGCCCGGCCCGACCGCGGCCGCCGCGTCTGCCTCGCTGTCCGCCTCGCCGTCCGATGCGCTCGCCGACGAGGCGATCGGCTCCTTCTCGCGTTCGCACGTCCACATCGTCGAGGCGATGAACCGCCTGCGGGTGCTGCCGATGCAGCTCGCCCAGCGCGGCCTCGACGACGGCGTGCGCGCCAGCGCGGTGTCGATCCACCGCTTCTTCAACGACGCCGTGCTGGAGCATCACGACGAGGAGGAGCGCGAGCTGTTCCCCTCGCTCGCGCACAGCGCCGGGACCGGCGACGACGCGGCCCACGTCGGCTCGCTGATCGCGCGGCTCGAGCGCGAGCACCGCGAGCTCGAGGCGCTGTGGGACCGGATCGAGCCGGGGCTGCGGCGGATCGGTCGCGGCAAGGCCGCGGCGCTCGACGAGCATGCGGTCGAGCAGCTCGTCGCGACCTACATCGCCCACGCGCGCTTCGAGGAGAGCGCCGTGCTGCCGCTGGCGGCGCGCATCCTCAAGAGCGGCGACCGCGCCGCGCTCGCGCTCTCGCTCGCGATGCGGCGCACGCCGTACAAGGCGCTCGGCTACATCTGATCGGTCGCGTCCGGGACCGCAGCGGCGGGCCGGGCCCGGGTGCTCGCCGTCCGCGGTACGTGGCGTGTCCGTTCGTCCGCGACGGGCTGCGGCGCCCCGGTGATGCTCCTACGCTCGATCCATCGTTCGAATACACCGCTGCCGCATCGTCTGTTCGGGAGATCACCGCATGAAGAAGCCTCTCATCGTCGCGGCCACGGCCGCGCTGGTCACCGCGAGCGCGATCGCGAGCACGCTGCCGCCGGGGTTCGACGACAACCCCTCGGTGGTCGACGCGGTCGCCAAGGCCCGCAGCACCGGCAAGCCGGTGATCCTGTACTTCACCGACCACAACTGCCA
>RPRK01000076.1 GCA_003818495.1 Burkholderiales bacterium
TATGAACACGACATCGCGAAAACGCTCTCTCGTCGGGCTGGCCGGCACGGGTCTGCTGATGGCGGCGCTGCTGTCCGGCTGCTCGTCGCTGACGGCGCAGAACCCTTCCGGCAGCCTGAGGCCGGTGAACGCGGTCGCCGAGGCCGATGGCCGGGTCATGCTCAAGGGGGCCGACGTGGTGGCCTACTTCACCCAGGGCAAGTACGTGCAGGGCAGCCCGCAGTTCAGCAGCCGCTACCAGGAGATCACCTTCCGGTTCGCGAGTGCCGAGCACAAGGCGCTGTTCGACGCGGCCCCGCAGAAGTACCTGCCTCAGTTCGGCGGGTACTGCGCCAACGGCATCGTCTACGCCATCCCCTGGGGCGGCGACGCCGACAGCTGGCGCATCGTCGACGGCAAGCTCTACATCTTCGGCGGCCAGGGCAGCAAGGACGGCTTCGAGCTGGACCTGCCGGGCAACATCAAGCTCGCCGACCAGTACTGGACGAGCGAAGTGGCCGGCAGCAACAGCTTCCTGCAACGCGGCAAGAGGCTGGTCTTCAAGGTGCCGCACTACAAGAGCGGCGAGGAACTGGCCCGGGACGTGGCGACGGCTCGGGCCAGGAAGGCTCAAGGTGGATAACCCAGCGCCGGCTGCCCGACGCCTTCGGCCGCACGCCAGCCCGGCGGCTTGACGAACAGGTTGAGCCACATGCTGCCCGGGTCGTAGTCCGGATAGCGTTCGCCCGGGTGACGGGACTGCCACGCCGCCCGGATCTGCCCGCCTGTCTTGTAGTGCGGCACCTTGTTCGCATAGGCCGCGAGCGAGGCCACGCGCCAGCCGGTGTCGCGGATGTCGGGCCAGTGCGCATCGGCATGCCCGACGTTCCAGGCCGGGTCCAGCTGCCAGGCCGTTCGGCCGAGGACGTCGCCGAAGATGAACAGTCGCCCCTGGTACACGGCCCACGCCGTCGGGTCGCTGCCGAGCTTGATGGCATACGCCGCGCCGCTCGCGCAGAATCCACCATACTGGGGCTCGTATCGCTCGGGGTCGGCGACGAACAGGGCCCGGTGTTCGGCCGTGGCGAAGTAGTAGGTGCGCTGGGGCAGGTCCACGCTGAAGGCCGGGTCGCCGCGCGCCGGCCGGCCCTGCGTCACGTAGGCCACCGGGTCGTGGCCCAGCAGCATCACCGGCCGGCCCTGGCCGTCCTGCACGGTGGCCCAGGGCGTGCCGCAGCCTTGAAGTCCCAGCAGCAGCCACAGCCCCGTCACACCCAGCAGTCGCCGCCATCCCCTGTGTCGCATGCCATCTCCTCGCTGCCCACCAGAATGCGTTGTGCCACAGATCGGCGGCGGCCGCATGCCGGTGGCGCGGGTCCGGCGCCGGCTGCTGGGGCTGGGCGCGCTGAGTCTCGCGGGGTGCGGCGTGGGCGGGGGGCGCGATCATGACGGCGCCGAGGCCCCGGCGGCACGACCGCTGCAGACACGGCCGACGGTGGCCTGGGTGTTCGGCACGGGCGGTCCGCGCGGCTTCGTCCACATCGGCGTGATCCAGGCCCTGCAGCAGCTTCGGCTGCAGCCCGACGTGATCGTCGGTGCGTCGGCCGGCGCGCTGGCCGGCACGCTCTGCGCGGGGGGCCTGACGGCCGAGGCGCTTCGCCGCCTGGCACTGGACACGCCCCCCTGGGCACTGATGGGCTGGAATCCGATCACCCCGACGCGACTCGACGGCGACCCGCTGGCGCAGTTCGTGAACCGGCAGCTCGACGGCCGGCCGCTGCAGGCCCTGCCCACGCCGATGGTCTGCGCGGTGCAGCGGCTGCGCGACGGGTCGGTCGTCGGCTTCAGCCACGGCGACGCCGGCGTGGCGGTGCAGGCCTCGTCGGCGATCGAGGGACGCATCGCGCCGGTTCGCATCCGCGGCGAGCTCTATGCGGACGCCGACCTGGTGATGCCGCTGCCGGTCCGCCTGGCACGCCAGCTCGGTGCGGTGCGCGTGCTGGCCGTGGACGCCTCGGCGCACGAGGAGCGCGCGCCGCCCAGCGCTCAGAGCTACCGCGAGGCCGACCTGCGCAAGCGCGCGCTCACCCGCCCCGATGCCGACGCGGCCGACCTGGTGCTGCACCCCGATCTGGGCTACTGGGCCGGCGTCGACCGCGCCTACCGGGAGCGCCTGATCGAGACCGGCTACCGCGACACGCTGGCCCAGGCCGAGGCGCTGCGCGCCCTGCATCGGCGAAGCTGAGGCGCGCCCGGCGGCGGTCGACCGCGGGGACGGCGTACAGTCGGACCGGAGGGCGTCGACATCCGCGCCCCATGGCGATGTGCCCCGACCCACGGACGGCCCGCCGCTCGCCACCCGAAGGACGACCCCGACCATGATCCGCCTGCACCTCACGATGGCGCTCGACTACGAGGTCGCGGAGCCCGGCTGCGACTTCGTCTTCAACATCCATGCGGCGCACACGCAGCGCCAGCGCGTGCTCACCGAGACGCTGGACCTGAGCCAGCCGCTGCAGCCCCGCGTGGAGGCCGACCCGACGACGGGCAACCGCTATCTGCGCATCCAGGCGCGGCCGGGCCCGCTGAAGGTCTCGTACGACGCCACGGTCGACCTGCAGCATCACCTGGCGGATCCGCGCGAGATCCCCGAGATCCCGGTCGCGGCGCTGCCGCTGCACGTGCTCGGCTACGTCTATCCGAGCCGCTACTGCCAGTCGGATCGGCTGCTGCGTTTCGCGATGCGCGAGTTCGGGCACCTTCGGCAGGGCTACGGACGGGTGCAGGCGATCCGCGACTGGGTCCTCGAACACACGACCTTCACGTCGAACTCGTCGACGTCGAACACCTCGGCCGTCGACACGCTGCTGGAGACGGTGGGGGTGTGCCGAGACTTCGCGCACCTGATGATCGCGCTCTGCCGCGCCGTCAACATCCCGGCCCGCTTCACGACCGGCATCGACTACGGCGCCGACCCGGCACTCGGCCCGTCCGACTTCCATGCCTACGTGGAGGTGTACCTCGGTCACCGCTGGTACCTGTTCGACCCGTCGGGGACGGCGATCCCGATGGGGTTCGTGCGCTTCGGCACCGGTCGCGACGCGGCCGACGTGGCCTTCGCGACGATCTTCGGCAGCGTCGTGACCAGCGCGCCCCGGATCGCGATCGAGGCGGTGGTGAACGGGGACGGGACGCTGATCACGCCGCATCACTGCGCGCACGCGCTCTCGACCGACGGCTAGGACTCGCGGCGGGCGGTCGCGTCGGGTGCGTCGGGTGCGTCGGCGCAGGGTCCGCCGCGGATTCAGCCTCGCAGTGTCGCGCCCTGCAGCACCGCGGCGTTCACGTTCGCATGCGGCTGCGAGGTGCCGGGCACGTCGAACGTGACACGGTGGTTCACCCGCCGGTGCGGCCAGTAATCGGCGTTCGCGTAGTGCTGGGTCGAGCGGTTGTCCCAGACCGCGAGGCCGTGGGCCTGCCACTCGTGCTGCACGGTGAACTCGGGGCGGCGGATCCAGCTCGACAGGAAGGCGAGCATCGCGCGGCTCTCGCGCTTGTCGATGCCGTCGAGACACTTGGTGAACGAGTCGTTGACGTAGAGGCACCGGCGACCGGAATCGGGGTGCACGAGCACCACCGGATGCGAGACCGGCTTGTAGTGGCGGATCGCGTTGACCAGCGCCTCGTCGCCGCGAAGCCCGAGCGCGTCGCGGAATCCGCTGACCTCCCAGGTGTGGGTCGCGGTGAGGCCCTCGAGATAGGCCTGCATGCCGGGCGACAGCGCCTCGAAGGCCTTGCTGGTGCTGAGCCAGCAGGTGTTGCCGCCGTAGGGCGGGATCTCGGTGATCTGGATCACCGTCCCCATCGGCGGCCGCGCCTGCCAGGTGAGGTCGGTGTGCCACTGGTCGATCGACGGCGGGCGCTCGCGATCGGTGACGATCATCTCCATCGCCGGCATGGCTTCGTGGCGCTCGAAGAACGAGCCGCCCGAGACCGGGCCGAACACCTCGGCGAGCGCGACGTGCTGCGCGGGCGTCAGCACCTGGGGCCGGAAGAAGAGCACCTCGAAGTCGGCCAGTGCGCGGCGCAGCTCGACCCGCACGGGCTCGGCGAGCGGGCGGGTCAGGTCGACGCCGTCGATCCAGGCGGCGAAGTTCGGCAGGCGCGGTGTCGGGCGGATGTGCTCGTAGCGCCGTGCGATGTCGATCGGCACGGTCTCTCGGGGCGTCGTGGCCATCGCGATGTCTCCGGGGTCGTCGGGGGTACGTCGGGATACGTCGGGGGTGCGCCACTGTAGCCGCCCGCCGCGCGACCCGGGAGCCGCCGTTCCGCCGCCGCCCGGACGCGGGGCCGCGGGGCCGCGGGGACGTGGGGACTCAGGGACGCGGGGACGCCCGGTCAGCGCGTCGCCGCGACGGCCGGGACGCGCGACGCCCGCACGCCGACGAGGATGCCCGCGGTGACCAGCGCGAGTCCGGCCAGCAGGGTCGGGCCGAGCGGCTCGCCGAGCACGGCGACCGCGGTCAGCGCGGACAGGCCGGGCACCAGCGCGGTGAGCATGGTCGTGCGGACCGGGCCGAAGGTGCGCACCATCGTCGCGAAGGTGATGCCCGAGATCACCACCGAGCCGATGCCCTGCCAGACGGCCTGGAACAGGATCTCGGCGATCGGGGCCGAGGCCAGCCGGCTCTCGACGACGCCCGCGAGCGCCAGTGCCGCGTAGGTCGGCACGTAGGCGATCAGCGCGAACACGGTGATGGCGATGGTCGCCTCGACCGGGTCGAGCCGCTCGCGGCGCATCAGCACGGTGTAGGTCGACCAGCAGAACGACGCCGCCAGGAACAGCAGGTCGCCCTTCCACACGTCGCCACCGTCGAAGGCGCGCAGCAGCGACGCGCCGCCGACCAGCGCACCGCCCCCCAGGATCATCGCGAGCGCGAGCACGCGGCCCGGCACCAGCCGCTCGTGCAGCAGCACGACCGAGAGCACCGCGGTCCACAGCGGCAGCATCCCCGGCAGCAGCACCGACCCGTGGGCGGCCGGCGCGTGCACGAAGCCGGCGTACGCGAACACGCCGTAGCCGATGCCGCCGAACAGTCCGCAGACGAGCGTGACGCGCGCCCCGAGCGGCGAGACGCCGAGCCAGGACGCGGCGGTCCCGCCGGCGGCCCGCCGGCGCCGCACGATCCACCATCCCCAGGGCACCAGCACGAGCGCGGCGCCGAGGATCCGGCACAGCAGGATGTCCCAGGGGGTCAGGGAGCGGAGCGCCATCGCCCGGGCGACGACGATGAAGGCGGTCCAGATCGCGATCGTGGCCACCGCGGCCGCGATGCCGACCGCGCGAGGGTGCATGGGCATGGCCGGATTATCCTCCCGCCCCGCAGGCAGGCCGGAGCGGCCCCCGGAACAGGCCGGGAACCGGAACGCGGCCAGGCACCGGCCCGCCCTATCATCGCCGCTCCGAGACGCCCCACCCCTACGAGGAGACACCCCATGCCCCGCCTTCAGGACAAGGTCTGCATCGTCACCGGCGCCACCAGCGGCATCGGCCGCCGCACCGCCGAGGTGTTCGCCGCCGAGGGTGCGCACGTCGTCATCGCCGGCCGCCGCGAGGCCGAGGGCCGGGCGGTCGAGACCGCGATCGGCGCGCGCTGCGCGTTCGTGCGGACCGACGTGACCGACGAGGCGCAGGTGAAGGCGCTGATCGACTTCACGATGGCCCGCCACGGCCGCATCGACTGCCTGTTCAACAACGCCGGCGGTCCCGCGCCGGTCGGCGGCATCGAGACGATCCCGGTCGACGGGTTCGATGCGGCGATGGCCACGCTGCTGCGCTCGGTGATGCTCGGCATGAAGCACGTGGCGCCGATCATGAGCGCGCAGGGCCGGGGCAGCATCGTGAACAACGGCTCGATCGCGGGCAGCCGGGCCGGCTACTCGACCTCGATGATCTACTCGGCGGCGAAGGCCGCGGTGATCCACCTGACCCGCTGCGCGGCGATGCAGCTCGGCGAGCGCAACGTGCGCGTCAACACGATCTCGCCCGGCGGCATCGCGACCGGCATCTTCGGCAAGGCGCTGGGGCTGTCGGCCGAGCAGGCCGAGGCGAGCGCGGAAGCGGTGAAGGTCGGGCTCGCGAAGATGCAGCCGATCCCGCGCGCGGGTCTGGTCGACGACATCGCGATGGCCGCGGTCTTCCTGGCGAGCGACGAGTCGGGCTTCGTCAACGGCCACGACCTGGTGGTCGACGGCGGCGTCATCGGCGGCCGGATGTGGTCACCCCACCAGGAAGCGGTCCGCGGCATGCGCGCCGCCTTCGGCATCGATCACTGACCCGCCCGAAGGGCGCGGCTCTGAAGCCGTGAAGAAACCGTAGCGAGCAGGCCCGAGCCGGTGCCGAGGAGCGGAGCCGTCCTGGAGGACGGTGAGCACCGCAGGCGCCGGATCGGGACGCGCAGTAGGTTTATTCACGGCTTCAGGCGAGGCGGCCGGACTGGAAGTCGGCCACCGCCTCGCGGAGCTGCTCGACGGTGTTCATCACGAACGGGCCGTACTGCGCGATCGGCTCGCCGAGCGGGCGGCCGGCGATCAGCAGCGCGCGCGCCGGACCGATGGCGCGCAGCGCCACGCCGTCGCTGCCGGGCGCGTTCGACAGCACCGCCATGCGGCCCGACGCGACGCGCGTGCCCTCGACGTCCACCTCGCCGCGATAGACGTAGACGAACGCGTTGTGCGCGGGCGGCATCGCGTGCGCGAAGCGCGCGCCGTCCGGCAGCTCGAGATCGAGGTAGAGCGGCTCGGTGCCGGCTCGCGTGACCGCACCGTCGACGCCATGGCTGCGGCCGGCGATGGCGACCACCCTCGCGCCGTCGGGGGCGGTGAAGGCGGGCAGCTCGGCGGCGGTGAAGTCGCGGTACCAGGGCGGGCGCATCTTGTCGCTCGCGGGCAGGTTCAGCCAGAGCTGGAAGCCCTCCATCAGCCCTTCCGACTGCTCGGGCAGCTCGGAGTGGATCACGCCTCGGCCGGCGGTCATCCACTGCACGCCCCCGCCTTCGAGCAGGCCCTCGTTGCCGGCACTGTCGCGGTGCCGCATGCGGCCGGCGATCATGTAGGTGACAGTCTCGAAGCCGCGATGCGGATGGTCGGGAAACCCGGCGATCCAGTCGTCGGGGTCGTCGCTGCGGAAGTTGTCGAGCATCAGGAAGGGATCGAGCCGGCGCTGCAGCGGCTGGGTCAGCACGCGCAGCAGCTTCACGCCGGCGCCGTCCGAGGTCGGCTGGCCGGCCTCGAGGCGCTCGACGCGGCGGGGCCGCGCCACCTGCTCGGCGACGATGCGGTCGGTGACGTCCATGGGCGGGTTCCTTCTGCGGATTCGGTGAGGATCGAGGGCGGGACGGCGGGCTCGGGGCGGGTCGCGGCCGGATCGGGTCCGGACCGAGGGCCTGGATCGGAAGCCTGAAACGGGGGCCTGAAGCGGGCGCCTGAGACCGGAGCCTATCAGCGAGGACCCGGGCGGCCGGTGCCATCCCCCCTCGGTGTCGGGGTCCGGCCCGACCGGCCATCCGACCGACCCGCGGTCGGACCGGCGCCTGCCCGAAGCCGCTCCGCCCGGCCGCCGCGCATCGGGCCGCCGTGCCCGACCCACACATCGTGACGATTCGGTCACGATCTTCGACGCGGGGGCGAAGGTCGGCACCATGTCGAGACTGTGGCGTCGCCGCCGACGGACCGCGGCGACGGACCCGCCGGCACCAGCCCCCGGGCCGCCCGTCCGGCCTCCGGTGTCCTGGCGACACGATCGGACTAACCTTCGCGCGAAGCGGCACCACCCTCCGGCGCCGCGTCCGGACCCCATCGACGACCCGCCATGCGCAGACTGACCGCCCTTGCCTTCCTCGCCGCGACCGCGCTCGGCAGCGCACTCCAGGCTCCGATCGCCTCTGCCCAGGCGACGCCGGCCGGTGACCGGCTCGAGCGGATCCGGGCGGCCGGCGCGGTCCGGATCTGCATCTGGCCGGACTACTACGGGATCACCTTCCGGAACCCCAAGAGCGGCGAGCTCTCCGGGATCGACGAGACGCTGTCGCGCGAATTCGCCAAGGACCTGGGCGTCAAGCCGGTCTACGTCGACTCGAGCTTCGCGAACTTCGTGCAGGACCTGATCGGCGACCGCTGCGACGTCGCGATGTTCGGCGTCGGCATGCTGCCGGAACGCGCGGCCAAGGTGCGCTTCACGCAGCCCTACCTGCGCAGCGACATCTGGGCGGTGACCACCAAGACCCACCCGTCGGTGAAGTCGTGGGACGACATCGACAAGCCCGGACGCGTGGTGGCGGTGCAGGCGGGCACGTTCATGGAGCCGGTGATGAAGGCGGCCCTGAAGAACGCCGAGCTGCTGTCGGTGAAGCTGCCCGCGACCCGCGAGCGCGAGCTGCAGGCCGGCCGCGCCGACGTCTTCATGACCGACTACGCGTACAGCCGCCGCGTCGTGGACAACGCCGACTGGGCGAAGGTGATGCCGCCGGAGCGGCCGGTGCACCCGCTCAGCTACGGCTACGCGGTCGCGCCGGGCGACGACGCCTGGCTCGCCCGACTCGACCGGTTCGTCGCCGACGTCAAGAAGGACGGGCGTCTGCTGTCGGCCGCGCGCGCCTTCAAGCTGGAACCGATCGTCGTCCTGCAGTGATCCGGTCTCGGTGACGCCGCTCTCGCGCTTCTGGAGCTGGCCGCTGGTGCGGCTGGAACAGCTGATCCGGCTGGCCAGCCTCGTCTGCGCGCTGGTGGTGATCGGCGCGACGCTGTCCCATGCGCTGCAGCTGCGCGACGCCATCCAGGCTGCCGCCGAGAGCCGACTGCAGACCGTCGCGCGAGTGCTGGCGAAGGAGGTCAACCGATCGCTGCTGCAGACGCGGGGCCTGCTCGACCAGGTCGACGACGCGCTGCGCACCGAGGGGCCGACCCGCTCGCCCGCGCTCGATGCGCTGCTCGAATCGATGCCGCGCCAGCAGACCCTGCTGCGCGAGATCGCGGTCGTGGATCGGCGCGGCATCGTCATCGCGTCGTCGGAGCGCCGGCACGTCGGCCTCGACCTGTCGGGCCACGACTTCGCCAAGCTCGCCCGCGATGCGCGGCTGCACATCGGCCAGCCGAAGGCGGGCCGCACCTTCAGGACTGCCAGCGGCGAAGAAGGGCCCGAGCACGCCTTCGACGGCTTCCTCACGGTGTCGCGCACGACCGCCGAGCACCCCGAGCAGCCGCTCGTGGTGGCGGTGATCGGGGCCGACAGCCTGATCGGCGACCTGAAGTTCCTGTCCTCCGACGACGCGAACCTGATCACGGTGTACCGCTACGACGGCCGGCTGCTGGCCGCGAGCGAACGCGAGGCGCTGCGCCGCACCACGGCCCATCCGATCTTCACCGAGTTCCTCCCGGACCGCGAGAACGGCGGCTACGCCGACCGGCCCGGCGATGCGCGGATCTGGCGCGGCCACTTCGACACCACCGCCGACTTCCCCGTCGTGGTCGAGGTCCGTACGCCCCAGGCCGCGATCACCGAGCGCTGGGAGCGCGAACTGGTCGCGCCGTTCGTGATCCTGCTGGTCACGCTCGTGGCGGTGGCCCTCTACACGAGCATGACGGCCGGCGCGCTGCGCCAGCGGGCGCGCTCCGAGGAGCAGGCGGCCACGCAGGAACGCCGCCTGCGCAACATCCTCGACACGGCGGCCGACGGCATCGTCACGATCGACGGCCGCGGGATCGTGCGCGAGTACAACCGCGCGGCCGAGACGATCTTCGGCGTGCCGGCCGCCGAGGCCCTCGGCAAGCCGATGGCGACGCTGCTGCCCCACGAGCATGCGGACGCGCACCAGGACCGCGTCGAGCACTACCTGACCGCGGGCGGCGGCTCGGTCGTCGGACGGGGCCGCACGATCGTCACGGAGCGGCGCGACGGCAGTCCGATGGAGCTGCAGCTGGCGGTGAGCGAGGTGATCGACCAGGGCGAGCACCTGTTCACCGGCATCGTGCGCGACGTGACCGAGTTCCGGCAGGCCGAGCAGCGGTTCCGGACGCTCTTCCAGCGCTCGGGCGAGCCGCACCTGCTGTTCGTCTCCGGCGAGCTGGTCGACTGCAACGATGCCGCGGCGATGCTCCTGAACGCGGAGCGTCGCGAGCAGCTCCTGGGCAGCCGACTCGAGCAGCTCGCGCCCGCGCTGCAGGCCGGCGGTCCCTCGCACGAGGTGGTCGCGACGGCGTTCGCCGAGGCGCGCCGCGACGGCATCAAGCGCCTGGTCTGGGCGGCGCGTCGCCTCGACGGCGGCGAGTTCCCGGTCGAGATGACGCTGACGCCGATCCGGCTGGGCACCGAGGATGCGATGCTGGTCGCATGGCACGACATCGCCGAGCGCCAGCGCTACGAGCAGCAGCTGCGCCGCGCCCGAGATGCGGCGGAGTCGGCGGCCTCGGCGAAGTCGCAGTTCCTCGCGATGATGAGCCACGAGCTGCGCACGCCGATGACCGGCATCATCGGCATGGTCGACCTGCTGCACGACTCGCGGATGACCGACGAGCAGCGACACTTCGTCGACGTGCTGCGCAGCTCCGCGCATTCGCTGCTGACCGTGCTCAACGACGTGCTCGACTACTCGAAGATCGAGGCCGGCCGGCTGGAGATGGAGCGGATCGACTTCCGGCCCGCGGCGGTCGCGCAGGACGTGGTCGCGCTGCTGGCGAACGCGGCCTCGCAGCGCGGCAACAACCTCGTGCTGCGCTGGCGCGACGGCGCGGTGCCCGCCCTGCGCGGCGATCCGACCCGGCTGCGGCAGGTGCTGTTCAACCTGGTGGGCAATGCCATCAAGTTCACCGAGCGCGGATCGGTCACCGTCGAAGGCGATGCGCGGGTGCAGGCCGACGGCCGGGTCGCCCTCGCCTTCGACGTGCGCGACACCGGCGTGGGCATCGCGCCCGACGTGCTGCCCACGCTCTTCCGCCCGTTCCAGCAGGCAGACAGCTCGACCACGCGTCGCTTCGGCGGCACCGGCCTGGGGCTGGCGATCTGCCGGCACCTGGTCGAGGCGATGGGCGGGGAGATCTCGGTCGACAGTCGCCCGGGCGTGGGCTCGACCTTCCGGTTCGTGGTCCGCCTGGAGCCCGCGGGCACGTTGCCGATCGAATCGCCGCCGACCCGCGAACCGGACGCCTCGGCGGTGCCGCGCGGCGCCGGCCTGAGGCTGCTGGTGGCCGAGGACAATCCGACCAACCGGCTGCTGGTCGGAACCCGGCTGCGGCGGGCCGGACACCGGGTCGATCTGGTCGAGAACGGGCTGAAGGCGGTCGAGGCCGTGCGCGCCAACGACTACGACGTGGTGCTGATGGACATGCAGATGCCGGAGCTCGACGGGGTCGGTGCGACCCGCGCGATCCGCGCGCTGCCGGGACCGAGCGGCCGGGTGCCGATCGTCGCGCTGACCGCCGATGCGCTGCCGGAGTTCCGCGAGCGCTACATGTCCAGCGGGCTCGACGACTACATGACGAAGCCGATCGACTGGCCGGCGCTCGAGCGGGTGCTGCGCCGGTACGCGCCCGCGCCGACCGGCGTCGCGCGGAACGCCGATGCGCCGGACGGGCAGGTCGCCGCCGCCGACACGACCGCTGCAGCGGCCGTGCCCATCGTGCCCACCGTGCCCACCGTGCCCACCGTGCCCGTCGGCCCGGCGTCGACCGCGACGCCCGCCGCGAGGCCCGACGCCGGACCGGTCGCCTCGATGCAGGAAGATCTGGGCGAAGACATCTGGGGGGCCGTGCTCGAGATCTACTGGCCCAAGGCGGCCGAAGACCTGCGCGCGTGCCGGGCGGCGATGCGCGCCGCCGATGCCGCCGCACTGCGCGCGAGCGCCCACAGCCTGAAGGGCGCCTCGTCGAGCCTGGGGTTCGAATCGGTGGCGGCCTGCGCGGGCGCGCTCGAGCTCGGCGGACCCGACGCCGGACCGGCCGCGATCGAGGCGCTCGAGGCGGCCTACGAGGCCGTGCGCGAGGGCTGGTCGAGCGGCGTCGCCATCGCGCCTCAGGACTGAACGCGCCGCGCCGGCCCGCGCGGCGGCCGACGCCCGACGGCCGACGGCTAGAATGCCGGCCATGGACCGACGCACGCTTCTCGGCGCGATGCTCGCCGCCCCCCTCGTCCCCCTGGCCCCCGCGCTCGTGCGGCCCGCCGCGGCGCAGACCGACTTCGACGTCCCCTTCGTCACGACCCCCCAGAACGTGGTCGACGCGATGCTGGAGCTCGGCGGCGTCGGCCCCGACGACACGCTGATCGACCTCGGTTCGGGCGACGGCCGCATCGTGCTGACGGCAGCCAAGCGCTGGGGCACGAAGGGCGTCGGCTACGAGATCGACCCGCGCCTGGTGTCGAACGCCCAGCGCGCGGCGCGCCGCGAAGGCGTCGACCACCTCGCCCGCTTCGTCGTCGAGGACATTTTCGTCGCCGACCTGTCGGCCGCCACCGTCATCACGATGTACCTGCTGCCGGACGTGAACCTGCGGCTGCTGCCCCGCCTGCGCCGGCTCCGCCCGGGCACCCGTCTGGTCTCGCACGACTGGGACATGGGCGACTGGGCCCCGCAGCGCACGATCGAGGTCGACGCCCCCGAGAAGCGCGTCGGCTTCAGGAAGACGAGCCGGCTGATGCTCTGGACGGTCTGAGCCGCGCTCAGGGCCCGAGCGGCGCCGGCGGCATGGTCCGGCCGGCCGCCAGCGGATCGCCGCCCGGGTCGGCTCCCGTGTCCTCGGAGGGCTCCATGCGGTTGTCGGCCCGCACCCTGGGCAGGTATTCGGGATACTCGCGCTGCACGAAGACGACCAGCGCCTCCCGCACGCGGCAGCGCAGGTCCCAGGTGCGGCCGGCATCGCCGGCGCTCACCAGCGCCCGGAGCTGCAGCGCGCGTTCGCCGGCTTCGGTGACCTGCAGCAGCGCGACGCGCCGGTCCCACTCGGGAGCGGCTTCGCACACCCGCGTGAGCTCCGCCCGCAGCGGTTCGATCGGCATCCGATAGTCGACCCACAGGAACACGGTCCCCAGCAGCTGGGTCGAATGACGCGTCCAGTTCTGGAACGGATTCTCGATCCACCACTGGAGCGGCACCACGAGCCTGCGCTCGTCCCAGATGCGGATCACGACGTAGGCGCCGGTGATCTCCTCGATCACCCCCCACTCGCCTTCGACGATGACCACGTCGTCGAGCCGGATCGGCTGCGACAGCCCGATCTGCAGCCCTGCGATCAGGTTGCCGAGCACCGGCCGCGCGGCGAGACCGGCGACGATGCCGGCGACGCCCGCGGACGCGAGCAGGCTCGCCCCGATGTGGCGGACCGACGGGAAGGTGGTCAGCACGAGCGCCGCGGCCAGCAGCACGATCAGCACGTGCGCGGTCCGGGCGAGCACCCGGATCTGCGTCTGCAGCCGCCGCCCGTTGAAGTCGGTCGGTCCCTGAGCGGGACGCGCCAGCCCGATCGCCTGCTGCACGCCGGACACGGCCGCCATCGCCGTCCAGGCCACCGCGACGATGAGGGCGACCGCCGTGAGGTGCTGCACGATCGGCAGGCCGGGCAGCCGGTCGGGCCCCGCCTCCCAGGCGGCCTGCAGCGCCACCATCGGCAGCAGCCAGCCGCCCGGGGAAACGGTGCGGGCGAGCGCCGCCTCGGCGACCGGGGAGCGGACCACCGCGCGGCGCAGCAGGGTCACCACCAGCCGGTACACGAGCATCGCGACGAGCAGCGACACGCCGGCGACGGCGAGCAGCTCGCCCCAGGTCCGCGGCTCGGAGGCACGGTGCAGGATCAGGTCGAGATCGGGCATGCGACGAGTATCGCGAGGCGCCGGCCGGCCGGCGGCGCGCGGAGGGCACAACCTGCCGCGCCGCGCGTCGGACGTCCGGACGCGCGCGCATCGGACACCCCGCCCCCCGCTTCCCGGGTCGCTCCGCGGACGCAGCCGGCGCGACCGAAGCGGTCGCCGCCGGCACGCGCCCGGACCGACGCCATGGACTCGCCCCGAGCCACCGTCCGACGCGCGGCCGATACAAGTCCCGAGCGGCAGCGCGGCAGCGGAGGCGGCCGGGACGAGATGCGCTAGAGTTCGGTGCCCTTCGGGAGTCCAGTCATCAACGCCGCGTCCCCTCTCCTGCGCCCGGAGCTCCTGAGGCTCCTGCTGACGGCCGCCGTCGCACTCCTGGTGCTGTGGCAGCGGCTGCTCGTCCCCGTGCTGCTCGGGCTGGTCGTCTATGCCTGGACCTGCCTGCTCGCCGACCGGATGTCGCAGCGCTTCGGACCGTCGCGACTGGTGGCCGGCATCTGCGGCGCGGTGGTCGGGTCGCTGGTGTTCGCCGCGTTCGCCGGCATCGTCACCTGGACGGTCGTGCTCGCGTCGGCCGACGACCTCCGGGTCTTCCTGCTGCGCATCGAGGACTCCCTCGACACGCTGCGCACGGCGCTGCCCGAGAGCATCGCCGCCTCGCTGCCGCAGGACCTGGTCGAGCTGCGCACACGGACCTTCGCCTGGCTGCGCGACCATGCCGCGAGCCTCGGCGGGCTCGGCGGCAAGGTCGCCCACGGCCTGGTGCAGGGCATCTTCGCGATCCTGGTCGCCGCGATGGCCGCGGCCGCGACCTGGCAGCCGCGGGCGCTCGAGTCGGAGTCGAAGTTCATCGGGCGGCTGCTGCTGGTGCTCGAGCGCGTCGTGCTCGCGCAGATGCGCATCGCGGTCTTCAACACCTCCGCGACCGCGCTCTACCTGTTCGTGATCCTGCCGGCGTTCGGCTACGTGCTGCCGTTCCGCGGGCTGCTGTGCCTGTTCACGCTGGTGACCGGCGTGCTGCCGGTGCTCGGCAACCTGCTCGCCAACACGCTGGTCACCCTGATCTCGCTGGCGGTGTCGCCGCTGCTCGCGATCGGCTCGCTGGTCTTCCTGGTGCTGATCCACAAGACCGAGTACTTCATCAACGCGCGCACCGTGGGCTCGCGGGTGCAGGTCGCCTCCTGGGAGATCCTGGCGGCGATGCTGACCGGCGAGGCGCTGTTCGGCGTGCAGGGGCTGGTCGCCGCGCCGCTGCTCTACCCGTTCTTCAAGCGCGAGATCGCCCGGCTGCGCGACGCGGCCTGAGGGCCGGGATCAGCGGGCCGGCTGCCAGCGCAGCCCGATCGTGCCGATGCGCTGCGGCTTCATCGTCGCGGGCTCGATCGGCGACGCGAACGGCACGCTGTGCAGGGCGAGCGAGAAGTCGAGCCGCCAGTCGGCGAACGCGCCGAAGGACACCCCCACGAAGGCCGAGCCGGCGAACGGTTCGCGCTCGATGCGCGACGCGTAGCCGTACGGTCGGCCGTCGATCAGCGCATCGCGCGCGATCGCGCGGCCCTCGAGACCCGCGAAGCCGTACCAGCCGTCGGGCTCGCGCGCGCCGAGGGTCTCGCCGGGCCAGGTCGGACCGGACGGCCGGCGCCCGAACCGCAGCATCGCGCCGAGGGCGGCCTCGGTGACCGGGTTGCCGGCCAGCACGGCGGTGCGCAGCACGACGTCGGGACCGCTCCCGGCCCCGCCGAACGCGGACAGGCGCGACCAGCCGAGCTGCACGACGGGCTGCGCGCGGACCTGCCACCCCCAGCCCAGCGTGGGGGACTGGCCGAGCACCCGATGGATGCCGTTCTGCACCGGCTCGCCGAGCGCGGCCGGGCCGATCGCGCCGAGCCGCAGCGACAGGGTCTGGCGGGTGCTCGGGCCGATCACGACCGAGTCGGCCCCGAGCGTCAGCGCCGCGGCGTACGGCCGGTCGTAGGGCTGCGGGGCGGTCGTGCTGGCCGGCAGGCCCGGCGTGTGGATCGTCTGGTTCAGCGACAGCACGCGGTAGATGCGCGCGTCGCGGTCGCAGCCGAAGACGACCCGGCACCAGGCCGCGGCGAGCCGCGCGTCGGCCGAGCCGGCGGGCGCATCGAAGGCCGCCCGGATGAATCCGCCGCTGGTGTACCAGCGCTCCTCGCCCGGGGGCGTGAAGGCGAACTGGTCGTTGTCGAGGACGAACTCGAAGGCCCGCAGCTGGGCAGCGGCGGGAGCCGCGACACCCGCGAGCGCGGCGCAGATCGCAAGGCGGGTCGCGAGGCGCCCGGCGAGGCGGGTGGCGAGGCCGGTGGGGGCGCTGCGCGCACGCGGGGCGGGGCGGCGCGCGGGCACCGGCCGACGCGGTGCGCGCGCCGCCTTCACCGGCCGGCTTCCTTGGAGCGACGCTCCAGCGTCTCCCACCGCTCGAGCAGCTCCAGCAGCCCCGCCTCGATCGCCTGCACGCGCTCCTGATCGGCGCGCATCGTGCCCGCGTCCTGGCGGAAGTAGCCGGCATCGGCCATCCGGGCGGCGAGTGCGGCCTGCTCGGTCTCGAGCGCCTCGATCCGCGCGGGCAGCTCCTGCAGCTCGCGCTGCTCCTTGAAGCCGAGCTTGCGCGCGCGAGCCTCCGGCGCCGCAGCGGGCGCGGGCGCTGCGGCGCGGGCGCCGGAGGACGCGACGCCGGCGGCCGGGGCGGCGGCCGGCGTCGAGGCCTGCCGCTGGCGCAGCGCATCGCTCCAGCCGCCGACATACTCGCGCCAGTGCCCGTCGCCCTCGGCCAGCAGCACCTGGGTGGCGACGTTGTCGAGGAAGGCGCGGTCGTGGCTGACCAGCAAGAGCGTGCCGGTGTAGGCCTGCAGCGTGTCCTCGAGCAGCTCGAGCGACTCGATGTCGAGGTCGTTGGTCGGCTCGTCGAGCACCAGCAGGTTGGCGGGGCGCGCGAACAGCCGCGCCAGCAGCAGGCGGTTGCGCTCGCCGCCGGACAGCGTGCGGACCGGCGACTGCGCGCGGCGCGGCGGGAACAGGAAATCGCCGAGATAGCTCATCACGTGCTTGCGCTCGCCGCCGACCTCGACCCAGTCGGAGCCGGGGCTGATGGTCTCGACCACGCTCTTCTCCGGATCGAGCTGCTCGCGCATCTGGTCGAAGTACGCCACCGACAGCTGCGTGCCGAGCCGCAGCGAGCCGGCGTCGGGCTCGAGCTGCCCGAGGATCAGCTTGAGGAGCGTCGACTTGCCGGCGCCGTTCGGGCCGACCAGCGCGAGCCGGTCGCCGCGGGTGACGATCAGCGACAGGCCGTCGATCACGCGCTTGCCGTCGAAGGCCTTCGAGACGTCGGTGAGCTCGGCGACCAGCTTGCCGCTGCGCTCGCCGGCATCGACCGCCATCTTCACGCCGCCCTGGCGCTCGCGGCGCGCGTCGCGATCGGTGCGGAGCTGCTCGAGGCGGCGCACGCGGCCTTCGTTTCGGGTCCGGCGCGCCTCGACGCCCTTGCGGATCCAGACCTCTTCCTGGGCCCAGAACTTGTCGAAGCGGCGCGCCGCCGTGCGCTCGACGGCGAGCTGCTCGGCGCGCACCCGCTGGTAGGTGGTGAAGTTGCCGGGGAACGAGCGCAGGACACCCCGGTCGAGCTCGACGATGCGGGTGGCGACCGCGTCGAGGAAGAACCGGTCGTGGGTCACGAAGACCGCCGCGGGCACCTTCTGCAGCAGCGATTCGAGCAGCTCGATGCCGGAGATGTCGAGGTGGTTGGTCGGCTCGTCGAGCAGCAGCAGCTCGGGGTCCAGCGCGAACGCCAGCGCGAGCGCCGCACGCTTGCGCTCGCCGCCGGAGGCCGACGCCGGGTCGGCCGAGGGGTCGAGGCCGAAGCGCTGCAGGTATTCGGCGAGCCGTGCCTGGACGCGCCAGCGCTCCCGGTCGTCGTCGAGCGACTCGAGACCGCCCCGCTCGAGCAGGCTGTCGTGCAGCGTGTCGGCGGCCGGCAGTTCGGGCTCCTGCTCGACCGTCGCGATGCGCAGGCCGTCGCGCCGCTGCACCAGGCCGTCGTCGAGCGGCGCGCGCGCCGACAGGATCCCGAGCAGCGAGGACTTGCCGGTGCCGTTGCGGCCGACGAGCCCGATGCGCTCGCCGGACAGCACCGACAGCGACGCGCAGTCGAGAAGAGGGAGGTCGCCGTACGCGAGCTGCGCGTCGACGAGGGTGACCAGGGAGGGGGCGCTCATTGCCCCCGCACGATACCGGAACTTCGAGGGACCGACGGACGGGTGGCTATACTGCGCCGTCGCGCCCGCCGGACCGTCGGCCGGGCACCGCCCCACCCCCGACCGATTGACGATGACCACGCTCCTGCTGTTCGTCGCCGGACTGGCCGCCCTGGTGGTCGGATCCGAGCTGCTCGTGCGCGGCGCCTCGAAGCTGGCGCTGTCGTTCGGCATCTCGCCGCTCGTGGTCGGACTGACGGTGGTCGCGTTCGGCACCAGCTCGCCCGAAATGGCGGTGTCGGTGCAAGGCGCGCTCGCCGGCGCGACCGACATCGCGATCGGCAACGTCGTCGGCTCGAACATCTTCAACGTGCTGTTCATCCTCGGGCTGTGCGCGGCCATCGTCCCGCTCGCCGTCTCCGACCAGATCATCCGTCAGGAAGTCCCGATCATGATCGGCGCGTCGCTGCTGCTCGCGGCGATGACGCTGGACGGCGGCATCGCGCGCGGCGAGGCGGGGCTGCTGTTCGGACTGCTGATCGCGTACACGGTGTTCCTGATCGTGCAGAGCCGGCGCGCGTCGGCCGCGACCCCGCCGGCCGCTCCGGGTGAAGCGCCGTCCGCGCCGTCGTGGGACGACCGGACGTGGGTGCAGGCCGGACTGGTGGCGGCGGGGCTGCTGCTGCTGGTGCTCGGGTCGGAATGGCTGGTGTCGGCCGCCGTGCAGTTCGCCCGGGTGCTCGGCCTGTCGGAGGTGGTGATCGGGCTGACCATCGTCGCCGCCGGCACCTCGACGCCCGAGGTCGCCGCCTCCCTGATGGCGCTGCGTCGCGGCGAGCGCGACATCGCCGTCGGCAACGTCGTCGGCAGCAGCGTCTTCAATATCCTCGGCGTGCTCGGCGCGGCGGGCCTGGTCGCCCCCGAGGCCCTCGGCGTGCCGGCCTCCGTGCTGCGCTTCGACCTGCCCGCGATGGTCATGGTCGCGATCGCCTGCCTGCCGGTGTTCTTCTCCAACTGCCGGATCGGTCGGTGGGAAGGGGTGATGTTCCTCGGCTACTACGCGGCCTACGTCGCCTGGCTGGTGCTGGACGCGTCGGGGCACGATGCGCTCGGCGACTACCGCACGGTCATGCTCTACGTCGTGCTGCCGCTGACCGCCGTGACGATCGGAGTGCTGACGCTGCGCGGCGGGCGCGGTGCGCCGGGCTCGGCTCCCGGAGCGCCCGGCCGATGACGGGCGCGCTGCTGGTCGTCGTCCTCGCGCCGTTCGCCGGCGCGCTGGTGCTCGCCTGCCTGGCGCCGGTGATGGCGACGTCGACGCCGATGTCCCGCCTGCGGCATTCAGCGTGGATCGCCGGCACGGCCGCCCTCATCGCCACGTTCGCGTTCGCGCTGCTCGCCCCGGCGGTGTTCGGCGGCGAGGTGCAGCGCATGCGCTGGGAGTGGCTCCCGGCGCTCGGTGTCGGCTTCGGCCTGAGGATGGACGGGCTGGCGCTGATGTTCGCCGGGCTGATCCTGGGCATCGGCCTGCTGATCGTGCTGTATGCACGCTGGTACCTGTCGCCCGAGGAGCGCACGCCGCGCTTCTTCGCGCTGCTGCTGGCGTTCATGGGCGCGATGCTCGGCATCGCGCTGTCGGACAACCTGATCCTGCTGGCGATCTTCTGGGA
>RPRK01000077.1 GCA_003818495.1 Burkholderiales bacterium
CACGCCGGACGCCCCGGCCTCGGCCACGGCGCGAAACGCCAGGGCCTGCAGCGCATCGCCGACGAGCATCGCCAGCGCCTCGCCGTAGGCGACGTGCACCGTGGGCTTGCCGCGACGCAGCACGTCGTCGTCCATGCACGGCATGTCGTCGTGGACGAGCGAATAGGCGTGGATCAGTTCGACCGCGCAGCCGGCCCGCTCGAGCGCGGCCGGCGGCGCGCCGGTGAGCTCGCCGGCCGCGTGCGCGAGCAGCGGGCGCACGCGCTTGCCGCCCTCCAGCACCGCGTAGCGCATGGCGTCGTGCAGCCGGGACAGCGCGCCGGAGCCCGCGTCCGTCGGGCGTGGCAGCAGGGCGTCGAGCGCGAGCTCGGTGCGGGTCAGCACGTCGGCCGACCAGGCCGGGAATGCCGCCATGCCGCTCATGCGTCGGTTCGCGCGTCGGGCTCGAACGGCTTGAGCAGGTCGCCTTCCAGCACCTTCACCTGCTGCTGCACGTTCGCGAGGCTGTCGCGGCAGAACCCGACGAGGCGCGCGCCGCGCCGATACGCCTCGAGCGACTGCTCGAGCGTCAGCGTGCCCGCCTCCATCTTCTGCACCAGCGATTCGAGCTCGCCGAGCGCCGCCTCGAAGGAGGCGGGTGCGTCGGCGGCGGCAGTCCGGGAGGTCGCCATCGTGTTGGGCCGGTGCCGGTCGTTCCCCGGGGTCGTCCCCTGTGAATGACCTTACGCCGGCGCGGATAAAACCCGGATTTTACGCCAGCTCGGCGAGCGACCCCGGCGTGCGGGCCCGCGGGGCGAGGCTGCGGCGTCCCCGCGAGCCGTGCCATGCCGACCCGGGGCCGGACGGTCCGGGCGGGCTCCGCCCCCCCGGTGCTGCGGACGGGGTAGACTTGCGGGCCATTTTTTGACCACCGCCTTTCGGGGGTGACTCTTCCACTGACGCAGACGGACCAGGAGGTCGGACCATGTCGGACATCGGGCGTCGGGATCACCTGCAGCGCTCTGCAGCCCAGCTTCCGGTTTCGGCGTATTTCGATCAGACGCTGTACCAGCGCGAGATCGAGCTACTGTTCAGGAAAGGCCCCGGCTACATCGGCCACGAGCTGATGGTGCCGAACACGGGCGACTACTTCGCACTCCCGGCCGAGAAGGAGGGCCGGCTGCTCGTGCGGGGGGAACAGGGCCTCGAGCTCCTGTCGAACGTCTGCCGTCACCGGCAGGCGGTGATGCTGAACGGCCGCGGCAATGCCGGGCAGATCGTCTGTCCGCTGCACCGGTGGACCTACGACCTGCAGGGCCAGCTGCTCGGCGCGCCCCACTTCGAGGAACAGCCCTGCCTGAACCTGGGCAGCAGTCCGCTCCAGAACTGGAAGGGCCTGCTGTTCTCCGGCGGGCGCGACGTCGCCGCCGACCTCGCCCGGATGGGCGCGGGCGGTGAACTCGACTTCTCGGGCTACATGCTCGACCACGTCGAGGTGCACGAGTGCGCCTACAACTGGAAGACCTTCATCGAGGTCTACCTGGAGGACTACCACGTCGAGCCGTTCCATCCGGGCCTCGGGAAGTTCGTCGAATGCGGCGACCTGAGCTGGGAGTTCGGCGACTGGTGGTCGGTCCAGACCGTCGGCGTGCATCGCGGCCTGGTCAAGCCGGGCAGCGAGGTCTATCGCCGCTGGCACGACGAGGTGCTGAAGTTCCGGGGCGGCGAACCGCCGAAGCACGGCGCGATCTGGCTGACCTACTACCCGAACGTGATGGTCGAGTGGTACCCGCACGTGCTGGTCGTCTCGCACCTGGTCCCGCGCGGCCCGGGACACACGACCAACATCGTCGAGTTCTACTACCCCGAGGAGATCGTGCTGTTCGAGCGCGAGTTCGTCGAGGCCGAGCGCGCGGCGTACATGGAGACCTGCGTCGAGGACGACGAGATCGCGCTCCGCATGGACGCGGGACGGGCGATCCTGCTGGCGCGGGGCGAGAATCAGGTGGGTCCGTACCAGAGCCCGATGGAGGATGGGATGCAGCACTTCCACGAGTTCCTGCGGGCCCGACTGGCGCTCGACTGACGCGTGGAGGCTGACGTCACGGTGCCCCGGGCGGTCGCGTGAGCGCGACCGCCCAGGCGGCCTGGGCGGTCGCCTCGGCGCTCGCGTTCGCCGCGATGAGTGCGGCGATCAAGCTCGGCTACGCGCGCTACGGCCTGTTCGAGCTGGTCTTCTGGCGCAATGCGCTCGGCGCGGTCGCGGTTGGTGCCTGGGCGCTGGCGGGCGGCCGCAGGCTGACCACGCCGCTGTGGCCCATGCACCTGCGCCGGTCGGCGGCCGGCGCCTCGTCGATGGTGCTGTGGTTCGCCGCACTGGCGGCGCTGCCGCTGCCGACGGCGGCCACGCTCGGCAACACCTCGCCGCTGTTCGCCGCGCTCGCGATCGCCTGGGTGGCGCGGCGCAGCGGTGCGCCGCCCGATGCCCGGCGACGCCTGCTCTACGCGGCGGCCGCCTGCGGCTTCGCCGGTGTCCTGCTGGCGCTGCGGCCGACGCTCGACGGCGCGACCCTGGGCGGCTTCGCCGCCGGCCTGGGCTCGGGGCTGCTGGCCACCTTCGTCTATTTCGAGATGCGAACGCTGGGCGCGGCCGGCGAGCCGCCGTGGCGGGTGGTCTTCTGGTTCTCGGTGGTCTCGACGGCGGTCGGGCTCGCCGGCATCGCTGCCACCGGCGGATTCTCCCCGGCCGGCTGGGACGGCGTACCCGTGCTGCTGGCAGTCGCCGGCTTCGCGCTGATCGGCCAGATCTGCATGACCCGCGCGTTCGCCGGACCGGCGACGATGCTGGCCGCGAACATGCAGTACACCAACATCGGTTTCGCGGCGGTGATCGGCGCGTTCCTGTTCGACGACACGCTGAGCGCCCGCGAGGGGCTCGGCCTCGCCGTCATCGCCGCCAGCGGCGCCTGGGCCACCTGGATCGCCGCCCGCCCCGCCCCCACGAGGAACCCGCCATGACCGCCTCCCTTCCCCGCCCCCGCGTGCTGCTGACCGGCGCCTCGGGCGACGTCGGCACGCGGCTGCGACCGCTGCTCGCCCAGGCCTACGGTCCGGTGCGCCTGTCGGACGTCGTCGAGCCGCGCACGCCGCTCGCCCCCGGCGAGACCTTCGTACGCGCCGAGCTGTCCGATCCGGCGCAGGTCGCCGAGATCGTCCGGGACATCGACGCCATCGTCCACCTGGGGGGCTTCTCGGTCGAGGGGCCGTGGGAGACGATCCTGCAGGCCAACATCGTCGGGCTCCACGCGCTCTACGAGGCGGCGCTGCAGGCCGGGGTGAAGCGGATCGTCTTCGCCTCCTCGAACCATGCGGTCGGGTTCTACCGGCGCGACCGGACGATCGACCACGCGGTGCCGCCGCGGCCCGACACCCGCTACGGGGTCTCGAAGGCGTTCGGCGAGGCACTGGGCGCGCTCTACGCCGACAAGCACGGGCTGCGGATCCTGAACCTGCGGATCGGCAACGTGGGGGACGCACCGCTCGACCGGCGGCGCCTGGCGATCTGGATCACGCCGGCCGACCTGATGCAGCTGATCCGCATCGGCATCGAACACCCCGCGCTGCGTTACGAAATCGTCTACGGCATGTCGGACAACTCGAGGGCCTGGTGGGACAATCGGCGCGCCCACGAGCTCGGGTACCGCCCGACCGGCCGATCGGAGGCGCACGCGGCGGACATCCTCGCCCGCGAGGAGCAGCCCGATCCGATCGGCGACCGGTTCCAGGGCGGCAGCTACTGCTCGCAGGAGTTCGATCACCCCGAGCCGGGCGCTTCGGGCACGGGCGGCACCGCCTGAGCTCGGGGCGTGCGGCTCGGTGCATCTCACGCGCACCGGGAGGAGACACCCCATGCCCCGCATCGCCCGCATCCGCGCCCACGTTCTCGAAGCGCCGCTGTCGGAGCCCTTCGCCTGGTCGTTCACCGAGACCTCGACGCGCGGCTCCTGCGTCGTCGAGGTCACCACCGAGGACGGCCTGTCGGGCTGGGGGGAATGCATCGGCCCGGCCCGGCTCAATGCCGCCCTGATCCCGGCCTACGCCCGGATGCTGGTCGGGCAGGACGCGCTGGCGGTCGACCGGCACTGGCTCGCGATGTACAACGGCCTGCGCGACCAGGGCATGAAGGGCCTGGCCCTCACGGCGCTGTCGGGCGTCGACGTGGCGCTCTGGGACCTGCGCGGGCGCCACTGGGGCGAGCCGGTGTGGCGGCTGATGGGCGGCCGCTTCCGCGACCGCGTCGCCGCCTACGCGACCGGCACCTACCGGCGCGGCGACGGCTGGCGCACGCTCGAGGCGCGGCGCACGCAGGCGCGCTTCGGTGGCGGCGACCCGGATGCGCTGACGCTCGAGACGCTCCAGTACCTCATCGACGAAGTGGCCGGCTACGCGGCCGAAGGGTTCCGTGCGGCCAAGCTCAAGATCGGCTTCGGCGTCGACCAGGACGTCGCGCTGATCCGCGCGGTGCGCGAGGCGCTCGGCCCGCGGATCGGGCTGATGCTCGACGCGAACCACGGCTACGACGCGATCGACGCGATCCGGCTCGGCCGCGCGGTCGCCGATCAGGACATCGGCTGGTTCGAGGAACCGGTGGTGCCCGACGACCTCGACAGCTATGTCGAGGTGCGCCGCGGCCAGCCGATCCCGGTGGCCGGCGGCGAGACCGAGTTCACCCGCTGGGGCTTTCGCGAAGTGCTGACGCGGCGGGCGATGGACATCGTGCAGCCCGACATCTGCGCCTGCGGCGGCCTCTCCGAGGCGAAGAAGATCGCCGACATGGCGACCGCGTTCGGCGTGCGGCTGGTGCCGCACGTCTGGGGCACGGGCATCGGGCTGGCGGCCGCGCTGCAGCTCCACGCGGTGCTGCCGCCCTCGCCGCCGCGGCACGACCCGACCGAGCCGGTGCTCGAGTTCGATCGCAGCGAGCATCCGTTCCGGCAGGCGGTGCTCGCCACGCCGATCGAGCACGAGCAGGGCGTGGTCCGCATCCCGGACGGTCCGGGCCTGGGCGTGGAGATCGACGTCGACGCGATCGCACGCTGGCGCGTGGAGCTGGTCGGATGAGCGCGCCGCCCCTGCCTTCGCGCCGGCCGCGGCTGGATGCGCCCGCCGGCACCTGCGACACGCACATGCACTGCTACGCGGCACAGTATCCGCGGCATCCGGACGGTCCGCCGCCGCCGCCCGATGCGACGCCGGGCGAGTACGGCGCGCTGATGTCCGCGCTCGGCATCGACCGCGTGGTGGTGGTGCAGCCCAATGCCTATGGCGACGACAACCGCTGCACCCTCGACGCGGTGGCCGCGATCGGCCGGGCGCGGGCTCGGGCCGTGGTCGCGCTGCGGCCGGACGTCGACGAGCCTTCGCTCGCTGCGATGCACGCGGCCGGCGCGCGCGCGGTCCGCGTGATGGACCTGCCCGGAGGGTTCACGAAGCTGGCCGCGCTCCACGAGACCGCGGCACGGGTGGCCCCGCTCGGCTGGCACCCGATCGTCCAGCTCGACGGCCGCCAGCTCCCGCAGTGGGAAGCGAGCCTGTCGAGGCTGCCCGGGCCGTACGTCATCGACCACGTCGGCAAGTTCCTCGAGCCGGTCGCCCCCGACGACGCGGCCTTCCGCACGCTGCTGCGACTCGTCGAGCGCGGCAACTGCTGGGTGAAGCTGTCGGCGGCCTACGAGACCTCGCGCACCGGCGGGCCGCGCTACGAGGACGTCGGGGCGCTCGCCGCCGCGCTCGTCCGGGCCGCGCCCGAACGGATGCTGTGGGCGTCGAACTGGCCGCATCCGTCCGCGCGTCCCGGTGCGATCCCGGACGACGCGGACCTGCTCGACGTGCTGCTCGACTGGGCCCCGCGCGAGGCCGACCGCCGGCGCATCCTCGTGGACAACCCGGCCGCGCTCTACGGATTCGTCTGAGCGCGCGGTTGGTCGAATCGACCGGCGTCAGGGCAGAATGGCGGCCCCACCCTACCCTGAAGCCGCCGCGATGACCTGGACCACGCTGATCACCGCCGATGAACTCGCCGAGCACATCGACCGCTGCCTCGTCGTCGACTGCCGCCACGATCTGGGCGACCCCGCGGCGGGCCGGCGCCTGCACGACGAGGGCCACATCCCGGGCGCGGTGTTCCTCTCCATGGACCACGACCTCGCGCTGCCCAAGGGCCCGGGCACCGGCCGGCATCCGATGCCCTCGCGCGAGCAGGTCCGCGAGCGGCTCGCCGCGGCAGGCCTGTCGGACGGCGTGCAGCTCGTCGTGCACGACGGCGGCAACGGCATGGCCGGCCGGCTGTGGTGGATGGCCCGGTGGATCGGCCACGACACGGTCGCGGTGCTCGACGGCGGGCTCGCCGCCTGGCGAAAGGCCGGCTATCCGCTGAGCGCCGAGCCGACCGCGGCGCGCGCGCCCGGTGCGCTGACGCTGCGCGCGCCGCTGGCCACGCTCGCCGACGCCGACGAGACCGGACGTGCCGCCGCCGACGGCGCGCGGCTGGTGCTCGACGCCCGCCCGGGCGAGCGGTACCGGGGCGAGGTCGAGCCGATCGATCCGGTGGCCGGTCACATCCCGGGCGCGCTCAGCCGCCCGTGGGGCCTGAACGTGCGCGAGGACGGTCGGTTCAAGCCGGCCCCGGTGCTGCGTGCCGAGTTCGAGGCGCTGCTGGCGGGGCGCGCGCCGCAGGCGGTGGTCAACAGCTGCGGCTCGGGCGTGTCGGCCTGCATGAACCTGCTCGCGATGGCCCATGCGGGCCTGCCGGGGGCGGCCCTCTACGCGGGGTCGTGGAGCGAGTGGATCACCGATCCGGCACGGCCGGTGAAGCTCGGCGCCGAACCCTGATCCGCGGCCTCAGGCGCGGGCCGCGCCGTCTCGCGCGCGGCGGTCGGCGCGGTCGAAGCGCAGCACCAGCCACGCCATGAGCAGGTCGCCGAGGGCCAGTGCGCCGGTCGCCCACCAGGTGTGGTGCCAGCCGCCGCTCGCCGCGTGCACCGCCGCGATCAGCGGCGGCGACAGGAACTGCCCGAGGGTCGAGCCCTGCTGCATCAGGCCGGTGGTGGTGGCGACCGCCCGGGGATGCGGGGCATAGGCCGGCGTGGTCGCGAACAGGGTGCCCGGGATCAGCCCGCCGACCGCCGAGAACAGCAGCACGCCGGCGTAGCGGACCGCGAACGGCGCGTCCGATCCGAAGCACAGCCACGCCCCCAGGATCATCGCCACCGAGGCCGCGGCGATCAGCACCGGCCGGGACACGCCGCGCTGCAGCAGCACGCCGGAAGACAGGTTGCCCACCACGTTGATCGCGACGCCGATCGCCGTCAGCGTGCCGGCGAGCGCGAGCGGCACCGCGGCCTCGGTGTAGAGCGTCGGCAGGAAGCTGAAGACGCCCATCCACTGCGACGCGTAGCAGCCGAAGGCGATCGCCAGCACCCAGGGGCGCGGCGAACGCAGCGTGTCCCGCACCAGGGACATCGCGCCGTGCGGCGCGCGGCCCGCGGGATCGGGGGCGACCACCCGTCCGAGCAGCACCGCCATGACGAGCGAGGCCGCGGCGACCGCCCACCAGACCGGCCGCCAGCCGAGCGACTCGTACGCCAGCGGCGAGAGCACCAGGGCGAGCGCCATGCCGACCGGCATGTAGGCGCTCCATGCGCCCATCACCCCGCGCAGACGCGCGGGCGGCACGCCCCGGGCGAGCAGCGCGGGACCCGGCAGCACGGTGAGGATGAAGCCGGCGCTCTCGACGGCGCGGCTCGCCAGGAGCACCGCCACCGAGGGGGCGAGCGCCCCCAGCAGCGAGCCCGCGGCGGCGATGACCAGTCCGGTGCGCATCACGCGACGCGGTCCGAATCGGTCCGCGAGCATGCCGCCGAACAGGCCGAGCAGCATGCCGGCGAGCTGGAAGAACGAGACCAGCAGGCTGGCCGACACCAGGTCCAGGCCGAACTCGGCGCGCAGCGCGGGCAGCGCGGGCGGCAGCTTGCCGACGTTGAGGGACACCACGATCGCCGCCGCGAGCACGGCGGCCAGCGTCACGCCCCAGCCCGGCCGAGACTGCGCCACGGCGAACCTCAGTGCGAATGCACGAGCGAGGTCACGGCGGCGATTCCGGCGATGCCCACCAGCAGCAGCACGACCTGGACCGCCGACTCGCCGCGCCGGCGCTGGCGCTGCATGTCGGGCACGAGATCGGCGAGGGCGATGTACACGAAGCTGCTGGCCGCCAGCACCAGCACGAAGGGCAGCAGGTCCTTCGATGTCTGCAGCGACGCCCAGCCGATGATGCCGCCGACCACCGATGCGAGGCCCGACAGCGCGTTGTAGGCGAGCGCGCGGCGGCGCGTGTAGCCGGCGTTCAGCAGGACGATGAAGTCGCCGATCTCCTGCGGGATCTCGTGCGCCGCGATCGCGGCCGCGGTCAGCCAGCCGAGACGCTCGTCGGCGAGGAACGCGGCGGCGATGAGGAACCCGTCGGCGAGGTTGTGGATCGAGTCGCCGACCAGGATCAGCACGCCGCCCGGGCCGGCCTCGTCGTGATCGTGGCCGTGGTGGTGACCGTGACCGTCGCCCTCGTGGTGATGGCTGTGGCGCAGCACGGCCGACTTCTCGAGCAGGAAGAATCCGACCAGGCCGGCGAGCAGGGTCCACGACAGCGCATGCAGATCGGCCTGCGACTCGAACGCCTCGGGCAGCAGGTGCAGGATCGCGGTGCCCAGCAGGATGCCCGCCGACAGGCTCACCATCCGGGGCACCATCGAGGACAGCGCCCGGAAGGAGAGCCAGGAGGCGACGAGCACGGAGACGAGCCCCGACAGGAGGGTCGCGGCGATGATCGAGGCGAGCGTCAGGGAGATCCCCCAGGGAGCCAGATGCAAACGAGTTGCAGAGTGAGCGGCCGAGTATAACGCGGGAACGCAGCTCGGCCCCGCTGGCGGGGACCTACAGCCAGTACTCGAGCAGCCGTGCCAGCCCTTCCTTCGCCCGCTCCGCGAGTCCGCGTCGCGACCAGGCGGCGGCCTCCACGGGCACCGATCGCTCGACGTCCGCGGCGAACATCCGCTCCATCTCGCTGCCGAAGCCCTCGCCGATCACGACGATGTTGACCTCGTCGTTGTGGAGGAAGCTGCGCCAGTCCATGTTGGCCGAGCCGACCGTGGCCCACACGCCGTCGATGACGACGGTCTTCGCGTGCAGCAGCGCGTCCCGACGCTCGCGGATCGTCACGCCCGCCTCCAGCAGCCGCGCGTAGTGGGAGCGTCCGGCGGCCAGCACCGCCCAGAAGTCGGAGAAGCCGGGCAGCACCAGCGTGACGTCGACGCCGCGCCGGGCGGCGGCCTCGAGCGTCTCGAGCATCCGGGGATCCGGCACGAAGTAGGCCATCGTCACGTGGATGCTCCGCTCGGCCGCGCCCATCGCGACCAGCAGCTCGTCGCGGATCGCGTTGCGGGCGTCGTCGGGCGTGCTCGCGAGCACGCGCAGCACCCGGTCGCCCTGCACGGCGGGCGGGGGCGCCGAGTCCGCCGCGGCGTCGGGGAGATCCGGGCAGCCCTGCCGGCGCCACGTGCCGACGAACAGGGCCTGCAGCTCGGCGACCGCCGGGCCGCGGATCTCGATGTGCGTATCGCGCCATCCCGTGCCGCGCTCGGATCGCCGACGCGCCGACGCCGAGCCGCTCGAGTAGACGTCGCTGATGTTCACGCCGCCGGTATAGGCGATCCGCCCGTCGACGACCAGGATCTTGCGGTGGTCGCGGTGGTTGAGGGAGACGGGTCGGCCCGACCGGGGCGTGATCGGATTGAACTCGCACAGGGCCACCCCGCCGTCGCGCAGCCGGTCGAAATACTCGGTCGGCGTGCCGATCGCACCGATCGCGTCGTACAGCACGCTCACCCGCACGCCCTGCCGCCGGCGCTCGAGGAGCAGGTCGGCGAGCCGGCGGCCGGTCTCGTCGCCCGCGAGGATGTAGGTCTCGAGGTGGACGTGACGGCGCCCGACCGCGATCGCCTCGAACATCGCGCGATACGTCTCGGGCCCGTCGACCAGGAGCCGCGTCGCATTGCCGACGATCAGCGGCGCGGCGTCGGGGGTCTGCGTCGCGGCGAGCCAGCGCGCGACGCGTTCGGAGTGACCCTGCGCGCGCAGCCCGGCGACGAGCTCCCGTGCCGCTTGGTCCGCCAGCGGCCCCCGTGCGCCGGCGGGGGCGGACGGGGTGGGCGCGGCCTCCGGCGCCGGCCGGACCGGCATGCGATCGGCCACGTCCGCGCAGCCGGCGAAGGTCGCGACGAGCAGCGCCGCCGCCGCGGCGCGGGCGAAGGCCGGGCGTCGCGACGCGGCGGCGGACATGGGGACTCCGGAAAGTGGTACCGCCGAGGTGATCGGCAAGGCGCATGCCCGGGCGCAGCCGCACCGGAACGCCCGCATGCGGCACGCCGCCGGGCTAGACTCGACGGGCAGCCGACGACCCGGCCGCCGGAGCTGTCATCGCGACGGCCCCCGGGCGGACGGCCACCCGGCGCGACCCAGACATCCGGAGACTCCCATGGCACAGCCCCCCACCACGCCCTCGCGCGTCGCACCGAGCCCGCGCATGCCCTCTCGCCGACTCGCCGTCGCCGCTCTGTCCGCGGCCCTGCTCGCCGGCGCCTGCGCGTCGATGCCCGACGCCGGCCCGTCGGCACGCTCGGTCTCCACCGCGCATCTCGACGCGTTCATGCGCCGCGTGGAAGCCGACTCGAAGACCGGCCGGCTGCCCGGGGCGGTGCTGCTGGTCGCCCGCGACGGCCGACTGCAGTACGCGAGCGCCGTCGGCGTGCAGGACCCGGCGACCGGCAAGCCCATGGCACGGGACGCGATCTTCCGCATCTATTCGATGACCAAGCCGATCGTGTCGATCGCGACGATGCAGCTGGTGGAGGACGGTCGCCTGCGGCTCGGCGACCCGGTCTCGCGCTGGATTCCCGAGATGAAGGGGATGCAGGTCGCGGTCGAGCGGCCAGGCGCCGACGGCAAGCCGGCCGTGGCCGAGCGCGTGATCGCGCCGCGCGAGATGACCGTGCAGGACCTGCTGCGCCACACCTCGGGACTGACCTACGGCGTGTTCGGCCGCTCGGCCGTGAAGGACGAGTACCTGAAGGCGAAGATCGTCCCGGCCTCCGAGGCGCTGCCCTTCGACCTGACCGAGATGGCACGCCGGCTCGGCACCCTGCCGCTGTCGTTCGCGCCGGGCAGCACCTGGGAATACAGCGTCTCGACCGACGTGCTCGGCCTCGTGGTGGAGCGGGCATCGGGCATGAAGCTCGACGCGTTCCTCACGCAGCGCATCCTGGCCCCGCTGAAGATGAACGACACCGCGTTCTGGGTACCGCCCGAGAAGCGGGCGCGTCTCGCCGAGGCGTTCCCGGCCGATCCGGACTCCAAGGCCAAGGTCACGCTGCTCGACGTGACGAAGCCGCCGGTGCTGCTGTCCGGCGGCGGCGGGATGGTCTCGACCGCCGACGACTACCTGCGGTTCACGCAGATGCTGCTCAACGGCGGCGAGCTCGACGGCGTGCGCATCGTCTCGCGCAAGACGATGGAGTACATGGGCTCCGACCACCTGGGCACCGTGCGCGGACCGACCTACCTGCCGGGCCCGGGCTACGGATTCGGGCTGGGTTTCGCGGTGCGCCTGGCGCCCGGCGAGTCGACCAACTACGGCAGCGCCGGCGAGTACAACTGGGGCGGCTACGCGGGCACCGCCTTCTGGGTCGATCCGAAGGAGCGGCTGGTGGCGGTGTGGATGATGCAGGGACCGGCCCAGAGCGGGCAGTACCGCCCGCTGCTGCGCACGGCGGTCTACACCTCGCTGGACCGCTGAGGACGGGCCGGGCCCGCCCGAGCCCTCAGGCGGGCCGGTCGTCCTCGAAGCGCGGGCCGGCCGCCTTCGAGCCGGCCTCGAAGACATCGGCCGGATACCACCGCGCGAAGTCGGCCATGACGGTGTCGAACGGGAGGTCGTCGTAGAGCCCGTCGTCGCGCAGGTACTGCATGTGCCGGCGCGACGAGGCGTCGTGCTCCTGCAGCAGCGCATCCTGCTCGCCGTCGAATTCGGTCGGGCGCACCCCGAAGCGCTCGCACAGCTCGAGGTTGAACACCGCGGCGGCCTTCACCCACCGGCCGTCGATCCACAGCGCGGCATAGCCGTGGTCGTGGAACACATCGGTGCCGCCGAGCAGCCGGCGCAGCTTCTCGGTGTTCAGGTGGTTGGTCACGTCGGCGAGGCCGACCGCGGCCGGGATGCCGGCCACTCGGGCGGCCGCGGCCAGCAGTCCCGCCTTCGGCACGCACCAGTTGCGCGCGCTGGCGGCCACGCTGCTGGCCCGGTAGTCGGCCCGCTCGCGGGTGCACGAGAACGGGTCGTAGCGGATCCGGTCGCGCACGGCGTAGAAGAGCCGCACCGCCCGCTCGCGCGGCGCCTCGGCACTGCCGACGGCCGCGTCGACGAAGGCCCGCAGCGCCGGGTGCCCGGTGTCGAGCAGCGCCGTCGCGCCGCGACAGCGCTCGACGAACGCGGCACCGGCATCGGCGGCGGGCACCCCGCGCGGCGGGCCCTCCGGCACGTTCAGGCCACCCCGTGCTTGCGGAACCACTCGGTGGCGCGCTTCCAGCCGTCCTCGGCCGCCGGCTTGCGGTACGTCGGGCGGTAGTCGGCGTGGAACGCGTGCGGGGTCTCCGGGTAGACGACGAACTCCGACGCCTTGGCGGCCGCGCTGCCCGCGGACAGCCGGGTCTTCATCTCGTCGACGGTGTTGACCGGAATGCCCGCGTCGGCGCCGCCGTACAGGCCGAGCACCGGGCCCTTGAGCGTGACCGCGACGTCGTACGGGTGCAGCGGCGTGGCCGGGCTGGTCGGCCCGGTGAGGCGGCCGTACCAGGCCACGCCCGCCTTCACTGCGGGATTGTGCGCGGTGTACAGCCACACGATGCGCCCGCCCCAGCAGAAGCCGGTGATGCCGAGCTTGTCCCGGTTGCCGCCGTTGGTGTGCGCGAACGCGGCGGTCGCGTCGAGATCGGACATGACCTGGGCGTCGGTGACCTTCGGCACCAGCTCGCCGACGATCTGTCCCACCGTCGGGTAGGCCTGCGGATCGCCGAAGCGGAAGTACAGCTCGGGCGCGACCGCGTGCCAGCCCGCGCGGGCGAAGCGGCGGCAGACGTCCTTGATGTGCTCGTGCACGCCGAAGATCTCCTGGACGACCAGGATCGTCGGTGCGCCCGACGCGTTGGCCGGCGCGGCGAAGTAGCCCGGCATCGAGCGGCCGTCGCTGGTCCGGATCAGCACGTCGCCCGTGCGGAGCCCGGTCGTCGGGGTGGTGATGGTCTGCGCCAGCAGCGCACCGGTGGGCACGACCGAGGCCGCGAAGCCCGCGGCGGCCGAGCCGGCGATGAAGCCGCGGCGGTCGAGGCGGGTCGGCGGCACCAGGGAGTCGAGCTCGGGCGACACACCGTCGGCACCGCGCGCATCGCGAATCGAATCGTCCAAGGAAGGCTCCTCTGATATCGTGGGTTCGGAAGGAAGGTCGCCCGGAGCCCGCAGGCACCGCGAGGCGAGTTTTCCCATCCTACCCCCGAAGACGGGATCCCTCCTCCCTTGGCCGACCACGACGCAGGGACACGTCCCGCGCCCCACGCGATGCACCGGCTCTACCACGACCCCGTCGCCGATCCGCCCGCCTCCCGGACGATCGGTCCCTTCCTGGCCCGCACCCGCATCGCCTACTTCACGATGGAGATCGCGCTGCGGGCGGAGATGCACACCTACAGCGGCGGACTGGGCGTGCTGGCCGGCGACACCGCCCGATCCTGCGCCGACCTCGGCCTGCCGATCGTGTTCGTCTCGCTGCTCAGCCGCCAGGGCTACCTGCGCCAGGAGATCGATGCGGACGGCGGCCAGCTCGAGCACGCCGACCCGTGGGACCCCTCGCTGTGGGCCACGCCGCTGCGCGCCAAGGTCGCGCTCGTGCTGGAGGGCCGCGAGGTCTGGGTGCGCCCCTGGCTCCACGTGATCCGCAGCCCCATCGGCGAAAGCGTTCCGGTGCTGCTGCTCGACACCCGCCTCGACGACAACGCACCCGAGGACCGCGACCTGACCGACCGGCTCTACGGCCCCGGCGCCGCGTACCGCCTCAAGCAGGAGGCCGTGCTCGGCATCGGCGGGCTGCGCGTGCTGCAGGCGCTCGGCTTCGACGTGCGGATCCACCACCTGAACGAGGGTCATGCGGCGCTGCTGGCGCTCGACCTGATGCGGCGCCATCCGCGACCGCCCGACCCGATCTCCCCGGATGCGATGCGCTACCGCCTGACGCCGGTCCGCGAGGCGTGCGTCTTCACCACCCACACGCCGGTGGAGGCCGGGCACGACCGCTTCGAGTGGCCGCTGGTCGAACGCGTGCTCGCCGGCTACGTCGAGACCGAGCAGGTCAAGCGACTGGCGGGCGAGGACGCGCTCAACATGACCCGGCTCGCGCTCAACCTGTCGGGGTTCGTCAACGGCGTCGCGGTCCGCCATGCCCGGACCACCACGCGGATGTTCCCCGGCTACGACATCCGCGCCATCACCAACGGCGTTCACCTGCCGACCTGGGCGCATCCGGCGGTGCGCGAGCTGTTCGACGAGCATTTCCCGTCCTGGGCCCACGAGCCCGAGGTGATGGTGCGGGCCGACCAGCTGCCGGCGGAGCGCGTCTGGGCGGCCCACTGCCGCGCGCGGGACGACCTCGCCGCCGAGGTCCGCAGGCGCACCGGCGTCGCCCTCGACCCGGCCCTGCCGGTGATCGGATTCGCGCGCCGCATGACCGCCTACAAGCGCCCCGACCTGCTGTTCGCCGACCTCGACCGGCTGCGCGCGATCCATGCGCGGCTGCCGTTCCAGGTGGTGCTCGCCGGCAAGGCGCATCCAGCCGACCCAGCGGGCAAGGACGCGATCCGGCGCCTGCACGCCCATGCGCGCGCGCTCGCCCCCGAACTGACCGTGGTCTTCGTCCCCGACTACGGGACCGAGCTCGCGGGGCACCTGGTGGCCGGCGTCGACGTGTGGCTGAACACGCCGACGCCGCCGCTGGAGGCCTCGGGCACCAGCGGGATGAAGGCCGCGCTCAACGGCGTGCTGAACCTGAGCGTGCTCGACGGCTGGTGGCTGGAGGCGTGGATCGAGGGCGTGACCGGCTGGGCGATCGGCCACGACGGGGCCGACGACGGCCTGCACGCCGGGGCGGCCGACGCGACGGCCGAGGACCTGTATGCGAAGCTCGAGGGCACCGTGCTGCCGTGCTGGCACCACGATCGCGACCGCTGGATCTGGATGATGCGCCAGTCGATCTCCAAGATCGCCTGCTACTTCAACACGCAGCGGATGATGCGCCGCTACGCTGCCGAGGCCTACCTGCGTTGACCGCTCCCTCCGTCGCCGATCCCTACTCCGTCACCGGCACCGACCCGGCCGCCGTCGAGGCGCTGCTGTCGGCCACCCACGGCGATCCGTTCGCGGTGCTCGGCCCGCACGCCGCTCCGCAGGGGCGCCGCGTCGTGCGGGCGCTGCTGCCCGGGGCCCGCGACGTCGAGGTCATCGATTCGGCGGGCCGACCGGCCGGCGCGCTCGGGCGCCTGGCGGGCGACGTCTTCGCGGGGATCGTGGCGCTGCCCGGCGACGGCCGCGACTACCGCCTGCGCATCGACGGCGGCGCCGCGTCCGGCGGACGCACCGTCGACGATCCGTACCGCTTCGGCACGGTGCTCGGTGAACTGGACCTGCACCTGCTCGCGCAGGGCAGCCACTGGCGCGCGTGGCGCGTGCTCGGCGCCCATGCGCGCACCGTCGACGGCGTCGCCGGCACCAGCTTCGCGGTCTGGGCGCCCAATGCCCGACGCGTGTCCGTGGTCGGCGCCTGGAACGGCTGGGACGGCCGCGTGCATCCGATGCGCCGGCGGGTCGAGACCGGCGTGTGGGAGCTGTTCGTGCCGGGCGTCGCCTCCGGCGAGCTCTACAAGTACGAGGTGCTGGGGGCCGGCGGGCTGACCGCGCTCAAGGGCGATCCGTACGCGCGCCACGCCGAGCCGCCGCCGGCCACCGCATCGCGCGTCCTCCACGAGACCCCGTTCGCCTGGACCGACGACGCATGGCTCGCCTCGCGGGCGCAGCGCCAGTCGCGGGATGCGCCGATGTCGATCTACGAGGTGCACGTCGGCTCCTGGCAGCGGCATCCGGACGGCCGCTCGCACGGCTGGACCGAGCTCGCCGACGAGCTGGTGTCCTACGCCCGAGGCCTGGGCTTCACGCACGTCGAGCTGATGCCCGTGTCCGAGCATCCGTTCGGCGGCTCGTGGGGCTACCAGCCGACCGCGCTGTACGCGCCGACCTCGCGCTGGGGCGATCCCGACGCGCTGCGCACGTTCATCGACCGGGCGCACGCGGGGGGCCTGGGCGTGCTGCTCGACTGGGTGCCCGCGCACTTCCCGGACGACGCCCACGGACTGGTCGCCTTCGACGGCACCCCGCTCTACGAGCACGCCGACCCGAGCATCGGCCGGCATGCCGACTGGGGCACGCTGATCTACGACTTCGGCCGGCCCGAGGTCTCGAACTTCCTGATCGCCAACGCGCTGTACTGGCTGCACGAATTCCACGTCGACGGGCTGCGCGTCGACGCGGTGGCCTCGATGCTGCACCTCGACTACAGCCGGCCGGCCGGCACCTGGCGGCCCAACGTGCACGGCGGACGCGAGAACCTCGAGGCGGTCGCCTTCGTCAAGCGGCTCAACGAGAAGGTCTACGAGGAGGTGCCCGGCGCGATCACCATCGCCGAGGAGTCCACCGCCTGGCCCGGCGTGTCGCGCCCGACCTGGCTGGGGGGACTGGGGTTCGGCTACAAGTGGAACATGGGCTGGATGAACGACACCCTCGCCTACGTGCACGAGGACCCGGTGCACCGGCCGTGGCACCACAGCCGACTGACCTTCGGGCTGATGTACGCGTTCGCCGAGAACTTCGTGCTGCCGCTCTCGCACGACGAGGTGGTGCACGGCAAGGGCTCCCTGCTCGGCAAGATGCCGGGCGACGACTGGCAGCGCTTCGCCAACCTGCGGGCCTACCTCGCGTTCATGTGGACGCAGCCCGGCAAGAAGCTGCTGTTCATGGGGGGCGAGTTCGGACAGTGGCGCGAGTGGCACCACGACCGCGAGCTCGACTGGGGTCTGCTCGCCGATCCGGTGAACGGCGCGCGGCACCGCGGGCTGCAGTCGCTGGTGGGCGACCTGAACCGGCTGTACACCACGCTGCCCGCGCTGCACGCCAAGGACTGCGAGGCGAGCGGCTTCGAATGGATCGACTGCCAGGATTCGGCCCAGAGCGTGATCGCCTGGCTGCGCTTCGGCGGGTCGCGCGAGGACGTGACGATGGCGGTCTGCAACTTCACACCGGTGCCGCGCACCGGCTATCGGCTGGGGCTGCCCTGCGGCGGTCGCTGGGACGAGGTGCTCAACACCGACTCGACGGCCTACGGCGGCACCGGCCTGGGCAACCTCGGCGGCCTGGACGCCGAGCCGATCCCCGCCCACGGCAGGCCGTGGTCGGTGGCGCTGACGCTGCCGCCGCTGGCCGTCGTGGCGATGCGGCCGCGTGCGCCCGCCGCCTCCGGCTCGACGCGCGCCGACGGCGCGGCCGACCCGCGCGACGGATCCCGGCGGTGACGGCGCCGCTCGTCCTCGAGCCCGGCCGCCCGGGCCCCCTCGGCGCCCACGTCGACGGTGACGGCGTCGCCTTCGCGGTCTGGTCGCGGCACGCCGCGCGCATCGAGCTGTGCGTCTTCGACGCCGACGGCGGGCGCGAGCTCGGGCGGGGCGCCCTGCCCGGCCGCAGCGGCGACGTCTTCCACGGGCGGCTGCCCGGCGCCGGCGCCGGCCTCGTCTACGGCCTGCGCGCGCACGGACCGTACGCGCCCCGCGAGGGTCACCGCTTCAACCCGAGCAAGCTGCTGCTCGACCCGTACGCGCGCGAGCTCGTCGGCGCCTTCCGCTGGGACGCGTCGGTGCTCGGCTACGTGTCCGGCCACCCCGAAGGCTGCGATTCCTTCGACGAGCGCGACAGCGCGGCCTGCGTGCCGAAGGCGCGCGTGCCCGCGGCGGCGGCACGGACCGCGGACCGTCCGCCCAAGCCCGGGCGCCCGTGGGGCGAGACGGTGCTCTACGAACTGCACGTCAAGGGGTTCTCGGCGGCGAACCCGCAGGTGCCCGAGGCGCTGCGCGGCACGATCGAGGGGCTCGCGCATCCGGCCTCGATCGCGCATCTGGAGCGGCTCGGCGTGACCGCGGTCGAGCTGCTGCCGGTGGCCGCGTGGCTCGACGAGCTGCACCTCGTGCAGCGCGGCATGACCAACTACTGGGGCTACAACCCGATCGCGTTCAGCGCGATGCAGCCCGCCCTCGCCGGCCCGCGCGGCATCGCCGCGATGCGCGACGCGGTCGACGCCCTGCACGCCCGCGGCATCGAGGTCATCCTCGACGTCGTCTTCAACCACACCGGAGAGGGCGACGAGCGCGGTCCGACGCTGTCGCTGCGCGGCCTCGACAACGCGTCGTACTACGTGCCCGATGCGCACCGGCCCGGCGGCTACCGCAACCTCTCCGGCTGCGGCAACACGCTGGCCGCGTACCACCCCGCGGTGAGCGACCTGATCGTCGACGCGCTGCGCTACTGGGCCGACGACATCGGCGTCGACGGCTTCCGGTTCGACCTCGCGAGCGCGATCGCGCGCGACGCGCACGGCCGCTTCGATCCGACGCTGCCGTGGCTGCGCGCGCTGCGCGAGGACCCGGTGCTCGCGCGCTGCAAGCTCGTCGCCGAGGGCTGGGACTGCGAGGGCCATTTCGTCGGTGGCTTCCCGCCCGGCTGGACCGAGTGGAACGACCGCTACCGCGACGACGTCAGGCGCTTCTGGCTCGGGCATGCGCACGGCGTCGGCGGCATCGCCACCCGGCTCGCGGGCTCGAGCGACCTGTTCGACCGACCCGGCCGCAGCCCGGCGGCCGGCATCGACTTCATCACCGCCCACGACGGCTTCACGCTCGCCGACACCGTGTCCTACCGGCACCGGCGCAACCACGCCAACGGCGAGGACAACCGCGACGGGCATGCGCACGAGGTCGCCGACGGTGGCGGCGCCGAAGGACCGACCGACGACCCGGTGGTGCTCGTGCGCCGCACGCGCCGCGCCCGTGCGATGCTGGCCACCCTGATGCTGTCGCGCGGCGTGCCGATGCTGCGCGCCGGCGACGAGCTCGGTGCGAGCCAGCAGGGCAACAACAACGCCTACTGCCAGGACGGGCCGCTCGCCTGGCTGCGCTGGCCGGGGGCGGACGATGGCGTTGGCGTTGGCGTTGGCGTTGGCGTTGGCGTTGGCGTTGGCGTCGGCGGGGGCAGCGGGGGCAGCAGGGCAGGCGCCGCGGGCGCCCCCCACGGCACCACCGGCACCACCGACACGCCCGCCGACCTGCGACCCCTCGTGGCCA
>RPRK01000078.1 GCA_003818495.1 Burkholderiales bacterium
CGCGCTGGTCGAGCCGGCGGGCATGCCGCGGATCGCCGCGGCCGCGGCGGCCGCGGGTGCGCGTCGGCTGGTGCTGGTGCATCCGATGCCGGCTTGGCAGCAGATTTCCGGGTTGAACCGCGGTCTGACCGGCGAGGCAGAGCTCGAGATGGCCCGGCTATCGTTCGATGCAGTTACGGTGATGCGGCCTGTCGCGGCGTCCGCGTCGGTGGGGGGCAACTGGCTGCAGCGCTTCGTGGGGGTCTATCTGAGCCTGTGGATGTGGATGTTGCCGCGCTCGGTGCCGACCCTGACTTCGGTCCAGATCGCCCGGGTAACGATCGACACGTTCCGCGGGGAAGAGGCCGGCGTCCAGATTCTCGGTGCCGCGCAGATCGAAGAGCGGCTTCGCGCCCGCGGCTCGCCGCCCGGGTGAGCGCATCCAACTCACCGCTTTGAAAAGCAGAATCCGCCCTTAGGGCGGATTCCGAAGAGAGCGAGTGCTGGCTTATCGGTTAGTCGTCGCGACCCTTGCGTCGACGTCCGGCCAGTCCGAGGGCACCGAGGCCGATGAGCAGCAGGGCTGCCGTGCCGGGGAGCGGCACCTCTGCCGGCGGCGGGGGCGGCGGGGGCGGCGGGGGCGGCGGGGGCGGCGGCGGCGGCGGCGGCGGCGGCGGCGGCGGCGGCGGCGGCGGCGGCGGCGGCGGCGGCGGCGGGGGCGGCGGCGGGCCGGGCGGCGTGCCCGGAGGCGTACCGGGGGGTGTGCCCGGGGGCGTACCCCCGCCACCACCACCACCGCCACCACCGCCACCCGTGCTGCTCTCCGACCGGTTCTGGGCCACGGTCGGCGGGGCGCCCGTGGGCACGCCCGACAGGGAGCCCGGCGTCCATCCGCCGATCCAGCCGCTCGGCGTCGCGTCGCCCGAGGCGGCCATCGGCGCCGTCTCACCGGGTGCGCCGGTGTAGAAGCCGGCCAGCGGCACGCCGCCCAGGCTCGCGGTCTCGACCAGCGAGGCCTTGGGCGTGGGGGCGGTCGCGACCGGCGTGTCGTCGTCGAAGACCGCCGATTTCACACGGGTGTCGCGCATCGGCTGCGGCGCGCAGTCGACCGGCACCCGCTTCATGGTGACCTGGGTACCCGCCGGCGCCGCGGCCTTCGCCGCGACCGTGCCGCCAGCCGCCACCGGCGGCTTCCGGCGCACGACCTTCGGGCGCGGTTTCGGCGCCGGTGCCACCGTCGGAGCCGCGGCGCCCGGGGTCGCATCGGCCGACACCGTCACGGCCGGAGCGACCGCCGCCGGCGGCGCCACCCGCTTGCGGACCTTGGGTTTCGGCTTGGGCTGGACCGGCACTTCGACGAAGCACTCTTCTGCCGTCGCGGTGCCCGGCACCCCGGCCGCGATCAGCGCGGCGACGAAGCAGGCGGTGGGCAGCGCACGGATCAGGAAGCTGGGGCGTCGGTTCATGGTGGGGACTCGGTGTTCGGCCTTCATGGATCCGAATTCTCCGCACCGGGTGGCCGCCAACGAGGAACTACGGCACGACCCGAAGACGGTCGCCGCGCCGCGAACGTAGAATGTGGTGTATTCCCGCCCACCGGCGACCGCAAAGCGGCCTCGCCTCGCCCATCATCGCCCCCGCAATGAACAACGACGTCTTTCTGCGTGCGCTGCTGCGCGAGCCCACCGAACACACCCCGATCTGGCTGATGCGCCAGGCGGGCCGCTATCTCCCCGAGTACAACGCGACGCGCAAGCGCGCCGGCAGCTTCCTGGCCCTGTGCAAGGCGCCCGAGCTGGCCTGCGAGGTCACGCTGCAGCCGCTCGAGCGCTGGCCGCTGGACGCCGCGATCCTGTTCTCGGACATCCTCACCGTGCCGGACGCGATGGGCCTGGGCCTGTATTTCGCCGACGGCGAAGGCCCGAAGTTCGAGCGACCGGTCCGCGACGAGGCGGCCGTGGCCCGGCTGGCCGTGCCGGATCCGAACGTCGAGCTGCGCTACGTGATGGACGGCGTGTCCACCATCCGTCGCGCGCTGAACGGCCGCGTGCCCCTGATCGGCTTCTCGGGCAGCCCGTGGACGCTCGCCTGCTACATGGTCGAGGGCGGCGGCAGCGACGACTTCCGCCAGGTCAAGTCGATGCTCTACAAGCGTCCGGACCTGATGCACCGGATGCTCGCGGTCACCGCCGACGCGGTCCGCGACTACCTGAACGCCCAGATCGACGCCGGCGCCCAGGCGGTGATGATCTTCGACACCTGGGGCGGCATCCTGCCCGACGGTCACTACCAGAAGTTCTCGCTCGGCTACATCCGCCGGGTGCTCGAGGGCCTGCGTCTCGAGCGCGAGGAGCGCGCGCCCGACGGCAGCGTCAGGCGCGTGCGGGTGCCCTCGATCGTCTTCACCAAGGGCGGCGGCCTGTGGCTCGAGGACATCGCCGCCAGCGGCTGCGACGCGGTCGGCCTCGACTGGACGGTCAACCTCGGCCAGGCCCGCGCCCGCGTGGGCGACCGGGTGGCCCTGCAGGGCAACCTCGATCCGATGATCCTGATGGCCGACGGCCCCCAGATCCAGGCCGAGGCGGTCAAGGTGCTGGAGAGCTGGGGCCCTCCCCAGCCCGGCCAGGGGCACGTGTTCAACCTGGGCCACGGCATCTCCCAGTTCACGCCGCCGGAGTCGGTCACCGCGCTCGTCGAGGCGGTCCACGGCTACAGCCGCGAGCAGCGCCGGCGGGGCGCCGCAGCCTCCGGCCTCTAGCGTCGCTGCACCACTTATGCACACAACCGTCGGCTTCGGCCGACGGACGGCGCACGCCCTTCGACGGCCAAGCTGCCCGTTGCAAGTGCTTGATTGTCAAGCGTTTATATTTGTTGAAAAAGTGGGCATCCCGGCCGTCGCCGTGTACTGGCGCGGGTCGGCGGGCATTGATGCACATCTGTCCACACTTTTATCCACAGGTTTTGTGAACACCTCGGAAAACCGTCGACTCCCCCGAGGTTTGCGACCGATTTGAAGGATTCACTTTAAGTTCGCCCGTGGCTGACGAGCCCACCATCGCCCGCGTCGCCCTTGACGTGCCGCTCCCGGAGCCGTTCGATTACCGGCTCCCGGAGGGCTGGCGGCCGGCGGTCGGGGACTGGGTGATCGTCCCCTGGGGCAGTTCGCGGCGGGTCGGACTGGTGGTCGCGCTGGCCGCCGGCTCGGACGTGCCGCCCGAGCGCCTGCGTCCGCTCGAGGCGCCGCTGGCGGGCATGCCGCGCATGCCGGCGCACTGGCTGGACTTCGTCGAGTTCGGCGCGCGCTACTACCACGCGGGCATCGGCGAGCTCGCGCTGCCGTCGGTGCCGAAGCTGCTGCGGGCGGTGCCCACCGCACGCAGCCGGGGGGCACCCACCGGGCGCGCCCGGTCGCGGTTCGACGCGATCGCCGCCCCGAACGAGGGGGCCGCGGCGGAGCCCGTGCCCGGCCATCCGCCGAACGACGAGCAGATCGCCGCGCTGGCCGCGATCGAGTCGGTCGCCGGTCACGCGGTCCACCTGCTGTACGGCATCACCGGCAGCGGCAAGACCGAGGTCTACTTCCGCTGGCTCGAGCACCGTCTCGCCACCGACCCCGCGGCCCAGGCCCTGGTCCTGGTGCCCGAGATCGCGCTGACGCCGCGGCTGGCCGACCGGATCCGCGAGCGCTTCCCGGCCCATCCGCTCGCCATCCTGCACAGCGACATGCCCGACGCCGAGCGCGCCGCGCACTGGCTCGCCGCGGCCGAGGGCCGGGCCCGGATCGTCCTCGGCACCCGGCTGGCGGTGCTCGCGCCGCTGCCCGGGCTGGTGGCGATCGTCGTCGACGAGGAGCACGACGCCTCGTTCAAGCAGCAGGAGGGCGCCCGCTACTCGGCGCGCGACCTGGCGATCGCGCTGGCGGCGCGCCGCGGGCTGCCGATCGTGCTCGGCTCGGCCACGCCCTCGCTCGAGACCTGGCACGCGGTGCGCCGGGGCCGCTACCGGCTCGCGACGCTCAAGCTGCGGGCCGGCGGTGCGGCGCTGCCGACGGTGCTGCGGGTGCCGCTGCGCGGCGCGACCCTCAGGCAGGGGCTGACCGAGGGCACGATCGCCGAGGTCGAGGCGACGATCGCGCGCGGCGAGCAGGCGCTGCTGTTCCTCAACCGCCGCGGCTATGCGCCGGTGCTCACCTGCGGCGCCTGCGGCTGGCTGTCGAAGTGCGACCAGTGCGATGCCTACCGGGTCATGCATCGGGTGGGCGCCCCGCCCCGCACCGACGAGGCCGCGCCCGCCGGCCCCCGCTCGCGCTACCGGCTCGTCTGCCACCACTGCGGCGCCGACCAGCGCGTGCCGCGCGCCTGCCCCGACTGCGGCAACGTCGACCTGGCCGGCCTCGGGCGCGGCACGCAGCGCCTCGAGGAAGGGCTGCAGGAGCTGTTCCCGACCGCCCGCATCGGCCGGCTCGACCGCGACGTCGCCCGCCACCGCGGCGCCGCCGAGCGCGTGATCGACGCCGCGCACGCCGGCGAGGTCGACCTGCTGGTGGGCACGCAGATGCTCGCCAAGGGCCACGACTTCCGGCGTCTGACGCTGGTGGTCGTCGTCGACGCCGACGGCGGCCTGTTCGCCGCCGACTTCCGCGCGCCCGAGCGGCTGTTCGCCACGCTGATGCAGGTCGCCGGCCGCGCCGGCCGTCACCACGCGACCAGCCGCGTGCTGATCCAGAGCCGCCACCCCGACCATCCGGTCTACGCGGCGCTCGCCGCCCACGACTTCGAGCGCTTCGCCGCCGACCAGCTCGCCGAGCGCGAGGGCGCGCGCCTGCCGCCCTTCGTGCACCAGGCGCTGCTGACCGCGCAGGCCAAGACCGCCGAGGCCGCCGAGGGCTTCCTCGCCCAGGCGCGCGACCTGCTGGTCGCCGGCGACACGCTGCCCCCGATCGGCCCGGAGGTGCTCGACGCGCTGACCGTCTGCGACCCGGTGCCGATGCCGCTCGCCCAGATGCGCGGCGAGGCGCGCGCGCAGATGCTCGTCGAGTCCGCGTCGCGCAACGTGCTGCACGCGGCGATCGGCCCGTGGCTCGCCGCGCTGCGCGGTGCGCGCACCCCGGTCCGATGGCAGCTGATCATCGACCCCCACGAGATCTGAAGGCGCGATGACCGACACCCTGAATCCGGCCCAGCGCGAGGCCGTCAGGTACCTCGACGGCCCGTGCCTCGTCATCGCGGGCGCCGGCAGCGGCAAGACGCGCGTGATCACGCAGAAGATCGTCCACATGATGGAGGGCGGCGTCACGCCGCGCGCCATCGCCGCGATCACCTTCACCAACAAGGCCGCCAAGGAGATGGCCGACCGCCTGGGCAGCATGGTGCGGCTGCGCGGCAACGACAAGCCGCTGGTGTCCACCTTCCACTCGCTCGGCGTGCGGATGCTGCGCGAGGACGGCACCTCCATCGGCCTGAAGAAGGCGTTCTCCATCCTCGACGCCGACGATGCGTCGTCGATCGTCGCGCAGCTCATGGCCACCACCGACCGCAAGCTGGTGCGCACCGTGCAGTCGCGCATCTCGCTGTGGAAGAACGCCGGGCTCGACCCCGACGAGGCCGCGGCGGCCGCGCGCGACACCGATGCGCACACCGCGGCGCGCATCTTCCGCGACTACGCCGCGACCCTGGCCGGCTACCAGGCGGTGGACTTCGACGACCTGATCGGCCTGCCGCTGAAGATGCTGCGCGAGCAGCCCGAGGTCGCGGGCCGCTGGCAGAACACGCTGCGCTACCTGCTGGTCGACGAGTACCAGGACACCAACGCCACGCAGTACGAGCTGCTCAAGCACCTGGTGGGCCCGCGCGCGGCGTTCACCGCCGTCGGCGACGACGACCAGTCGATCTACGGCTGGCGGGGCGCGACCCTCGAGAACCTGCGCCGCCTGTCCACCGACTTCCCGCGCCTGAAGGTCATCAAGCTCGAGCAGAACTACCGCTCGAGCCGCACCATCCTCGCCGCCGCCAACAAGCTGATCGCCAACAACCCGAAGCTGCACGAGAAGACCCTGTGGTCCGAGCTCGGCGTCGGCGACCCGATCCGCGTGCTGCCGATGGACGACGACGAGGCCGAGGCCGAATCGATCGTGATGCGCCTGCAGGCCGCCCGTTTCGAGCGCAAGGGGCAGTTCAGCGACTACGCGATCCTGTACCGCGGCAACCACCAGGCGCGCGTGATCGAGCAGGTGCTGAGGAAGGAGAAGATCCCGTACGTGCTGTCGGGCGGCCAGTCGTGGTTCGAGCGCGCCGAGATCCGCGACGTGATCGCGTGGCTGCGCCTGCTGGCCAACGACGAGGACGATCCGGCCTTCATCCGCGCGGTCACCACGCCCAAGCGCGGCATCGGCCCGCAGACGCTGCAGGTGCTCGGCACCTATGCCGGCGAGCGGCAGGTGTCGATGTTCGGGGCGCTCTTCGAGCACGGTGTCGAGACCCGGCTCGCCGAGCGCCAGCTCGAGCCGCTGCGGGCGTTCGGCAACTTCGTGAACCGGATCGGACTGCGCGCCAAGCGCGAGCCCGCCGGGCCGCTGCTCGAGGAGATCCTCAAGGCGATCGGCTATCACGAGCACCTGGTGCAGACGCTCGACGACCGGCAGGCGAGCCAGCGCTGGCAGAGCGTCACCGACTTCGTCGCCTGGATCGCCAAGCGCGGCGACGAGGACGGCAAGTCGCTGGTCGACCTGGCGCAGACCATCGCGCTGCTCTCGCGCCTGGACGGCAGCGACGAGGACACCGACGCGGTACGCCTCACCACCGTCCACGCCTCCAAGGGCCTGGAGTTCCCGCACGTCTTCATCGCCGGCTGCGAGGAGGGGCTGATGCCGCACACCGGCGACGCCGAGGAGGAGGACGAGGACGGCCCGCAGCGCGTCGAGGAGGAGCGGCGGCTGATGTACGTCGCCGTCACCCGCGCGCAGCGCTCGCTGACCATCAGCTGGTGCCGCCAGCGGCGCCGCGCCAAGGCGATGGCGCCGAAGCTGCCGTCGCGCTTCATCGCCGAGATGGGGCTCGACATCGAGGGCGGCGCCGGCGCGCTGGTCAGCGTGGACTCGGCCAAGGAGCGGCTCGCCTCCCTCAGGGGGCTGCTCAAGCCGCGGGGGCCGGCGGGCGCTGCCTGAGGTGCGGGCCGCGCGGGCGGGCATGATCGAGGTCGCCCGGGCCTCGGTCGCGGCTCATCCGATGCACGCAGTGGTCGGCGCGCTCCGATGCGCGTACATTATGCGCATACGGAACGCACGATAGCCGACCCCGAATGCCCCGCCCGAGCCGAACCGACCGGTCCCCCGAACACGACAGCCCACCCGCGCGCCGGGTCGACGCGGCGCTGCGCCGCAGATCCACCAACGTCACCTTGTCGGTGGCCCTGGTCGACGAAGCCAAGGCCTTGGGTGTCAACCTGTCTCAGGCTGCGGAAGTCGGCGTGGCGGACGCCGTCGCTCGCAAGCGGGCCGAGGTGTGGCTCGCGGAAAACCGCGAGGCGATGGACAGTTCCAACGCCTATGTCGAGGCGCGGGGCTTGCCTCTGGCTCGCCATCGCAACTTCTGATGAGTCGGTTCGGCGTCTACGTGAACTCGGAAGGGCCCGGGTTCCTGCTCGATGTCCAGGCGAACCTGCTGAGTCATCTCAGCACCTGCGTCGTCGTGCCGCTGCTGCCCGCGGATGCGGCGCCCAAGCCGGCACGAGCACTCAATCCCCTGCTCGACATCGACGGGGTGCCACACGTGATGGTCACCCAGTTCCTCGCTGCGGTACCCAGGCGGCTGCTGGCGCAGAAGGTGGCGGATCTGCACGAACGGGCTCATGAGATCGACAGCGCCCTGGACTGCCTGTTTCAGGGCGTCTAAAGAGAAACGGCGCCCGAGGGCGCCGTCCGAGGTGCAACCGGGTGATTCGGCTTACTTCACCGAAGCGACCATGTACTGCACGGCGGCCTTGATGTCGGCGTCGCTGGCGGCCGAGCCGCCCTTGGCCGGCATCGCGCCCTTGCCCTTGATCACGCTGGCGGTCAGGCCGTCGACGCCGAGCGCCAGGCGCGGCGCCCAGGCGGCCTTGTCGCCGAGCTTCGGCGCACCGGCGACGCCGGCGGCGTGGCAGGCCAGGCAGGCGGTCTCGTAGAGCGCCTTGCCGGCGTCGGCCACGGGGGCCGGAGCGGCCGCCGCGACGGGGGCGGCCGGTGCCGCGGCTGCCGCAGCAGGCATCGGCGCGGCCGGAGCCGCCGGGGCCGCCGCGGGCGCGGCTGCGGCCGGTGCGGCCGCCGCCACCTTCGGCTCCTCGAACTTCGCGCCGCTCTTGTTCGCCATGAACACCACGGCGCGGCCGATCTCGGCGTCCTCGTACTCGCCGCCGCCCTGCGCGGACATCGCGCCCTTGCCCTTGAGCGCCGAGGTCAGCAGCGCCTCGTAGCCGGTCTTGATCCGGGGCGCCCAGGCCGCCGTGTCGCCGGGCTTCGGCGCGTTGGCGACGCCCGCCGTGTGGCAGGCACCGCAGACCGCGTTGTAGACCTCTTCGCCGGAGCGCAGCGTCTTCGGACCGTCCGCGCCCTTGAGCGAGAAGCCCGCGACCGGACGGATCCGGTTCTCGATCGCCTCGGCGGTGAAGGCATCGCTGCCGGCCGCCGGGCGCTTGCGCGCACCGATGTTCGACGCCAGCAGCACGATGACGATGATCGGAACGATGAAGGCCAGCACCACCACCGTGATGAGCTGGCGGGGGGTCTTGATGAAAGGTTCGTGTTCGCTGCTCATTCCGTCATCCGGCTGCGTCGGTACAAACCCCGAAGTATAGCCGGATCACCTGCTCGCGAGCAGGCCGCATCAGCCTCCGGCGAAGGCCGAAGGCAGCTTGAACACCGCCACCGTCTCGGCCAGGGCGCTGGCCTGATCCTTGAGCTGACCGGCCGCGGCCGCCGTCTCCTCGACCAGGGCCGCGTTCTGCTGGGCGCCCCGATCGAGTTCCTGGATCGCGCTCCCGATCTGCGCGACGCCCGCGTCCTGCTGGTTGGCCGCGTCGGCGATCGCCGTCGACAGCGCCTCGAGCTCCTCGGCGTTGACCACGATCTGCTTCATCGTCTCGCCGGCGCTGCGCACCACCGTCGCGCCGGTCGCGACCTTCTTGACGGTCGTGTCGATCAGCCCCTTGATCTGGCGCGCGGCGTCGGCCGAGCGGTGCGACAGGGCCCGCACCTCGCTGGCCACCACCGCGAAGCCGCGGCCCTGCTCGCCGGCACGCGCGGCCTCGACCGCGGCGTTCAGCGCCAGGATGTTGGTCTGGAAGGCGATGCCGTCGATCACCGAGATGATGTTGGCGATCTGCGCCGACGCCTTCTGGATCTCTTCCATCGTGTGGACGACGTCCTCTATCACCTTGCCGCCGCGGCGGGCGACCTCGGCGTTGTCCGCCGCGATCTCCGAGCCCTTGCGGGCGTTGTCGGCGGTGCCGCGGACCGTGGTCGAGATCTCCTCCATCGAGGCGGCCGACTCCTCGAGGCTGGCGGCGGTCTGCTCGGTGCGGCTCGACAGGTCGAGCGAGCCCGCCGAGATCTCGGCGCTCGCGCCGACGATCGAGTCGGCGCCGGTGCGGACCTGCGAGACGATCGTGCACAGCGACGCCTGGGTGGTGGCGAGCGCGGCCATCAGCACCGCCGCCTCGTCCCGGCCCCACGGCTGGGGCGAGCGGGTCAGGTCGCCGCGGGCCATCGCGTCGATGTGCCAGCCGACTTCCTGCAGCCCGCCCCGGGTGACCAGGTAGAAGGTCCGGAACAGGTAGCCGGCCAGCAGCAGCGTGACGAACACCAGCAAGGCGGTCGCGTTGCGCTCGCGCTCGAGTCCGCCGATGCGCACCGCGATCGCGGCGTCGAGCGCATCGAGCTGGGCGACCTGCGCGGTGCGCAGCCGATCGAGCGCGGTCTGCGCGAGGCCGGCGATCCGAGCCGCCTCGCGGGGCAGGGCATCGGCCTCGACCGCCTGGGCGGCCGCGCCGAACGCGGCATGGGTCTCGGTGCTCGCCGCATCGAGTCGGAGCACCTGCGCGAGGTCCTTGCGCTGCGCCAGGACCTTCGCGATCCCCGACTCGAGGGCCGCGAGACCCGCTTCGCCCACCGTCGCCAGCCGGTCGGCGCGCCGACGCTGCGCGTCGGTCGCCTTGCCCGCCGCCGTCACGGCCTGCGAGGTATCCGCCAACTGCGACAGCGTCTCGGCGAGCGCCGGCACCTTGGTGGTCGCCGCATCCATCATGTAGTAGGTGTCGACGTCCGGGTCGAGCGTCAGGTTCGAGCCGTCCGCGGCCTGCGACAGCAGGTCCGTCAGCGCGACCACGTGCGCGCCGTGCACGCCGAAGCGCTGCTCGACGGGCGCGTCGGCCGCCAGGGCGTCGACCGCGGCACGCGCGGACTGCAGGGCCTGCCACTGCGCGGCCGTGCCCAGCGACTCGCCGAACGTCTTCTGCGCGTCGGCCAGTGCCGCGCCGCCCGAGGCGGCGAGGCGCTCGCCACGCATCGCGGCGGCGCGGGCCGACTGCGCGGCGGCGAGTTCGGGCAGCAGCGCCCGGACGTAGGTGACGCCATCGCGTTCGGCGGCCGAGAACGCGATGCTCTTGGCGTTGCTCGTGAAGAAGCCCCAGCTCAGCACGGCGAGCGGGATCGCGAAGGCGGCGGTGATCATCGTCGACTTGGTCGCGAAGCCGATCTGCCGGAAGAGGCGCACGCCGGGCGCCCAGATGCCGTGAAAGGCGAAGAACCCGCGTGAAGGGTGCGGGACCTGACCGGCAGAGCCGGGCGTAGCGGAGCGAGGCGTCATCGGAATCCGATCTGTGCGAGGGCTGCGCAATCCGGCCCACCACCCTCGATGCGGTCCGGAAGCCCGGACGAACTCCCGGGCTATTGCGGATCCTACGTAGGGGTTATCCGACACGATCGATGGAAAAGGGGCGCTGTCACGGCGCTTTCCCGAGCCATGGGGCGGGGCCATCGCCCGACAGATCCCGGCCGGCGGGTTATACTCGTCGATTACGCGCCCGTAGCTCAGGGGATAGAGTATTGGCCTCCGAAGCCAAGGGTCGCTGGTTCGATTCCAGCCGGGCGCGCCAGTCTTCGGGCAATTCGGCCTAGTCCGTGACCGATCCCCGACCCACGACCTTGCCGCAGTGGCCCACCGCCTACCCGGCGAGCGGCGCCAGCGCCACCTTGAAACGCCTCAACGAGGATTTCATCGTGACCGAACTGCCGCTGCAGCCCCCCTCCGGTGCGGGCGAACACCTCTGGCTGGACATCGAGAAGAACGGCGCGAACACCGCCTTCGTCGCCCAGCAGCTGGCCGAGGCCGCGGGCGTGCAGGACCGGGACGTGGGCTATGCCGGCCTCAAGGACCGCTACGCCATCAGCCGCCAGTGGTTCAGCATCTATCTGCCCAAGGGCGAGACGCCCGACCTGACCCGGCTCGAGCACCCGGAGTTCAAGGTGCTGAGCCAGAGCCGCCACGTGAAGAAGCTGCGCCGCGGCGATCTGCTGGGCAACCGGTTCCGCATCGTGCTGCGCGACGTGACCGGCGACCGCGACGCCGTCGAGGCCAGTCTGCAGGCCGTCGCGTCGCGGGGCGCGCCCAACTACTTCGGCGCCCAGCGCTTCGGCCACGACGGCGGCAACGTCGAGCAGGGCCGTGCGATGCTGGCCCGCGAGATCCGCGTGCGCAATCCGCAGAAGAAGGGCATCTACCTGTCGGCGGTGCGCTCCTTCGTCTTCAATGAAGTGCTGGCGCTGCGGATTCGGGAGGGGCTCTGGGGCAGGACCCTGCCCGGCGACGTGATGGACGAGGCCGGCCGGCCCACCGGGCCGCTCTGGGGGCGGGGCCGCGTGACCACGACCGATCAGGCGCAGGCCCTGGAGAACGGCGTGGCCGAACGTCACGCCACGCTGTGCGGCGGCATGGAGTACGCCGGCCTGGATCAGGAGCGCCGCGCCCTGGTGGCGAGCCCCGCGGACATGTCGTGGGAGTGGCCGGAGGCCGACCGGCTGGTGCTCGCGTTCTCCCTGCCCGCCGGGACCTACGCCACGTCCGTGCTGAACGAGATCCTCCGCACCGTCGAGCCCGACCGGTACGCAGAGAGCGAGTCCTCGGCCGTCGAGTGACGGGGCCCCCCGCGGCGGACGCCTGCCGCAACTTCCCGCCCGCCGGGCCGTCATGCCCCGCATGGCCGCCCATTTCGTCCTCGCCGGCATCGCCGGCACGATGCTGTTCTTCACCGTCGCCGTCGCACCCTTCATCTTCCGGGTGCTGCCCGCGCAGTGGGCCGCCGTCTACGTGCGCAGCTTCTTCCCGAAGTACTACGCGGTGCTGGGCGCCGCGTCGCTCGTGGCCGCGTGGCTGGCCGGGTCGGGCGCGGGGGAAGGGGTCGGGGAAGCGAGGGCCGTCGCGCTCGCGGTGGCCGCGCTCTTCGCCGTCTCGCTGGTCGTCCTCACCCCGGCGATCAACCGCGCGTCCGACGCCAAGGACCGGCGCCGGTTCGGCTGGCTGCACGGCGCGAGCATCGTGGTGAATCTCGGTCAGCTCGGCGCGCTGCTCTGGGTGCTCTGGCGCGCGTGAGCGCGTGCCGCGCCCCGGGCGGTCCCGGGGCGCGGCATGCCGTACTTCATGCTGCCGGAGCGGCGCTGACGAGCCGCGCCGCGCTCAGACCCTGAGCTTCCTGCCGTCCGGGAGGTTCACGCTCACCGACAGCACCTCCATCTCGCGGTCGCTGTCGAGGTCGACCGCGATGTCCTCGGGGGTGACCGGGACGAAACGCGAGACGGCCTCGAGCACGGCCTGCTTGATCTGGTGCAGCAGCTCGGGGTTGTTGGTGCGCGCGCCTTCGCGCGCGATGATCACCTGCAGCCGCTCCTTGGCGAGGTTGGCGGTGCGGGGCTGGCGCCCCAGGATCCGGTCGAGCAGAGACATCATCGGATCCTCCTCAGGCGGTGGCCTTGCGGCTCACGGAATCGAGCAATCGGCGCAGGAAGCCGCGGTCTTCCTCGGCCACGAAGCGAAGCGGGACCTGCTTGCCGAGGAAACGGTCGATCGCGTCGCCGTAGGCCTGCGCGACCTCGGACGCCGTGTCGTGGACCGCGGGCACGCCGGCGTTCGACGACTCCAGCACGCGCTGCGACTCGGGGATCACGCCGAGCAGCGGCACCTTCAGGATCTCGAGGATGTCGAGATACGACAGCATCTCGCCGGCCCGCACGCGCTTGGGGCTGTAGCGGGTGATGAGCAGGCGCTCCTGCACCGGCTCGCGGCCCTCGCGCGCCCGGCGCGAACGCGACTGCAGGATGCCGATGATGCGGTCGGAGTCGCGCACCGAGGAGACCTCGGGGTTGACGACGACGATCGCGTGGTCGGCGAAGGTCAGCGCCATGATGGCGCCGTTCTCGATGCCGGCCGGCGAGTCGCAGACGATGTAGTCGAAGCCCATCGTCTTCAGGTCCTTGATGACCTTCTCGACGCCGGCCTCGGTCAGCGCTTCCTTGTCGCGGGTCTGCGAGGCGGGAAGGATGTAGAGGTTCTGCGCGTGCTTGTCGCGGATCAGCGCCTGGTTGAGCGACGCCTCGCCGTTGATGACGTTGACGAAGTCGTACACCACGCGACGCTCGCAGCCCATGACCAGGTCGAGGTTGCGCAGGCCGACGTCGAAGTCGATCACCGCCACTTTCTTGCCGCGCAGCGCGAGCCCTGCCGAGAGGTTGGCCGAGGATGTCGTCTTGCCGACGCCACCCTTGCCCGACGTCACAACGATCACTTCACTCATCAGTCGTTTCCTTCCCCGTAAGAGCTGGGTTGTTCGACGGCGGACGACGCATGCGCCGCCCGCCCGGGTTCCTTCCTACAGCGGTCGCATCGACAGCGTGTCGGCGTCCGCCTCCAGCGAGATCCGTACCGGCTTGCCGGCGTGCTGCGCGGGCACGCCGTCCTCGAACGTGCGGTAGATGCCGCTCACGGCCACCAGCTCGGCGCGCAGCCCGAGCGTGAAGATGCCCGCGTCGCGACGGCCGCGGGCACCCGCGATCGCACGTCCGCCGAGCGTGCCGTACACGTGCACGTGCCCGTCGGCGATCACCTCCGCGCCCGGCGACACGTCGCCGATCACGATCAGGTCGCGCTCGCGGGCGTAGACCTGCTGTCCCGAGCGCACGGGCCGCTCGATCACCATCGCCGCCTGCGTGGCGGCAGGGGCCGCGGCGGGCGGCGCGTCGGCCGCGGGTTCGGCCTGAGCCGGGGCGGCGGCCGAGGTCTCCGCCGCCGCCGCCGCAGGTGCAGCCGCCGCCGACGATGCCGGAGCCGCGCCCGGGACGTCGGCCGCTTCCGCGGCCGCCTCGGCGGCGCGTCCGCGCCGCTCCGGCAATGCGGCGAGCCAGCCGAGCTGCAGCCGCTCCGCCTCGCCCCGCAGCGCGCCATGCGCGCCGGCGAGCGCCACCGGATGCAGGTGCGACGCACGCAGTCTCGCGACCACCGCGCCGACGTCGACCGATTCCGCCGTGCCGATGCGCGCCGCGTCGACGACGACCGGCTGCCATTCGAACGCGTCCTCGTCGTCGCCGAGCAGCGCATCGAGGGCGGCCGCGATCGCCGCGTCGTCGGGCTCGTTCAGCATCAGCCGCAGCGCGGGATGCGACAGGCCCTTGAACTCGGCAGCGGGCCGCGCCGCGGTGCGCAGCGGCGAGGCGGTGGATGCACCCGAGAAGGCGGGCGACGACGGATCTGCAGTGGGCTCGGACATCGACCGGGGACGTGAAGGGGGCCCGGCACCGCGCGGGTCACGCAGCTCGCGACCACGGGGCCGCCTGCTGCGCGGGCCGGTGTCGCGGAGATGCGGGAGCGCGGCGGCTCGGCCATCGGCTACGACGGAACGGACGCGATTGTACCCCGCTGCGCGACCCGTTCTTCGTTCCGGTCGCGAGAAAGGCCGGAACGTTCGCGGCCACGCTCGGCACGCGGCGTGCAGCGTGCCGTCACGCTGGGGCGTCGGAGGGGCGCTCCGCTCAGCCTCGCAGCGTACGTTCCGGCATCGCCCTGAACAGCCCGAGCACGACGAGGCTCGTCAGCCCGCAGGTCACGAAGATCGCGATGAAGGCGTGCTCGGCGACGGGCTGCATCCGCTCGCGCAGCGCGTCGGCACCGGTCTCGGTCAGGGCGCGCATCACGTCGGCCCCCGCGGCCTCGCCCGCGAGTTCGGGGGCGCCGTACCGCAGCAGCTCGAGCAGCATCGTCGACAGCAGCGCGATGCCGATCGCGCCGCCCAGCGAGCGCACGAAGTTGACGGCGGCGATCGTCGCCCCGAGGTGCTCGGCCGGCGCCGCGCTCTGGATCGCGACCAGGGTCGTCGGGAACTGCAGGCCGAAGCCCACGCCCGCGACGAACAGCAGCGTGCCCGCCACCCAGTCGGGCGCATCGAACCCGATCGCCGCGGCCAGCGCGAACACGGCGAGCGCGTTGCCGAGCGCGCCGATCGACTGCTGCGGCCGGTAGCGCCCGGTCGCGGACATCGTGCGGCCGGCGATCATCGAGCCCACGGGCGGGCCCATCGACAGCGCGATCAGGTGCCAGGCGGCGGCCGCCGGCGCCAGGCCCGCGACCAGCTGCAGCTCGAGCGGCACCATCACGGTGAGCGTGATCATCAGTCCGTGGCCGAGGAACTGCGACATCAGCCCGAGCGCGACGATCCGGTTGCGCAGCAGCGGCAGCGGCAGCACCGGGTCGGCGACACCGTGCTCGCGCCAGGCGTACCCGGCGAGCAGCACCGCGCCCGAGACGAGCCAGCCGACGTTCTGCGCGTCGAGCCACGGCTTGCCCTGCCCGGCGCGGGTGATCGCGATCAGCAGCGCGGCGAGTCCGATCGACAGCAGCAGCGCCCCGAGGGCGTCGATCGGGCTGCGGCGTCCGGGGATCGGCAGCGGCCGCAGGCGCTCGCGGATCACCCACAGCGCCGCGAGCGACAGCGGCAGGTTGGCGGCGAACACCCACTGCCACGACAGCACGTCGGTCAGCCAGCCGCCGGCGACCGGGCCGAGCACGCTCGCCAGCGCGAACATGCTGCTGAAGTACGCCTGGTAGCGACCCCGCTCGCGCGGCGAGACGGTCTGCGCGATCGCGGCGTGCGCGCCCGAGATCAGGCCGCCGCCGCCCACGCCCTGCAGCACGCGGAAGGCGACCAGCATCGGCATCGAGGTCGACAGCGCGCAGCCGAGCGAGCCGACGGCGAACACCGAGATCGCCCCGGCCAGCACGATGCGCACGCCGTGCCGGTCGAAGAGCTTGCCGTAGATCGGGGTGACCACGGTGGCCGCGACCAGGTAGCCGCTGATCACCCAGGCGATCAGGCCGAAGCCGTCGAGCCGCTCGGCGATGCGCGGCAGCGCGACCGCGACGATCGTCTGGTTGATCGCGCCGAGCAGCAGCACGAGCATCACGCCGACGAGGACGCGACGGGGGTCGGTGGCGTTCGGATTCATGGGGGAGGGGAAGGGCCGAGGCTAGCACGCCCCTATAATCCGCCGATGAGCACGCCTCCCGCCGAACCGAATCCGCACGACGACACGCACTCCGCGTCCTCGCGCCTCGTGGCCGCCGGCCGCCACATCGACCGCACGATCGCCACCGTGAACCTCCCGGTGACCCGTGCCTCCAGCGTGCTCTTCGAGTCGCTGGCCGCGGCCGACGCGGAGGGCGCCGCGGCGATGGCGGGCGAACTGCACCGCAGCACCTACGCGACCTCCGGCACGCCGACCACGATGGCGCTGATGGACGCGCTCGCCGAGATCGAGGGCGCGCCGCACCGCTGCCGCGCCGCGCTCATGCCGTCCGGGCTGGCCGCGATCTCGGTGCCGCTGCTGGCCTACTGCTCGCCCGGCGACCACGTGCTGATGAGCGACTCGGTCTACGGGCCGGCGCGTACCTTCGCGACCACGCTGCTCAGGCGCTACGGCGTCGAGACCGAGTTCTATCCGCCGACGATCGGTGCCGGCATCGAGGCGCTGATCCGTCCGAACACCCGGGTGCTGTACCTCGAGAGCCCGGGCAGCTACACCTTCGAGATCCAGGACGTGCCGGCGATGTGCGGCGTCGCGCGCGCCCGCGGCGTGCTGACGATGATCGACAACGCCTGGGCCTCGCCGGTGCTGGCGCGGCCCTTCGACTGGGGCGTCGACGTCTCGCTGCTGCCGCTCACCAAGTACTGGGGCGGGCACGCCGACCTGCTGATGGGCGCGGCCATCGTCCGCGAGGAGCACTGGCTGCCGCTGTGGACGGCCGTGCGCCAGCTCGGCGTGTGCGTCGGCGGCGACGATGCCTTCCTGGTGCTGCGCGGCCTGCGCACCGCCGAGGTCCGCATGCGCCGTCACGAGGCCACGGCGCTCGAGGTCGCGCGCTGGCTCGAGACCCGGCCCGAGGTCGCGCGGGTCCTGCATCCGGCGCTGCCCTCGCATCCCCAGCACGCGCTCTGGAAGCGCGACTTCTCCGGCTCGAGCGGGCTGTTCTCGTTCGAGCTGAAGGGCGCCACGCAGGCGCAGCTCGCGGCGCTGTGCGAGCGCCGCCGCTTCTTCCGCATCGGCTACTCGTGGGGCGGCTTCGAGAGCCTGATCATGCCCGCGAAGATCGCCTCGCTGCGGACCTCGCAGCCGTGGACCGGCGGGCCGCTGGTGCGGATCCACTGCGGGCTCGAGGAAGCGGGCGACCTGATCGCCGACCTCGCCGACGGTCTGGCCGCGATGGCCGCGGTCGCTTCGGCCGACTGAGCGCGGCCCGCTCGCGCCCGCGATGGCCGAGCCGCTGAAGGCCCGGTACGGCCCGGAGATCCCGCGGCGCATCGCCGAGATGATCGAGCGGGTGCATCCGGTGTTCGCCTCGCGCGCCTTCGTCGAGCAGGCGCTGCGCGGCTACGAGGACCTCGAGCTGCTGCCGCGGGCGCGCCACATCGCGCGCGCGATGGGCGATCACCTGCCCGCCGACTATCCCGAGGCCCTCGACGTCGTGCTGCGCTCGCTCGGCCCGCCCGCCGATTCGGCGATGGGCCAGGGCATGGCGCCCTTCCTGTACCTGCCGCACACCTACTGGGTCGCCGAGCGCGGGCTCGGGCACCTGGAGGCGTCGGTCGGCGCGATGCACGCCATCACGCAGCGCTTCTCCTTCGAGTTCGGCATCCGGCCGTTCATCGAGCGGCATCCGCGCGAGATGCTCGCGGTGCTCGAGCGCTGGTGCGACGACCCGAACGTGCACGTGCGACGGCTGGTGTCGGAGGGCACCCGCCCGCGGCTGCCCTGGGCCTCGCGCCTGAAGGTCTTCGAGCGCGATCCGCGCCCGGTGATCGCGCTGCTCGAGCGGCTGCGCGACGATCCGGACGAGTACGTGCGGCGCTCGGTCGCCAACCACCTGAACGACCTCGGCCGCGTCGACCCCGCACTGCTGGTGGCGGTCTGCACCCGCTGGGCCGAGGACGCGCCGCCGGCCCGCGTGCGCCTCATCCGTCATGCGCTGCGCACGCTGGTCAAGCGCGGGGATCCGCATGCGCTGACCGTGCTGGGGTACGGGGCCCGCGCGCGCGTGGCGCTGCGGGCCGCGTCGATCGAGCCCGCGCGCGCGCCGATCGGCGGTGCGGTCGCGATCGCCTTCGAGCTCGCGAGCGAGGCGCCTCGCGCGCAGCGGGTGCTGGTCGACCTGCGCGTGACCTACGCCGGAGCGCGGGCCGGCGCCGACCGGACGAAGGTGTTCAAGCTCGATGCCGGCGAGCTCGAACCGGGCGCGGTGATGGCGTTCGCCAAGCGCCTGTCGCTGCGGCAGATGTCGACGCGCACGCACCATCCGGGGCTGCATCGGGTGGAGGCGCTGGTGAACGGCGCGGCGTTCGAGATCGGGGTGTTCGAGGTCCTCTGAGCCGAGCGCGGCGGCGCCCGCGATGCGCCGCCCGCGGCAGTCTCGGCCTCGCCGGCCGATGCCGGGGGACGGACGGTCGGTCGAGCGCGGCCGAGACCGGAGCGAGACACGAGCGTCGCCGTTTCGATCCCTCGGCGTGTCCGGCTCGATCCGCTCGCCCGGCACACTGCATCCCATCGACGACGCACATGAAGCGCCGCCGAAACGAGCCGGATGCCGGCGTCGTCGACCTCCTACCCACATCGACTTCGAGGACTACACCATGAACACCATCGCCAAGCTCATCGCCCCCGCCGCCCTCGCGTTCGCCGCCTTCGGCGCGCAGGCCTCGGAAGTCACCGCCGGCGACATCGCAGCGCAGGCCGTCAAGGGCGGCTCGACCGCAGCGGTCCAGATCACCGGCCCCGTCGGCGTCAGCGGCGAAGTGGCTGTCGGCGACCTGGGCCTGAAGCCGGTCACCGCCACCCGTGCCGACCGGGTGACGCGCGACACGATGGCGCAGCCGATCCGCAGCCTGTTCGCGATCGGCGCCTGA
>RPRK01000079.1 GCA_003818495.1 Burkholderiales bacterium
AGGATCTCGCGCACGCCGAAGTTGTTGATGCCCGACCCGAAGAACACCGGCGTCTGGCGGCCGGCGAGGAACTCCGGCAGCGCGAACTCCGACCCGGCGCCGCGGACCAGCTCGATCTCGTCGCGCATCGCCGCCATCTCCTGCGGGAACGCGGCGTCGAGCTCGGCGAGCGCGGGGCCCGAGATCGCCTCGACCTCCTGGTTCGCGCGCTCCTCGCCCGGCGCGAACCGCAGCACCTCGTCGCGCAGCAGGTGGTACACGCCGCGGAAGCGCTTGCCCGCGCCGACCGGCCAGGTGACCGGCGCGCAGCGGATCCGCAGCACCGACTCGATCTCGTCGAGCAGCTCGAGCGGCTCGCGCACCTCGCGGTCGAGCTTGTTCACGAAGGTGACGATCGGCGTGTCGCGCAGCCGGCAGACCTCGAGCAGCTTGATCGTCTGCGCCTCGACGCCCTTGGCCGCGTCGACCACCATCACCGCGCAGTCGACCGCGGTCAGCACGCGGTAGGTGTCCTCGGAGAAGTCCTGGTGACCGGGGGTGTCGAGCAGGTTGAAGACGCAGCCGTCGTACTCGAACTGCATGACCGAGCTGGCCACCGAGATGCCGCGCTGCTTCTCGACCTCCATCCAGTCGGAGGTCGCATGACGCGCGCTCTTCCTGGCCTTGACCGTACCGGCGAGCTGGATCGCGCCGCCGAACAGCAGCAGCTTCTCGGTGAGCGCGGTCTTGCCGGCGTCGGGGTGCGAGATGATCGCGAAGGTGCGCCGGCGGGCGACCTCGCGCGGGAGCTCGGGAGAGGTGTCCATGCGAGCCGCGGAGTGTATCAGCCGGGCAGTCGCCTGCCTCGCCGGTCGCGGCGATGCGGGATAATCCCGGGGCGCGGACCGCTTCGCCGGACCGCGCCGGCGTGGCGCCTGCCGGGCGCCGCGACCCCATACGATGCCCCGGAGACCCCCGATGACCCACGACCGCAGACGATCCCTCCTGCGCGGCGCGCTCGCGTCCGCCGCGATGGCCTCGCTCGCGCCCCACGTCCGCGCGCAGGGCGAACCCTGGCCGTCGCGGCCGATCCGCATCCTGGTCGGCTTCGCCCCGGGCGGCAGCTCCGACGTGGTGGCGCGCCTGCTCGCGCAGCGCATCCAGCCGCTGCTGGGACAGCCGGTGGTCGTGGAGAACCGCGTCGGCGCGGGCGGCCTGGTCGCGGCCGAAGCCGTCGCGCGCGGCCCGGCCGACGGCTACACCTGGCTGCTGCTGCCCAGCGGGCATGCGAGCCAGGCCGCGATGCTCAAGCGCATGCCCTTCGATCCGCTGGACGGGCTCGCGTTCGTCAGCACCCTGACGTCCTATCCGATGTTCGTCGCGGTCGCCCCGGACTCGCCGATCCGCACGCTGCGCGATCTCGTCGATCGGGCACGCGCCGCGCCCGGCAAGGTGTCCTTCACCTCGGTGGGCGTGGGCACCGCGCACCACCTGATCGGCGAGTGGATCGCCGCCGAGACCGGCACCGAGCTCGTCCACGTGCCGTACAAGGGTTCGGCGGCCGCGTTCACCGATGTCGCCGGCGGGCGCGTCGAGGTGATGGTCGAGACCGCGACCGCGGCGCTGCCGTTCCTGCGCAGCGGCAAGCTGCGCGCGATCGCGGTGACCTCGGAGGGCGGCCGTGCGCTGGTGCCGGGCGTGGCGTCGGCGGCCGAGACGATCCCCGGACTGGAATACGAGTCGTGGCTGGGGGTCGCGATGGCGCCCGGCACGCCGGCCCCGATCGTCGAGCGGGTCTCGCAGGCGGTCCGCACCGTGCTCGCGCAGCCCGAGACGATGCAGCGGCTCGAGGATCTCGGCGGACGCGCCAGCCCGTCGTCGCCCGATGCGTTCCGCGCCCGGGTGCAGCAGGACATCGCACGGTTCCGCCGCGTGGTCGCGACCCGAAACATCCCGCAGGAGTGACCGTCGGCCGATCGCCGCCCGGCCGGGGCACCGTCCGGCGCGGCCCGGCGCCGGGCGGTCGTTGCACCGGCCCCGGCGCTCGGGCATCCTCGGCGGATGCAACAGCTTCGCGGTGACGACGCCCGCTTCCTGTACGCGGACGGCGACAACACCAGCGGCACGGTCACGCTGGTCCACATCTACGATCCGTCGACCGCCCCCGGCGGCAAGGTTCGCTTCAAGAGCATCCTCGCCCACATCGAGGCGAGGCTGCACCTGTCGCCGGTGTTCCGGCGCAAGCTGCTGCGGGTGCCGCTCGAGCTCGACTATCCGTACTGGATCGAGGACGAGCGCTTCGACCTCGAGTACCACGTGCGCCACATCGCGCTGCCGGCACCCGGCGACTGGCGGCAGTTCTGCATCCAGGCCTCGCGCATCCACGCGCGTCCCCTCGACCTGTCGCGGCCGCTGTGGGAGATCCACGTGATCGAGGGGCTCGACGGCCTGCTCGACCTGCCCCGGGGCAGCTTCGCGCTGCTGACCAAGGTGCACCACGCGGCGATCGACCTCGACGACGGCTCGGAGCTCACCCGCGTGCTCCACGACACGAGCGCGACGCCGGAGCCGCCCGCGCCGCCCGAGCCGTGGTTCCCCGAGTCGCCCCCGGGGACGCTGGCCCTGCTCGGGCGCAGCCTGCTGCGCAACGCGACCTCGCCGCTGCGGCTGGCCAGACCGCTCGCGACGCTCGCCACCCGGCTGCTGCCGGTGGCGGGGGGGCTGGTGGCCGATGCGCTGCTGAGGCCCGAGTCGATGCCGGTCACGCGCTTCAATGCCGTGGTCTCGCCGCATCGCGTGTTCGAGACGCGGCGCTTTCCGCTCGCCGACTTCCGGCGGCTGCGGGCGCTGGTGGACGGCGCGACGGTCAACGAAGTGGTGCTCGCGGTCTGCGCGGGCGGGCTGCGGCGCTATCTGATGCACACCGACGAGCTGCCGGCGGCCAGCCTGTCGGCGATCGCACCCGCGACGCTGCGCGACCAGGCCGACGGCGATGCGCACGGCGAGCTGGTGCTGATGCGCGTGGCGCTCGGCACGCAGCTCGCCGACCCGGTCGAGCGGCTGGCGTACCTGCATGCGCAGGCGGTCGGTTCCGAGGCGTATGCCCGCGCCGTGCCGGCGCGCGAGCTGACCGACGTGGCGCGGCACACGCCGGCCGCGACGCTGTCGCTCGCGGCGAAGCTGCTCGGCGGCATGGCCACCGGCGCGGGGCGGCGGGCGCCGCTCGCGCACTGCACGATCGCCAACGTGCCGGGCCCCTCGGTGCCGCTCTACCTGGGCGGCGCGCGGATGACCTACTTCTCGGCGATCATGCCGATCGCCGACGGCATGGGGCTGGTGTTCGCGGTGACCAGCTACGAAGGGATGCTGATCGTGTCGCCGACCGCGTGCCGCGAGCAGCTGCCGGACCCCGCGTTCTTCGCGCAGTGCGTGCGAGACAGCTTCCAGGAATACCTGGCGCTGCTCGATGCGCCGGTGCCGGTGCGCCGCGCCGCGCGCGCGCGACCGGTCAGGTCGGCACGGACGAAGGCGTCAGCAGCCGGTACAGCTGCCCCGGCAGCCCCTGCGGGTCGAACGGCCGCCACGCCCCCTCCGGCTGCGACAGCCGCTCGGCGACGATCCACAGCACGAGCGCGTTGAAGCCCAGCCCGACGTGGCTGCCGGGCACGCGGATGTTCTCGTGCAGCGCGGCCGCATCGGTCTCGCGGCCACCGGCGAGGGTCGCCTCGTGCGGCGGCACCACGCCGTCGGTCTCCGAGTAGAGGCAGGACACCGGCATCGGCGGCGGGGCGCGCAGGACCCGGGCATCGACGTGCGCAGCGTGGGCGACCGGTCCCATCGGATGCGCGACCAGCCGGTAGAGGGCCTTCACAAGAGCGGGCGAGTCGCTGCGCTGCGGGTCGCTGCTGACGGGGCTGCCCAGCGTGACCACGCTGCGCACGCAGTCGGGCACCTGGTGCGCCGCGAACATCGAGAACACGCCCCCCAGGCTCCAGCCGACCAGGCTGACCCGACGACCGTGGCGGTGATGCAGGAAGCGCACCTTCTGCTCGAGGGCGCGCGCGTGCTTGCGCTGGAAGCCGACGTTGCGGCCGAGACCCCAGTCGTCGACCTCGTAGCCGCGGTTGCGCAGATACAGCTTGAGCACCGCCATCGAGCCCGCGTCGCCGACGAACCCCGGCACCAGCAGCACGGGATGGCCGTCGCCGCGCGGCGCGGACATCAGCAGCGGCAGCGAGCCGGGCAGCAGCGCGGCCTCGAGCAGCGCGCGGTACTCGAGCAGCGTCCAGAGCAGGCTGGGCGGGCCCTCGGAGGCGCGGGGCGTGCTCATCGGTCGGCCTTCGGCGCGGCGGCACGGCGGCGACGGGGCGCGGGTGCGGTCGTCGCGGGAGGCGCGTCGGAGGGGGGACGCGCGTCGGAGGCGCGAGCCGCGTCGGCATCGAGCGCGTCGAACGCCCGGGCGAGCAGCGTGGCGAGCGCGTCCACGTCGGGCACGGCGCGACGGCAGGCGATCAGCCCGAAGTCGAGCGAGCCGGCGTAGCTCTGCACGGTGACGTTAAGCGCCACGCCGTGATAGGGGATCGAGACCGGCCAGTAGTGCAGCATCCGCGCGCCCAGCAGGTAGAGCGGCACCGCCGGCCCGGGCACGTTGGAGACGATCACGTTGGCCAGCGGCGGCAGCCGGTTCGCGAGGCGTCCGCGCCCCCAGAGCGCCGCGAGCGCATTGCCCAGCCACGGCAGCCCGAGCGACGGGAACTCGGTGGGCACCGCCGACTTCACGTCGCGCAGCGCCCCCTTGATGCGGCCCGACGCGTCGCGGATCCTGCGGAGCCGCTCGACGGGGTCGGCGATGTCGGTGGCGAGCGTCATCCGCGCCATCATCGCCTGCGTGTTCGAGGTGGTATCGCCGGGGCGGCGCAGCGACACCGGCATCGCCGCGAGCAGCGACTCGGCGGGCAGGTCGTCGCGCGCCAGCAGCCACTCGCGCAGCGCGCCGCCGCAGGCCGCGAGCACCACGTCGTTGAGCGACGCCTCGTGCCGATGGGCGATCGCCCGGGCGCGGGCGAGCGGCACGGACAGCGTGGCGAACGCGCGCCGCCGCGAGATCGAGGCATTGAGCGCGGTGCGCGGCGCGAGCAGGCCCTCGCCGCCGAGGAGCGCACCGGCGCCGCCCGTGGCCTCGGGTGCCCCGGCCGCCCCTGCTGCCCCTGCTGCCGGCTGGCGTCCGAGCGCGGGTCCGACGGCCTGCGCGACCGAGCGGAGCAGCGCGGGCAGCCGCGCCCCGAACCCGAGCAGCTGCGCGGCATTGTGGCGCGCGCCGGCCGCGGCGACGCGAGCCGCCCCCGGCTCGTGGCCGGAGGTCGCGACCGTCGAGACGGGCGCCCCGAGCGGCGCGGGCGCCGCGCGCGCGACCACGTCGTAGACCGCCTGCGCGAGCGCCACGCCGGCCTGCCCGTCGAGGCCCGCATGGTGCACCTTCGCGTAGAAGCCGATCCGACCGTCCTGCAGGCCCTCGACGACCACCATCTCCCACAGCGGCCGGCTGCGGTCGAGCGGGCGCGCGTGCAGGCTGCCGACGAGGTCGTGGAACTGGGCGAGGGTGCCCGGCGCGGGCAGCCGCATCCGGCGCACGTGATGCTCGAGCTCGACCTCGGCGGCCCGCACCCAGGCGGGGTTGGCGATGCCGAGCGGCATCGGCGCGAGCTTGCGGGTGAAGACGTCGGCGCGGTCGAGCCGCGCGGCGAGATGCGCCCGCACCGCGGCCGCGAAGCCCTCGCCGCCGCCGGCCGGCGGCTCGAACACGTGCATCGAGCCGACGTGCATCGGCGTCTCGGGACTCTCGAGGTAGAGGAACAGCGCGTCGAGCCCGTTCATGAAGCCGACGGCGCCTTCGGTCGCGAGCCCGCCTCGGCCGGGGTCCTGCTGCATGGGGTCTCCTCCTCGGCCGATCATCGCACGAGCCGCGGGCGGCGCCACGCGCACCGTGGCAGACTCGCCGTCGCGATGACCGAGCCGACCCCCTTCCCTCCCGCCCATCCGTCGCCGCCCCTCGCGGCCCCGCCTGCCCGCCCCGGCGACCCGCCGCCGGGCGAGCCCTGGTACCTGCCCACCGGCGACGAGCACGCGGTGTTCGAGGCCGCGTGGGCCGCGCGCCTGCCGGTGCTGCTGCGCGGGCCGACCGGCTGCGGCAAGACGCGCTTCGTCGAGCACATGGCGTGGCGGCTGCACCGCGAGGCGGGCCGCGCCCGCACGGCACTCGACGTGCCGCTGGTGACCGTCGCCTGCCACGAGGACCTGAGCGCCTCCGACCTCGTCGGCCGCTGGCTGCTGTCGGGCGATGCGACCGTGTGGCGCGACGGCCCGCTCGCGCGCGCCGTGCGCAGCGGGGCGATGTGCTACCTGGACGAGGTGGTCGAAGCCCGGCGCGACACCACGGTCGTCATCCACTCGCTGACCGACCACCGCCGCGTGCTGCCCATCGAGAAGACCGGCGAGCTGCTCGAGGCCCATCCGGACTTCATGCTGGTGGTGTCGTACAACCCCGGTCATGCCGCAGCCGGCAAGACGCTGAAGGCCTCGACGCGGCAGCGCTTCGTGAGTCTCGACTTCACCTATCCGGGCATCGACGCCGAGACGACGATCGTCGCCCACGAGACCGGGCTCGACGCGCCGACGGCGCAGCGGCTGGCCCGGATCGGCGAGCGGCTGCGACACCTCGAGGGGCACGGGCTCGACGACGGCGTCGGCACGCGGCTGCTGGTGCACGCCGGCAAGCTGATCGCGCGCGGCGTCCCGCCGCGACTCGCCTGCGACGTCGCGATCGCGCGCGCGCTGACCGAGGACGCCGACGTGCGGCGCGCGATCACCGACGTCTGCGACGTGCTGATGCCGTGAGCGGCGACGCGGAGGCGCCGCGCTTCGAGGACCTGCACCGCCCGCTCGCGATGCTCGCCCATGCGATCGCCGGCCGGCCGCTGCGGCTCGTACCCTGCGCGCTGCCGGCGACGGCGGCACGCAGGCCACCGCCCTCCGGAGAGCCTGGCACGCTCAGGGTGCCGGACCGGGTCGGCACGTCGATGCCTCGCGGGTCGGCCGAGAGGATGCTGCGCCTCGGCGTGCTGCGCCAGGCGCTGGCGGCCGAGGACGGCGGCGCGAGCACGGCGGCGGCCGGCCCGCAGGCACGCGGTGCGGGCGGCACGCGGCTCGCACCGCGCGCGCACACGTCGGCGCACCGGCCGACACACCCCGTCCTGCTGGCCCGCGTGCTCGCGCTGCTCGAGGGTGCCCGCATCGACGCGCGGCTGCGGCGACGATGCCCCGGCGCCACGGCCGACCTCGAGGTCGCGAACGCGATCGCGCGCACGCGGCTCGCCGCGGCGGCGCCCGGCGGCGCGATCCGCATGCTGATCCGCGCCCTCGCCCTCGAGGCGATGGCGGCTCACGGGGACGCCGACTCAGCGCCCGCGCACGGTGGCCGGGCCGTCGGCGCCCGGGCCCTGCTGCAGGATCCGCGACTGGCCAGCCTGCACGACGCGGTGCTCGACGAGGTCGAACCGCTGCGTGCCCCGCACGCGACACACGACGCGGCACGCGCCGCGGCCCGCCGCATCGTGGCCCGGATCGAGGCGGCCGCAGGCCCGACGGGCGAGGCGCGCACGTCGATGCTCCGGATCGTCGCACCCGACGCCGACGCCGAGGCGTCGGGTGCGTCCGAGGGAGCCTCGCCGGGCGGCGACGGCCGGGCCGAGGGCACGGCCGAGGACGGCGATGCGGGCACGGCCGAGGCCGGCACCGCGCGTCCGGCGGGCGCCGTCTCGGGCACGGCGCGCGCCGGCGAGGGCCTCGGCGCCGCACCGCAGGGCGCGGTGCTGGCCGAGCCGCCCGCAGACGACGCGCCGGCGCTCGACGCGTTCGGACGCCCCCGCCGCGTGGCGCGGATCGAACCCGCCCCGCGGCCGCCGCCCGGCGGAGTACTGCACGACGAGTGGGACTGGACCGCGTCGCGCTATCTGCGCGCCTGGTGCCGGGTGAACGAGTCGCGCTTGCGCGGCACGGCCACCGGCTTCGGCGACGACGTCCGCGCGCGCCACCCGGAGCTCTGGCGCGCGCTGCGCCGGCGACTCGCCGTGCTGCGACCGAGCGGCAGGCGTCGCGTGCGCGGCGTCGGCGACGGCGACGAGCTCGACCTCGACGGACTCGTCGCCTCGGTGCTCGACCGGCGGGCCGGTCACGCTTCGGACGAGCGTGCCTACGTGCGGCGCGACCCGGTGGTGCGCGACGTCGCCGCGGCATTCCTCGTCGACATGAGCGCATCCACCGCGGTCGCGCTGCCCGACCCCGACGCGGCCCCGCGGGACGCACCCGAGCCCGCGCCGTGGGTGGACACCGGCGCGCTGCTCTACGGCCTGTACGACGATCCGCCCGAGCCCGCCCGCGGCACGCCACGCCGCCGCGTGATCGACGTCGCCAAGGACGCGCTCGCGCTGATGGCGGACACGCTCGCCGCGCTGGGCGACGCGTGCGCGCTCTACGGCTTCTCGGGCGATGGGCGCGACAACGTCGAGTTCCTGGTCGCCAAGGCGTTCGAAGACCCGCTGAACGGCACGACCTGGGCGGCGCTCGCGGCGATGGAGCCGCGCGGCTCGACCCGCATGGGCGCGGCGATCCGGCATGCGACGGCGAAGCTCGCGCGACAGCCGGCGTCGACCCGGCTGCTCGTCGTCGTCTCCGACGGCTATCCGCAGGACTCCGACTACGGCCCGGACCGGCTCGACCCGGAGTACGGCATCCGCGACACCGCACGCGCCCTCGCCGACGCCTCGCGCGCGGGCGTCGTCCCCTTCTGCGTGACCATCGACCCGGGCGGGCACGACTACCTGCGCCGGATGTGCGCGCCGAACCGGTATCGCGTCATCGACGACGTGCCGGCGCTGCCGGCGGCGCTCGCCGGCATCTACGCCGAGCTGAGCGGGCGGGGCTGATCCGGCGCCGCGGCACGCGCCGCGCGCCGCTCAGAGCACCGGCGACGCGAGCTGCGCGGCGTTCTCCACCACCCGCCGCCACAGCGGCCGCGCCCGCCAGGCCCGCAGGTCCATCGGCTCGCAGGCCTCGAGGTAGTGACGCTGCAGCGCCAGCAGCTGCTCGGCGAACGGGCGGTCGTAGATCAGCATCGACAGCTCGAAGTTCAGGTGGAAGCTGCGGAGGTCGAAGTTGACCGTGCCGAACACCGACACCTCGCGGTCGATCACCATGCTCTTGGTGTGCAGCAGCCCGCCGTGGAAGCGCTCGATGCGCACGCCGGCGGCGAGCAGCTCGTCGAAGTACGACGCGCTGGCGTACTGCACGAGCCGCGAATCGCACTGCCACGGGAGCAGCAGCACGACGTCGACGCCGCGGCGGGCGGCCGATCGCAGCGCGACCACGACCGACTCGCCGGGCGCGAAGTACGGCGTGGTGAGGATCAGCTCGCGACGCGCGGCGTAGATCGCGGTGAGGATCACCGACTCGACGTGCTGGAAGGCGAAGCCCGGCCCCGACGGGTAGGCCTGCAGCGCGACCGGGCCGGCGATCGGTCCGTGGTCGGCGGGCCGCTCGTCGCGCAGCCGCGGCCCCGACTGCAGCACCGCCATCGCGTTCGAGATCGCACCGAGCACGGCCGCGCTCGGCCCCTGCACGCGCACCATCGCGTCGATCCACTGGCCGACGCCGGCATCGCGCTTGAAGTGGCGCGGATCGGCGAGGTTGAAGCTGCCGGTCCAGGCGACGCGGTCGTCGAAGACCGCGATCTTGCGGTGATTGCGCAGATCCGCTCGCGCGACCGCCATCCGGAGCGCGCTCGCGGGCAGCACCACCACCACCTCGATGCCGGCGGCGCGCATGCGCGCGGGTGCGCCGCGCTGCACGAACGGACGGCTGCCCAGGCCATCCATCAGCGCCGTCACGAGCACGCCGCGACGGGCGGCGCGCATCAGCGCCTCGATGAGTTCGTCGACGCGACCGCCCTCGTGCCAGATGTAGAACTCGAGGGAACAGCGCTCCCTGCAGGCGTCGATGTCCGCGATCAGGGCCTCCAGGATGAGGTCGCTGTCGGCGAAGAGCTCGATGCGATGACCGCGCATCACCGGGATCGCGCCGAGCGATTGGGCGAGGCGTGCCACCGGCTCGCCGACCGGCCCGGTATCGGCCGGATCCAGGACCGCCTCGGCCGCCAGCGAGGCGAACCGGCGGGCGAGCGCCGCCCGCTCGGCCTCGGCCCGGACGATCCAGCGGCGGCCGAGTCGGCGCTCGCCGATCATCACGTACAGCACCAGGCCTCCGACCGGCACCAGCAGCACCATCAGGATCCAGGCCATGGCCACGCCCGGCGGATTACGACGCGACAGCACGCGCAGCGTCACGGCGACGAACACCGCGAGATGAGCCAGCACGGGCAGCAGGACGTCGAGTCGCATCGCGCAGGCAGTCTAAGCGAAAGACGAACGACCGCCACGCCGGTCCGGTCAAGGCGCGGCGGCGCGCGGGACGGGGGCGATAATCCCCGCATGGGCACGTCCGACCGCCATCCCGATCACGATCACGACCACGGTCCGGATCATGCTCACGGCCACGCTCACGGCCACGCCGATGATCGAGCGCACGGCCACGCGCACGCCGACTCCGGCGACCACGCTCACGGCCACTCCCACGCCCACGCGCCCCTCCCGCCCGCCGGCCAGCGCCGCGTCTTCGCCATCGGCATCGCGATCAACGCGGCCTTCGTCGCGCTCGAAGCCTGGGCGGGCTGGTACTCGGGTTCGCTCGCGCTGCTGTCCGACGCGGGGCACAACCTCGGCGACGTGCTGGGCCTCGCGCTCGCGTGGCTGGGCGCCTGGGCGGCGCAGCGTCCCACCAGCGCGCGCTACACCTGGGGCTGGCGCCGCGGGGCCCTGCTCGCCGCGCTGCTCAACGCCGCGCTGCTGGGCGTGGCGGTGCTCGCGATCGCCTGGGAGGCGGTCCGCCGGCTGGGCGAGCCCGCGCCGGTCGATGCCGGCATCGTCGTCGGCGTGGCCGCGGCGGGCATCGTCGTCAACGGCGTCACCGCCTGGCTGCTGTCGCGCGGGCGGCACGCCGACGTCAACGTGCGCGGCGCGTTCCTGCACATGGTCGCCGACGCCGCGGTGTCGGCCGGCGTCGTGGTCGGCGGCCTCGTGGTCGCCGCCACCGGCTGGCTTCGGCTCGACCCGGCGATCAGTCTCGGGATCGCCGCCCTGGTCGGCTGGAGCACCGTGTCGTTCGCGCGCCAGTCGCTCGCCCTGTCGATGGACGCGGTGCCCGAAGCGATCGATCCCGACGCGGTCGAGCGGCACCTGCGCCAGATGCCCGGCGTCGCCGGCCTGCACGACCTGCACGTCTGGCCGCTGGGCAGCTCGGGCGTGGCGCTCAGCGCGCACCTCGAGATGCCGCAGGGCCACCCCGGTGACGCGTTCCTCGCCGATGCGCGCGCCTCGCTCGAGCGCGGCTTCGGGATCGGTCACGTGACCCTGCAGGTCGAGACCGGCGCCGACTGCCCGCAGGACTGCGCGCGCGACCGATGAGCGCCGGTGCGCTGATGGTCTCGGCGCCGGCCTCGGGGCACGGCAAGACGACCGTCACCGCCGCGCTGGCACGGGCCTGGACCGATGCCGGACTCTGCGTGCGGGTGTTCAAGACCGGCCCCGACTTCCTCGACCCGATGGTCCTCGAACGTGCCGTCGGCTCGCCCGTCCGCCAGCTCGACCTGTGGATGGGCGGCCCGGAGCACTGCGCGGCGCTGCTGCATCGCGCGGCCGTGGAGGCCGACGTGGTGCTGGTCGAAGGCGCCATGGGCCTGTACGACGGCACCCCTTCGAGCGCCGACCTCGCCCGCCGCTTCGGCCTGCCGGTGCTCGCCGTGATCGACGCGTCGGCGATGGCGCAGACCTTCGGCGCGCTCGCGCTCGGCCTGGCCACCTACCGGTCCGAACCGGGTCTGGCGGGCGTGGTCGCGAACCGCAGCGCGGGCGCGGTCCACGCGCGCATGCTGCGCGAGAGTCTGCCGCCTTCGCTGCGGTTCTATGGCGCGCTGCCGCGCGACGCGGGCTTCGCGCTGCCCTCGCGCCACCTCGGCCTCGTGCAGGCCGCCGAGATCGCCGATCTCGAGGCGCGGATCCGTGCCGCCGCCGCCGCGCTCGTCGCCGACGGACCGATACCGCCCCCACCCGAGGTCCGGCTGCCCGAGGTGCACGAGCCGGTGCCGCCACGGCGGCTCGACGGCCTGAGAGTGGCCGTCGCACGCGACGCGGCCTTCGCCTTCCTCTACGAGGCGAACCTCGACGTGCTGCGCGCGCTCGGCGCCACCCCCTGCCCGTTCTCGCCGCTCGCCGACGAGCCGGTGCCCGAGGGCTGCGGCGCGCTGTACCTGCCGGGCGGCTATCCGGAGCTGCACCTCGATGCGCTCGCCGGCAACGCGGTGACCCGCGGATCGGTGCTCGCCCACCATGCGGCGGGACGGCCGATCCTCGCCGAGTGCGGCGGCCTGCTCTGGCTCCTCGACGCGCTCGAGGACACGCAGGGCCGGCGCGCGCCCATGCTCGGCCTGCTGCCGGGCGCGGCGCGGGTGGGCGAACGCCTGGCCAACATCGGCCTGCAGACGCTCGCCTTGCCCGAGGGCACGCTGCGCGGCCAGACCTTCCACCATGCGAGCGCCGAGGTGCGCCTCGCGCCGGCGGCCCACACGCGCGCGGCCCTCGACCACGGCCGCCCCGAGCCGGTCTGGCGCAGCGGACGGCTCGTCGCGTCCTTCCTGCACCTGTACTTCCCGTCGAACCCCGACGCGATCGCAGCGCTGCTGCGCCCCTGATCCAGGTCCCCGATCCGCGCTCCCGATCCGCCGCCGCGGCTCAGACCGGCGCCGGCGCCCCGCCGAGCAGCACCCGCACCAGTTCGCCGACCGGCCGGATGCGGTCGCCGAACGGCAACTGCCCGGCGCCCCGGAAGAACAGCCCGGTCCGGACGTCGCCGCTGACCGCCGCCGCGAGCTGCCGATCGATGCAGAACTGCCCGAACTTGCCGATGCCGTCGCGCAGCCCGCACTGGATCAGGCAGTCGAAGGCCATCACGCAGCGCGCCTTGACCCGCGCGAGCTCGGCCTTGCGGGGCTGCGCGGCCAGGTGCTTCACCAGCCAGGGCGTCGCCACCGCGCGGGCCGGCAGACCGGCCACGCTCATGAACTCGACGACCTGCTCGCTGCCGGCGCCCGCCAGCACCTCCTTGAACGCCGGATGGGCGTCGCCCTCCTGCGTCACCGCGAACGCGGTGCCGAGCTGCACCGCCGCCGCGCCGAGACCCAGCAGCTCGCGGACCCGCGCATGGCTGTCGATCCCGCCGGCCGGGATCAGCGGAATCGCGTCGGGTGCCAGGCCGAGCTCGGCGAAGAACGCACGGGCCTGCGGCACGACCGTCTCGAAGTCGAAACGCGCATCCTCCAGCTCCTCCAGGCGCGTCGCACCGAGATGGCCGCCCGCATGCCTGGGATGCTCGATGACGATCGCATCGGGCAGGCGTCCCTTGCGCTGCCACTTGCGCACCACCAGCTGGATGCCGCGCAGGTCCGACAGGATGGGGATCAGCGCGACGTCCGGATACCCGGCCGCGAGATCCGGCAGGTCGAGCGGCAGGCCCGCACCCATCACGATCGCGTCGGCCCCGCTGCGGCAGGCCTGACGGACGTACTCGGGATAGGCGGTGACCGCCCGCATCACGTTCACCGCGATCATCCCGTGCCCGCCCGCGAGGGCGCGCGCCGCCCGGATCTCCCGGTCGAGCGCGACCAGGTTCGCCGCGTCGATCAGCGGGCCGGCCTCGGCGGCCGGCAGGTGACCGGTCTCCTCCATCAGGTCGGGATGGTGACGGCGCAGGTCCACCGAGGCGATCGTGCCGACGGCGCCCTGCGCGGCGACCGCTCCGGCCAGCCGGTGGGCCGACACCCCCACGCCCATGCCGCCCTGCACGATCGGCAGCACCGTGCGGCCCCGCAGCCTGAGCGGCGGCAGCCCCGACGCCGCGAGCAGCGCCGCCATGTCGGCCGGTGCGGCGGGGCGACCCTGCTGACCGCCGCTCATGTCGTTCCCGCCACGGGCACGGCGTCCTCCGCGGCCTGGGCCAGGCCGGCGGCATCGAGCACCCGGAACCGGGTGCGGCGCGATTCGATCAGCCCTTGCGCGGCCAGCTCGTGCAGCTCGCGCGAGAGCGTCTCGGGGGTCATCGCCAGCCGCATCGCGATCAGCCGCTTGGGCTCGTCGAACGCGACCTCGACGACGCCGGCCGGGGCGTCGCGGTGCAGGTCGCACAGCAGCCGCGCGACCCGCGCCCGCGCCGTGCGCTGCGTGAAGCCACCGATGTCGCGCACGAAACGCGCCAGCTTGGCGCCCATGTCGCCGATCAGGCGGGCGGCGATCACCGGGTGCCCGACGATCGCCCGCCGGATGGTCTCGGCGGGCAGCTCGACCAGCAGCGCGTCCGCGACGACCCCTGCGTTGACGGGATAGACGTCGCTGCGCAGCAGCGCCGCCAGGCCGATGGTGTCGCCACGCTCCGTCGAGGCCAGCACGCGGACCGTCGGCGGGCGCCCGAGGGTGAGCCTCACGCGCCCCTCGATCACCACGTACAGCGCCTCGGCGGGCTCGCCGGCCCGGAACAGCACCGTCCCGGCGGGCGCCGACCGCACGGTGGCCCCCTCGAGCGCGGACTCGGCCGACTCGTCGAGCACCCCATCGAACAGCGGCAGCCCGGCCAGCAGACGGGCCGCGCGCCGGACCGGCGTCTCGCCGATCGGGTCGGCGTCGACGGGTGCGGCGACCGCCGAGGACGGTCGAAGCAGGTGGACGTGCATCGGGTCTCCCGAGGGTGCGACCCCCCTTTGCCAGCGTTGTCGCAAGGGTGTCACGGCGGGACCGGCGCGGCATTGAGCCAGATCAAGCGGCGATCGACCGGCAGGCCTCAGTGCTATCCTGCCGTGATCGCCACTCATCTCCCCCCTAGATGGATGTTCTACTGCTCCTGCTCCTGATCCTGCTCAACGCGGTGTTCGCGATGTCGGAGATGGCCGTCGTCTCCTCGCGCAAGGCCCGGCTGCAGCGGATGGCGGACGACGGCTTCCCGGGGGCGAAGTCGGCCGTCATGCTCAACGAGGAGCCCTCGGCCTTCCTGTCGACGGTGCAGGTCGGCATCACCACGATCGGGATCCTGAGCGGCGTGGTCGGCGAGGGGCTGATCGCCGCGCCGATCGCCGCCTGGCTGTCGCAGTACGAGGTGCTCGCGCCCTACGCGAAGGGCTTCTCGGTGGCGCTGGTCGTCGTGATCATCACCTACCTGTCGGTGGTGATCGGCGAGCTGGTGCCCAAGCGGCTCGCGCTGCTCGCGCCGGAGCGCATCGCATCGGTGGTGGCGCGCCCGATGGTGTGGTTCTCGGGATTCGCGCGCCCGCTGGTGATCGGCCTGTCCGGCTCGAGCAACCTGCTGCTGCGCCTGATCGGCGCGCGCCGCACCGACGAGCCGCCGGTGACCGACGACGAGATCAAGGTGCTGATGGAACAGGGCGCCGAGGCCGGCGTCTTCCACGAGAGCGAGCAGGCGATCGTCTCGAACGTGCTGCGTCTCGACGACCAGCGGATCGGCGCGATCATGACGCCCCGGATGGACATCTTCGCGATCGACCTCGACGAGGACGACGCCACGGTGCGCGGCTGCATCGCGGACAGCCCGCATTCGCGCGTGGTGGTGTGCCGTGGCGGCCTGGAGCACATCCTGGGCGTGCTGCGGATCGGCGATCTCCTCAAGCCCGCCCTGCAGGGCGTGCCGCTCGACGTCGAGGGACACCTGACGCCGCCGCTGTTCCTGCCCGAGACCATCAGCACGACCCAGCTGCTCGAGAGCTTTCGCCGCGAGCGGGTGCAGTTCGGGCTGATCGTCGACGAGTACGGCGACCTGCAGGGCCTGGTGTCGCTCACCGACGTGCTGACCTCGATCGTCGGCGACCTGCCCGAGCAGGACGACCCGACCGACACCGACCTGGTGCGGCGCGAGGACGGCTCCTGGCTGGTAGACGGCTCGGTGGGCCTGGAGCGCCTGAAGCAGGTCCTCGAGATCGACGAGCTGCCCGAGCAGGACGAGCGCGGCTTCCACACGGTGGGCGGCTTCGCGATGCACAGCCTGGGCCGCATCCCGACGGTCGCCGACCACTTCGAGGCGTCGGGTTACCGCTTCGAGGTGGTCGACATGGACCGCAATCGCGTCGACAAGGTGCTGGTCGCCCGGCTGCCCGACCCGCAGCCGGTGGCGGTCGACGAGCCCTGAACCGGGCGCCGGGCCGGATCGACCGGCCCGGGCATCAGCATTAGCATCGGCATCGGCATCGGCACACTGCGCGACGGCGGCTCACGCCCCGCGCAGGCGCCGCCAGAGGAACGGTCCGACGATCAGCAGTGCGGTCAGCGCGAGCAGCGACGCCGAGATCGGCTGCGTGACGAACACCGACAGGTCCCCCTGGCTGATCGACAGCGCCCGCCGGAACTGCGCCTCGGCCAGCGGGCCGAGGATCAGCCCGATCACCGCCGGCGCCACCGGGAAGCCGAAGCGGCGCATCGTGAAGCCCAGCAGGCCGAACACCAGCAGCGTGACCAGGTCGACCACCGACTGGTGCAGGCTGTAGGCGCCCAGCGTCGCGAAGACGAGGATGCCCGCGTACAGGCCCGGCTTGGGGATGGCGAGCACCTTCACCCACAGGCCGATCAGCGGCAGGTTCAGCACCAGCAGCAGCACGTTGCCGACGTACAGGCTCGCGATCAGCCCCCACACCAGCGCGCCCTGCGTCTGGAACAGCAGCGGGCCGGGCTGCAGGCCGTAGTTCTGGAAGGCCGCGAGCAGGATGGCCGCGGTGGCCGACGTCGGGATCCCGAGCGTCAGCAGCGGGACCAGCACGCCGGTCGACGACGCGTTGTTCGCCGCCTCGGGCCCCGCCACGCCCTCGATCGCACCGTGGCCGAACTCCTCGGGGTGCTTCGAGAGCTTCTTCTCGAGCGCGTACGACAGGAACGTCGGGATCTCGGCGCCGCCGGCCGGGATCGTGCCGAACGGAAATCCGATGCCGGTGGCGCGCAGCCAGGCCGGCCACGAGCGCTTCCAGTCCTCCCGGCTCATCCAGATCGAGCCGGAGAGCCGCTCGAGGCGATCCTGCTGACGGCTCTGGTAGGCCGCGACGTAGAGCGTCTCGCCGACTGCGAACAGGCCGACGGCGAGCACCACCACGTCGATGCCGTCGAGCAGCTCGGGCACGCCGAACGTGAAGCGCATCTGTCCCGTCGCCTCGTCGATGCCCACCAGCCCGAGCAGCAGTCCGAGGAACAGCGTCGTGAGCCCGCGCACCGTCGAGCTGCCGAGCACCGCGGCCACCGTGACGAAGGCGAACACCATCAGCGCGAAATACTCGGCCGGACCGAACTTCAGCGCGAGCTCGACCACCAGCGGCGCGAGCAGCGTGAGCAGGACGGTCGCGATCGAGCCGGCGACGAAGGAGCCGATCGCCGCGGTCGCGAGCGCGGGGCCCGCCCGCCCCTTGCGGGCCATCTTGTTGCCCTCGAGCGCGGTGGCGATCGAGGCCGACTCGCCGGGCGTGTTGAGCAGGATCGTCGTGGTCGACCCGCCGTACATCGCACCGTAGTAGATGCCGGCGAACATGATCAGCGCGCCGGTCGGCTCGAGCTTCACGGTCAGCGGCAGCAGCATCGCGACGGTGAGCGCGGGCCCGACGCCGGGCAGCACGCCCACCGCCGTGCCGAGCGTCACGCCCACGAGGCCCCACAGCAGGTTCAGCGGCTGGAGCGCGACCGAGAAGCCCTGGGCGAGCGCGGCGAAGGTCTCGGTCATAGTCCCGCCGTGCCCAGCACCGGCAGCAGCCAGCCTGCGGGCAGGTTCACGTTGAGGAAGCGCACGAAGAAGAGGAACACCACGACCCCGATCGCGAGGCCGACGCCCGCGTCGCGCAGCCACCGCGTGCTGCCGAAGCCGCGCGCCACGCAGGTGAACAGCGCCATCGCCGCGATCGGAAAGCCCGCGGTGTGGATCAGTGCCATCTGGGCCACGAGCCCGGCCCCGACCCAGAGGAACGCGGGCGCCACGAAGGCGTGGTCACCGCGCTCCTCGGGATCGTCCGGGACCGCCATGCGCCAGCCGCCGCTGAAGGCCTCCCACAGCAGCCAGAGGCCGAGCAGCACGAGGCCGCCGGCCACCAGCTTGGGCACGAAGTTGGGGCCGATGCGCGAGTAGCCCCCGGCCTCGGGCAGGGACAGCGCGATCGCCGAGGCCCCGACGCCGAGCGCGAGCACGCCCAGCGACACGACGAGTTCGGCGCGCTTGGGGCGCTCGGCGCCGCGGGGCCCGGCCATCGCGGCGACCTACTTGCGCAGGCCGAGCGAGTCGATGATCGCGCCGATCCGCTTGATGTCCTCGTCGAGGTACTTCTTGTACTCGTCGCCCGGCAGGTAGGCGGCGTCCCAGCCGAACTTGGTCAGCGACTCCTTCCACATCGGCGAGTCGGTGCCCGCCTTCACCGCCGCGATCAGCGCATCGCGCTGCGCCGGCGTGATGCCGGGCGCCGCGAAGATGCCGCGCCAGTTGCCGAGCTCGACGTCGATGCCCTGCTCCTTGAGCGAGGGGATGCCCGCCAGCGCCTTGGGGCTCGAGACCGCGAGCGCGCGCATCCGGCCCGCCTTGATCTGCTCGGCGAACTCGCCCAGGCCCGAGACGCCGGCCGCGACGTGGCCGCCGATGATCGAGGTGATCGCCTCGCCGCCGCCCTTGAAGGGCACGTAGTTGATCTTCGACGGATCGGCGCCGACCGCCTTGGCGATCAGCCCGACCAGGATGTGGTCGGTGCCGCCGGCGGAGCCGCCGCCCCAGGCCACCTTGCCCGGCTCGGCCTTGAACGCCTTGACGAGGTCGCCGATCGTCTTGTGCGGCGAGTTGGCCGGCACCACGATGACCTCGTACTCGGTGGTCAGGCGCGCGATCGGCGTGACCATCGTGAGGTCGACCGGCGACTTGTTCAGCGCGATGCCGCCGACCATCACCATGCCGCCCATCATCAGCGTGTTCGGATCGCCCTTGGAGGCGTTGACGAACTGCGCGAGGCCGATGGTGCCGGCGGCGCCGCCCTTGTTGTCGAACTGGACCGACTGAGCGACCTTCGCCGCCTGCATCGCCGCCGCGAGGCTGCGCCCGGTCTGGTCCCAGCCGCCCCCGGGATTGGCGGGAATCATCATCTTCACGCTCGGCATCGCCTGGGCGTGCGCCGCGCGCGTCGCGGGCAGGCCGCTGGCGACGAACGCGCCCGCCGCGGCGAGCAGGGTTTCACGACGTTTCATCCGGTTCTCCTCGGGTTC